>CAVVWZ010000083.1:0-13670 GCA_963752035.1 uncultured delta proteobacterium | reverse complement strand
TGACTCCACAATTTATCGTGCAGATAAAAATCTGAGCCAGCAATACCCGAGCACACCGGATAATACAGAAGCTATGATAATTGCAGTTTTTGCCGTTACCAGCATCTCATAGCTGGAGCTGAAAGAAAGCTCTGCAATGAAGATCGACATGGTAAACCCGATCCCCCCCAACAGACCCACACCCGCTACGTGACGCATATCAACCCCTTCAGGCATCACAGCTATACCCGCTTTCACCACAAGCCATGAAAACAGGGTTATCCCGATAAACTTCCCCATAACCAGCCCCAGCACAATACCCAGAGAGACCGGTTGGAGCAGCGTTGTTGAAAAATGTTCCAGGTCCAGGGGGATGGCCGCATTCGCCAGGGCAAACAGGGGTATGACAATCAGTGCCACAGGCAGGTGGAGGGTCCCCTCCATGCGCTGGAGGGGCGGTTCTGCCAGATGGAGTTCTTCATCAAGACCTTTCAGGACGGAATACTGCTGAATATTGGTAAGCATAGTCTCCCCGGGGCGGTGGACAGCACTGAATCTGCTCATCAGCTCAGACACCCTCTCACTGAACAGATTCGGTTTGTAGCGTGCCCGGGCAGGGATACACAATGCCACCAGTATTCCCGCTATCGTCGCATGAACGCCGGAGTAAAACAGCGCAAACCACATTACAATAGCACCCAAAAAATAGGGAATACTTTTGCGTATCCCCACCAGATTAAAGAGTATCAGCAGTAGAAGTATACCGGCAGCCACACCAAGTGCACTAAGATTTATCGTGCTGGTGTAAAATAGGGCGATGACCAACACTGCCCCAAGATCATCGACAATTGCAAGTGCAACTAAAAACATGGTTAACGATTGTGGTATTCTCCTGCCCAGCACAACCAGTGCGCTTACACAAAAGGCAATATCGGTTGCCATGGGAATACCCCAGCCGGAGGAATAGGGTCCCGACACATTACACGCCTTATAGATGAGTGCAGGGACAACCATGCCGCCAACTGCCGCCACAATGGGCAGGGCAGCGTGTTTTAAATCAGCCAGTTCACCCACCAGAATCTCACGCTTGATTTCAAGGCCCACTACGAAGAAAAAAAATGTCATCAGCCCCTCGTTGATCCAGTGGGCCAGGGACCTCTCAAGGATAAAACTCCCCATGGTTATGGAAAACGATGTGTGAATAAGATGCTCATAAGCCTCCCGTAATGGAGAGTTCTCAATTATAAGCGCTATGAACGTAACCGATAACAGGATGATACCGCTGGTGGTTTGCTTGTGAATAAACTCTTCAAACGGGGTGACCAGCTTTTCAAATTGCCGCTCCCAGGGATAGAAAAACTGACCATCTGCCGTCCACTTCCGTATTCTTTCCCGCATGGTTTGCTCCTAGTCCGGGTTGCCTGGTAAAACCATCAAGATAACCATCGATTCTTTATTCAAACAGTTCCTGCATTTTTCCATCATGATTTACACTTGTCAACAGAAATCCGGGATAAAGAGCCATCAGTCCAGGGATATCCATCTTGGGCCAGTTTTAGCCTTGACACGCAAGCAGAGCTTACCTATACTTTTTTATCACAGAATCAGAGGAAACCGGTAACAGCATTTCCCGTCGGTACATTTCCTGGGAACACTGTCACGGGAATACTATAGCCACCTCTTAAGAAGATTATCAGCACAACGCTAAAGGAGTTTTAACTATGAAAGAAGCGGTCATCGTCAGCGCAGTTCGAACCCCCCTGGGTAATTTTAATGGAAGCTTAAGTTCTGTTGGTGCAACAGATCTGGGAGCCCTGGTCATTGAAGAAGCTATCAAGAGGGCTGGCATACCCAGGGAGAACGTTGATGAAGTCATCATGGGACAGGTCCTGCCCTGCGGATACGGACAGAACCCTGCAAAACAGGCGGCCGTCAAGGCCGGTCTCCCCTGGGAGGCTGAGTGCATCACGGTCAACAAGGTGTGTGGATCCAGTCTCAAAGCAGTGATGCTCGCAGCCCAGGCCGTACAGCTTGGAGACGCAGATATTGTGGTTGCCGGGGGTATGGAAAACATGAGCATGGCACCCTACTACCTTGAAAAAGCCCGCTTTGGATACCGCATGGGCCCCGGCACCATGCAGGATCACATGGTTCACGACGGTCTCTGGGACGTGGTCAACGATTTTCATATGGGGATTTCAAACGAGCTTTGTTCAGAAAAATACGGTGTCAGCCGGGAGGAGCAGGATCGCTACGCAGCCGAATCGTACCGGCGGGCATTACAGGCCATAACTTCAGGGCATTTCGATGCTGAAATTGTTCCGGTAACAATTCCCAGCCGCAAAGGTGATCCAACCGTTTTCAGCAAGGACGAATGTGTCCGGGAAACCCCCTACGAGGTACTGGAAAAGATGAAACCTGCTTTTAAAAAAGGGGGTGTAGGTACAGCGGGAAACGCCTCCATCATCAGTGACGGTGCCGCTGCCACGGTGGTAATGAGCCGTGATAAAGCGGAAGAGCTGGGATGTACGATTATGGCAAGTGTGGGTGCCCAGGCCTCCTACGGCATCGACATGAAATATGTCCTGGTAGCTCCCATCTGGGCCATCCCCAAGTGCCTGGCCAAAGAGGGACTGGCCATCAAAGATGTGGACCTCTTTGAAATCAACGAAGCCTTCAGCGGATCCACCCTGTCCGTACTGAAGGAACTGCAGCTGGACCCTGCTCTGGTGAACGTCAACGGCGGTAGTGTGGCAATGGGGCATCCAATCGGCGCAAGCGGGTGCCGGGTGCTGGTCACCCTGCTGCATGAAATGATCCGCCGGGAGAAAAAGACAGGCGTGGCCTCCCTCTGCCTGGGAGGTGGTGAAGCGGTCGCCCTGGTGGTCAAACGGTAGGATGATCAGTATTTCTTTGATCGGAGGTACGAGAAATGAAGAAGATCAACATTGACGAACTTACTGAAGCAGAGCTTATCGACCTCAATCACAGGATCGTGGAACGACTTAAGTTCTTAAACCAAATGCACGCACACGCACATATGTTAGAATTCAAAATCGGTGACCGTGTTACATTTCAACCTCAGGGACGTCCCCCGGTGGTAGGCATGCTTACCCGCTATAACAAAAAGACTGTTACGGTAATCACTGATGACGGGCAGCGATGGAATGTATCACCCGATTTTCTGGACAAAGCGGAAGCACCTGGGAAGCCGAGAACCGCCAGCAAGAACGTGCTTCCGCTAAAAAAGAAGTGATTTTACCTTGCGGGAAAAATTGGGATCGGGCCACGCTAAACTATTGATATTATTTGTAATATTATCAAAAATAGGCTTCATAGTAGGTCAATAATGGGATTTTTGGGTTCAAAAAAGCAGTTTTAGTGATGCTGCCCGCCCGCCCCCGTGAAATATACTTCGTATTTAACGGGGCGGGCAAGGCGGGGTTTTTTTAGACACCTGCCGCTAAAAACACACACTCCATGTTACACTTCAAAAGCTAAGACTTCAAAAATGCTCATTTTGGCATCGAAAAAGCCAATATTGGGTATTAAAACAACTCTTTTAGAGATAAAAATATATTAATTACAATAGGATAGCGTGGCCCGACCCCACTCATTCCTCTGCAGATATCTGAGTGCAGCAGATACAAGGCGTTATTTCTGGCGTGGGAAGGTAAGCAGCGAGGCTACGAATAACAGCCAGGACAGACCCTCGTTGCGCAGTTCCGTCAGCTGTAAGGGGGAACTACCGTCCACTACGATGCCGAAGAGCCGCACGGCGACCACGCATGCGTTGAAGACCACTAGCACCCACAGGCAGCTGTACAGACCTCCCGGCCGGGCCAGCCCGTAAGCAGCGAACAGGGCCATTCCCAAGAACAAAGCGCCGGGGCCAGCGCGCAGGAAATTGATAGACTCAGGTACACCGGATGCACTGATGCCAAAGCCGGCGATGTGTTCCAGTGGCTCTAAGATGTAGAGATACGCCAAAAATGTGAAGATCAGCAGCGCGTAAGTCACGATGATCCGCACAAACCAAAGCCGTACGTTGTACATAAAGCCTCCCTTTTGATAGGTGAGTTAGAACAAATGCATAAGATGCGTTTTGTATGGTACCTCATTCCTGGTGCATTGATTCTATAACATCCTACCACAGACCCCATCAATCAGAAAATCGAAATTAGCAACACTACTACATGTATCATACAATATAATTGCCTGCCGGAAAACAATTTCCACTCTTGTTAGAGACTACTTTTATATTCTTTCAGCACCTGTCGCGATATCGCTGGATGTTACAATTATCTTCAATGGTTATAGCTTAGGAATTTCGCAATACACAATCAGCTTTTTCCTTTTGCGAATTATTACTATGCATGGTACCTTACACCCAACTATATATACTTATTCACAACAATTGCAGGACTTACTTATGGAAGAACTGAAAAACAGAATGTTATCGCATTTGGAGGAGAGATACACCCTTGAGCCTACCCCCATTCCCGAAGACCTAAAAGAAATAAAACGATTTTTGGGGACGTTTCGGCTTAACCTGTATAATTGGTGTTTTGAAAAGGCGAGAAAAGTTTCCATGATGCGCTGCACGATCCGTATCCCCCATCTCGAAATCTTTGCAATCGAAATCTACCCTGAACCTGATTACGATCTGCCGCTTCTTGCTGTTGATTTCTCATGTATGAAGAAGAAATCCTTTGTCTATATGAATTTCATACCTCTCTTTCATGATCAAACCTATCAGGAAAAATATGTCTCTCCCCTACAACCGATTTATAAACGATATAACCTTGTCCCCCAAAAAACACCAAAAGAATGGATGGACCCTTATGTAACAGACTATACTATTTACGCAATGCCTGAAAACAGTTTACTGGATAAGGCCTGTGCATGTGCGTGGGATTACTTTTCCTGTTATCTTGATATGCTTGATGCTGCTGAAAAAATAACAGATCCCGATCACCTCAGCCAAACAACCTCAGCCAGTCTTACCTACTGTGACCAGCTGTCTGAAAAAGATGGATCCCGTAAAATGCTTGGAAGATTTATTGGCATGGAGAAGGCAAACAGGATTTTCCGTGAAATCATTCGATAACAGTTCCAGAAATTGATGCTTTGTGATGCTCCCCGCGCACAGCGCGGCGAGCATCACAAATTTTGTACGTCCGGTTAACAAAGCAGTTTTTCAAATGTTTAAATGGCGTGAATCATTACATTCAACGCCATTTTTTAATTTAAATAAAATGATTTTTTTATATTAATTGTTCAAATACTGGGTTATAGTGCACCGTTTGCCCAACGGGCTATCAGGAATCCCTACGATACTATTAGATAATAAATATGAAAATAGCACAGACATTTGCGGCACTGAAACATCCAAATTATCGATTGTGGTTTGGGGGGCAGCTGATCTCGCTATTCGGAACATGGATGCAGATCACGGCCCAAAGTTTTCTGGTTTTTGAATTGACACGATCTCCGGCATATCTGGGGTATGTCAGCTTTGCCTTCGGCCTTCCCTCATGGATCTTTATGCTGTACGGAGGAGTTATTGCTGATCGTCTCCCCCGCCGTACCTTGCTTATCATAGCTCAATTCAGCATGATGATTATGGCCTTTGTGCTCGCAGCTGTTACCTTCGCGGGTATCGTGCAGCCCTGGCATATTGTGGTTTTTGTATTGGGGCTGGGCTTAGCCAATGCCTTTGATGCACCGGCACGCCAGGCATTTGTGATAGAGCTGGTTGACCGGGAAGATATAAGCAATGCGGTAGCCCTGAACTCAACCCTCTTTAATATGTCTTCCGTGGTTGGCCCGGCAGTAGCCGGTGTTGTGTATATGGTGCTTGGCCCGGCCTGGTGCTTCATGGTGAACGGGCTGTCATTCATTGCCGTTATCATTGCACTGCTCCTCATGAAGGTCAAACCCAACCACACAGCACACCAACAAACGTCTGCCCTATCTTCCCTGAAAGAGGGCGTAAGGTATGTATTGAGAGAACCTGTCATCCTGACCCTTATGTGCCTGGTTGCCGTAACCGCGATGTTCGGGTTCGCCTATACAACACTGATTCCTGCCTGGGCCGTCACTATACTGGATGGAGATGCAACAACCAACGGCCTTTTGCACTCTGCCCGGGGAGTCGGGGCAGTGCTGAGTGCATTACTGATAGCTTCTCTTGGCCGTTTCACCTTCAAGGGCAAGCTTTTAACATTAGGGACGTTTTTACTGCCCATCCTACTGGTGATTTTTGCCATGGTGCGCTGGATACCCCTTTCACTGCTGATAATGCTCTGTTTGGGGGTGGCACTGTTGTTGATTATAAATCTTGCAAACATATTATTGCAGACACTGGTTTCCGATGATCTACGGGGGCGGGTAATGAGCATATACAGCCTTACCCATTTTGGCTTCATGCCCATCGGTGGTTTGTTTGCCGGTCTTATTGCAGAATATGCCGGAGAACCGGCAACGGTTATCATATTCGGATTGCTCTGTTTTATATCAGCTGTAATCCTCTGGTTTTATACACCCATGCTTCGCAGGGTTGAATAAACTATCCTGGTGCTGACCACCACACAAAAAAGGGTTCATAAGTAATTTATTTACTTATGAACCCTTTTATTCGCTACTCTGTCAGGTGTTGGAGACCAGCGCTTTATCTAACTGAGCTAATCATCCAGTGATCAATTTATGTGGAATGTTACATTCTTGCGACTCTTACAGATTTTGCAAGAATCTCAAAGTTTTTTCCTCCAAATGGACAACCCTATATCTGGTATTTGATTAACCAATAAATTAAAATAACCTTCCTGCTTTTCCTTGTTACATTGATCGACTTTGATTAACCACCACCTACCGGAAGGGTAAGTGTCGGTCCTGCATCCATTATCTGGCCTGCCTGCAAACTGAACACTTGTTTCAAAAGCGTAAAAGTCGATTTGGAGTCCAAATCATCATCAGCAATGTAAAACCAGGCTCCCCGGTAAGGAACTGAAACAAAGGCATTGTCAGGTTTACCCCACTTTGTGGACCGTACCCTGAACATAGCACCGGCCGGTGTGTCATCCCAATTGAATTCCTCCCCGTCCATGGTCTTCGTAATAGTTACAAGTCCAGCCTCTTTGTGCTTTTCCGGTACCTCTACGTTGTGAGAAAGATAATAAAGTGCGCTTTGGATTGAGCGAACATTCATATCCAATTCATTGTCTGTAACATACAGGAAATCAGCATTGATACTGAAGGAATCAATTTGTTGTGAAACCCCAAAAAGAGATTTTATTTCGGCGATTTCGCTTTGATAATTGGAGTCTGGCTCAATTAAAAGCTTGACCTGGCTTCTGTTATTTGCATCTAACTCAAAGCCTGCTTCAATTAGGCCTGCTCGTCTTAATTTGTGAAACAACTCCAACATACGTTTGAATTTTTTATATTGAGGCTCCTCTGTAGGCGTTGGCCCTGAAGCACTCGGAGCGTTGTACAGGTTATTTATACGCTCAAGGAAGAGGCCAAAAACCCGATCAGGCCTCCATCCAGATCGGGCCACTTTAAGGATCCTAATAAACGATATTGAGGTGAGCATACTTTCAACGAAATCTTCTCCATGGAGGGGTGCGTAAGAAATTGTGGGGGACTGAGAGTAACTCATACCAATGTTAGGCCTTACTATCCTTCCATCACCAATATCTCTCTTCCAGTCTATCCCATATTCACCCTCAACCCCTATTTCAGCTCCCATGCCAAAGGATGCTGTAATGCTGTTAACATTGAGGAAACAAGGAGTATCCCGATATTTCAATCGCACCAGATTGAGCAATAGTTCCTGGTTCTGAGTGTTGTTGACAACCTGGTTGTAAGCCGGGTGTGTATGTTTCAAGGCACGTGGACCAAAGGAAGACTGACAACCGCATAAAAGTACTAATAAAACAGGAAAAACCAAATAGGTCTTATTCATGATGGAACCTCCTTTTGATGGTTATTACGATTCTTTAGTACATGCCATGTAGCGCTTATTTTTTATCTGTGGATAGATCTTCGGATACGACCCTGACCTCTACCGGCTTGGTTCCATCCAGGTGGACATCCCGCTGCGGAAAGGCTATCACTATGCCAGCTTCCCGGAAACGCCGGTCAATCTCCTGGTGGAGGTCGCTTTTTACCGGAAGCCTGTCATCAGCATCCAGTACCCAGACGCGAAGCTCAAAATCGAGTGAGCTCTCCCCGAAACCCAGGAACAGCACCTGAGAGGGGCGCGTTTTGGACACTTTTGAATGTCCTCCGGCGCACGTTTTCAACGTTTCAATCACCAGGGGGACGTCGGAACCATAGGCTACACCAACCGGGATAATAAGCCGCACTTGACGATTGCTGAGGGTCCAGTTGGTCACCTGGTTACTGATTAGATCCGCGTTGGGAACGATCACATCTGCCTGGTCGAAGGTCTGGACGGTTGTGGCCCGGAGTCCAATCCTCCTGATTTCAGCCCACTTCCCGGCAAGTTCGATAGTGTCACCCACCCTGACAGGCCGTTCAAAGAGGAGAATGAGACCGCTGATAAAATTATTCACAATGCTTTGCAGGCCAAAGCCGATGCCCACTCCAAGGGCACTCAGCAGGATGGTGAGCTCCGTGAATTTGAATCCGAGTATCAAGAGTGCCAACACGAAGCCTGTGAATATGAGGACATAGTGAAGCAATCGTCCTATTGAAACCCGGACTCCCCTTTCCACACGACGCCTGACGAGCACTTCATCCATGAGCAGTTTTTGCAGAATCCGGGAAATGAGAAATGAGCCATAGAGAATACCTGCTGAAGTAAGCAGCAAGCCGACACTAATACGTTGGGATCCCAGGTTAAATCCAAGTGCCAACAAACCTTTCGTCGCCCCTGCCAAATTGGCATAAATTCCCCAAATCATAAGAATTGCGGGTAGCACAACCAGCCCCCATATAGCAATGTCAATGAAGAGCGCCACTCCGCGAATGATAGTATCAATATCGCTATGCACTGCTGTCACTCGCCGGAGAGGAGTACTGTGGAATACCCATTCCAAACCCCCGCGAATCATGTAAGTGAACAACATGAAAATCAGCACAACTGCTATCGAAAGTATCGAAGAGAGAAAGAGAAATTCAGCCAGCGCTTCTTTACCCCAAAGCTGCGCAATTATGATGACGACAAAAGAGAAAAAACCTAACCGAAGCAGCCAGGTATAAAGGTTTGATTCTTTTAGTTGAGCGGTTTCCCTGGCCCACCGCAAAAAGAAGAAAATGCCGACCACTCCCGTCAAAATCGTGTATAGCCGGAAAAGCGGAAGAGGCAGGTTGAACGTATACATTAGTCTGGTGAAAATCAAAACAATCACTACTCCATAGGCAAACTGCCTTTTCCAGGATGCTTCAATCAAGCCTCCTACGATTCGGGCAAAGGAGATCCCGCCGATAATACTTCTTAACAGTTGCCACGTGTCTGGAATCCCTCCATATTCATAAAGCGGCAAGGTTACTATTGTCCCAAGAAATAATCCTGCGGAAAAAGGCCGTGCGGCAAGAAACCTCCAGCGATTTGATTCATTCAACACCTGCCGGTTTCTGTGAATGGCTATAATTACGAACAGGGAAAGGAATGCCTGTAGGAGAATAACCCATCCCAGTCGGTCAAAGAACCGGCTATCTGGCCATGAGATTTCATCAAGGCCTTTTTGCACCGCGTACCACAACTCATTTGAGAATTGAGAATAATATTGGGGGGAGAACATCGAGGGAGATGCTTCAAGCAGAACGCTGGGGCGCCCTACTAAGATCAGACTGTCTACTTCGCTAGCAAAAGCGTTTATTTTTTCCTGAACAGTGCCACCTTTCTCCTGTACTGACAACATCACCTCCAGCTGCGGAAGGATGAGATTAAGTGCCGTGTCGATAGTGTCATCTGCCTTTACAAAGGTCGATTTGAGTTGATTCAGCTCTCCCTCTTTGAGCAACGAATACTGAAATTCATGCCACCGTTTCTTCTCCGCCAGCCAGTCTTTTCGCCACATCCCCAAGCTGACTAATTGCCTCGTTTAGGGGTTTGCTGGTTTCTGCGAACTTTATATTCTTTTGCTCGATTTCCTCTCTGAGATTCACGAGCTGCTTGAACCGGTAATTTTTTGAATCCTTTAATTCCTGCAACCAACTTGCAGACCTCTTCAGATCAGCCTCGATCCCAGCATACTTCTTTTTGACTGCAGAAAGATCAAGCATACCTGCAACATTATTTTCAAGAGCTACCAAACGCCCGGCTAATTCTGTCGCTAAAGGTATAATTTCGGCTAGATCCGGTACCGCAACGGTTACTTCTTCTTTAGCACCGGAGGTTTGATCACCCGTGGATTGTTCCTGGGCCAGCACGTGGCTTGCTATCAGAAGCACAGCCATCGGCAGCAAGAACCAAAAGATTTTCTTAGAAGTAAATCTCATGAGTAAACTCCAATCATTTTAAAATCGATAATCCAACGATGCGGGGTTCATGTCTTCCATGAAATGCCCTAGAGTAAAGGGAAAAGAGCTGTACTTTTCTAACTATAACTATATTTTTAAATACCATGCTAAAAATTATTCGTAAAGGTAAATTCCATATACTCAACATCTTGTGGACTCGATTTCTCCTCAAAAACTTCACAACACTACCATAAACCTCACCTTTCAGAAGGTCCAAAAAAGTTTGTACTACCAAATCGATGTTAAAGTAAAATCCCTCCGAGTGTGACCTCTGTTTTTTAGAGTTGAATTACTCATCATAGACATCTTAATATCTTGTGGTAATATCCCCAGAATAGAGTTATAGTAGGGTTAAATAATTACATTAAGTGTCATTAGCAAAAAGGGAGGTATAAAATGAATACTGATGTTAATGATATATACATTGATCAAAGTATACCATTAGAGAAACAGATTGGTTTTCTTCGTCAAAGTTTTCTTAGTTTTCAGTTCGATGTTTTCGAAGTCTTAAAAGAAAGATTTGGGAAGGAAGGTATTGAAATTTTTAAAGCTATTTTCAAGAAAGGCTACAAAAAATCTATTGATAAGTATAAAGATAAAAGTTTTGAAGAAATTAAAAAAATTGCAGGTATTCCAGAAAGGTTTTTGGGCTTCCAGACACAACATGACCATATTAAATCAGATGAAGTACAGTATTCTATCACCTTTTGCCCCTTCTTAGAGGAAAGCAAACGAAGGGGGTTGGATATGGAATTTTGCAACACCATTGAAGACGCTGAGATGGAGGAAGTTAGCAAGAATCTAGGTGAACTTATAGAGCCTACTCGAATGTGTCGCGGAGATGATAAATGTACCATAAAAATCCGGAACACGCTCGGAAAGTAAAATCTCTTATAGTCTTGAGGAAAGATTTATAACATCATTAAATCAGGTTGATTATAGCATTATCTTAAAAGAGTCATTTTGTATGTTCTAATGATCTCAAAGTATTTTGTTCCCACCCGGCCTGTTGCTCTTCATTGTAATATCTTTTTGGCTGTATGCTTGCAATATATGATGAAAAATGTTCTCTTTACTATTATTAATACATTGGGGGGGGTGTTGCAAAATCGAGAAGCTTTATAAAGTATTTTTTACGAAAGGGAATAATGAAAAAAAGCAATAGAATTTATTTGTGTTCGTTGCTGCTAATGATCGGTAATTTTTTCGTGTCGATACCTGCTCAAGCCAATTGTGAGTTGCCTGCGACGACTCATGCCGAAAATGTCAATGAATTAACAGGTTTGTTGCCCGGGGATGCGCGTGGTGTGCTTGCAGTTGATATCAATGACCTTCTTTCCGGCAGTTCTGCAACTGCGGTCACCGGTTTGTTGAATGGTCACGGCAGTGATGCAGCACTTAACGAGCCATTTAGCGCCATTAATGAACTTGCTGAGAATGTTGATTTGGCTGGTGCTGTGAAAACCGCGTTGTTGGCACAAACAACTGATGCTTCAGAGGGCCTCTTTCTGCTTGCCAAGTTACGTTGCGACACAATCAGCGAAGTGATTAAGGGGCCAGACCTTACGTCCGATGGTACTTACGGAACAGGCACCCACGCAATGTACCTTGACCTAAATGGTAATAGCTTATCTTTGCTGAATGGCGGCGTGTTAATCGTCGGCAAACGGACAGTTGTGCAGTCGGTTCTTGATGTTGTCGATGGCGTGTCACCCTCCCACGCCAGTGTTATTGATCCCTTCTTAAGTGCCTTGCAAAGCGGGTCTTCTTTCAGTTTCGTTTATGGACTGCCGGCAATGTTTAAAAGCTCAATCTCAGCTGATCGATCATTAAGGGGAGCGGAATTGGTAAGTGGTTCGCTGGACTTCTCCGGGGCCACCATCTCTGGTAGTGTGTCATTTCATACCTCCAATGCTTCAACCTTCGTCGACAATTACAACAAACTCGACAGTGCGTCTGATGAAGCACCACTGGTCTTGAATGCCCCAATAGCTAACGGTCTCAGCCAGGTGGTTGTCACGATACCCTCAACGCCAATCAACAAATCAGCAGACACATCTTATTGCTTCAAGAAATACCCTGAAGAAACTCTTTCCCAACATGCAGGCCTTTGACTATGCCGAAGACGTATATGATCCCGGCAATAAACCCTGGCTGGATTTAATTGTGTCGAGCGAAGCAGATGGTGAAGGCTCGCCCGGTTCGGTCTTTATTCAGGTGGGAGTTTAAGGATCAAGCTGCAATTGATGCATTTGAGGAGAACGAGCTACCCGCAGGGTTTACGTTAGCGCCCACCCAATTTCTTGAATCGGATGCGCCGGGTTACTTCCTGGCACTTAATCTCTACAATTCAGCGGGTTCCATCGTCAATGGTGCACGGGCCGAATGGGACATTTTTGTTCGGCCGCCCGATGGCGATACGCGGCCTCGATATTATGGTAATAGATGCACTCGCTGAAGCAGTCTCTGCTGATTCGGTTCGCGGCTTAACTCCGCCCGAGCCCCTTTCCCATCAATTCGCAGGCAACCGTGTTGTTTCCAGCGTGGGCATACTAGAGGATGGTGTTGAGACCACCCTCTTTACATCAAGCTTTCCCAGGCCAAGCCCAACGACCGGTAATATTGCTCGTTTTACCAGAGAAATGGCTGTCGGCAATGACTATATTTACTGGGGCAACGGGGTTCTGGATCGCGGTTTTTATAATGCGACCACATTCAAGTGTAATGCAGCCTTTGCCGACCTCAATCAAGTTAAATCACTGACAATTCCCATTGGAAGCAATACTTGAAGAGAGCCCAGCTATGTTGTGTATTACCTCAATACGCTGGAATATGTTGTTTCACCCTGGTGCAACTTGGATTCACCCTATTTGGACATCACGCCTGAGTGGCTGAGTGAACTGTATGATTTCAAAAATAACGGTAATTACTTAACTTTGATGAGAGATGCTGTGAGAAGTTCCTTCATGGGTACGGGGGATGTGCTGACCAAATTTGATGTCAAGAATACAACCCCTGCTACGTATTACCATTTCAAAATAACCGATCCAGTGGCCTGTCGGAAACGCTTAAGCTTCCTGCAGGTTACCGTCTTGCACCAACCCATTTATTAAAAAATGATGCTGCGGAAAAGATTACTATCTAACGCTCTCCATCTACGAGATCGAAGGGGCTGTTGAAGGTACGCGTGCGGAATG
>CAVVWZ010000082.1:0-8657 GCA_963752035.1 uncultured delta proteobacterium | reverse complement strand
CTTAATCGTGTATCTCTCCTCCAAATGTGATAACATTCTGTTTTTCAGTTTTTCCATAAGCAAGTCCTGCAATAGTTATGAATAAGTATATATAGTTGGGTGTAGGATACCATGAATATTAATAATCCGCAAAAAAAAGCTGATTGTGTATTGCGAAATTCCTAAGCTATAACCAATGAAGATAATTGTAACATCCAGCGATAACGCGACTGGTGCTGAAAGAACATAAAATTAGTCTCTAGCAATAGTGTAAATTGTTTTCCGGTAGGCAATAATGGTATGAAACATATCGTAGTGTTGATAATTTTGATTTTCTGATTGATGGGGTCTATGGTAGGATGTTATAGAATCAAAGCACCAGGAATGAGACACCATACAAAACGTATCTTATGCATTTGCTATAATCCACTTATCAAAAGGGAGGCTTTATGTACAACGTACGGCTTTGGTTTGCGCGGATCATCGTGGCTTACGCGCTGCTGATCTTCACGTTTTTGGCGTATCTCTACATCTTCGAGCCACTAGAACACATCGCCAGCTTTGGCATCAGCGCATCCGGTGTACCAGAGTCTATCAATTTCCTGCGCGCGGGACCCGGCGCTTTGTTCTTGGGAATGGCCCTGTTCGCTGCTTACGGGCTGGCCCGGCCGGGAGGACTGTACAGCTGCCTGTGGGTGCTAGTGGTCTTCAACGCCTGCGTGGTCGCAGTGCGGCTCTTCGGCATCGTAGTAGACGGTATTTCGCCCATACAGCTGACGGAACTGCGCAACGAGGGTCTGTCCTGGCTGCTATTCGTAGCCTCGTTGGTTACCTTCCCACGCCAGCAATGACGTCTTGCATCTGCTGCACTCAGATGTTTGCAGAGGGCAAGGATTAGTAATTATCTCAAGAAAAGAATAGGTTGTAATTTAAAATATATCTATGAGCACCGCATTATATTTATTGCCATTCTTGTAATAATCAGAAATCATACTCGGAGGAAGTTGCCTTTGAAGTAGATTAAGTAGTGCCAAATATTTGGGTTTGTCAAGAGTTGGGAAGTATGTTAGAAGGGAGATATTTGCTATACAAGAGTTTGTAATAGGAGAGAGTTACATCAAAAACTGACAGTTCGTTTGATGAATATGGAGTGTAAAAATCAGATGCCTTATCCAAAAGAAGAATATGCACTGCCGATTCAAGAGCTATACACCCAGATAAATGGTGCTACATCCTTCAGGCCGGTGCAGCAGTTTCAATCTGATACATGGTCTGCTCGAATATATGGTTCATCCGGGGGTACTCTTGAAAAAGCGACCTGCTCTTTTCTTCACATTACAAAGGGAACTATCAATGGTAGCCCAGGAAGTATTAGCCGCTTCGAAGTAGTTGCCTATCCTGAGAATCCAAAGATTCCAGCACTATTCATTATGACAGACATGACAGAGACTGAAGAAATGGGGAAGTATATAGTCTTTTACAGTGATCTTATCATTCAGGATAGGCAATCCCATCAGAGAGAAAAGAACATTTTTGCAACAGTTGCACAAGGTGTATGTGATCAATACGGACACTCCTTCAAAGACTACAATGAATTTATTGGAGGCCGAGGGACCTTTGGTGGAAACGCGGGAGAGTGCGGATTGATGGGATTCTTTCAAGAAAAAGATATTCCCTTCCTTGAGGACCTTATGAGAAAGGTCGTACCTGCATACACGGAGATACTGGAACTGAATGCAAACGAACATCCTCAAGACGAAGATCATAAAAATATGTATGCATCACGGGCACGATTCGTTGAGTGGATGATCGCCGACAGCCTAGGCACTAAGATCATGAGAGAAAACAATATCCCATTACACATCATTGAAGTGTCTAGTTTCCCCCCTGTGGTGAAGTACTAAGAGATACTGTTCTGACAAAATGTTGATGTTTATAACAATAGAAAGAATGGTTAAAATGCAATGACGTGTATTAAAAGACACTATCAAACACCTTTTTAGTATTTTCTTCCCCAAAGACACTCACCATAAATGGATAACCCGGATCATTTGCCTTCATGAGGGTTCGGGTGGCAGCCTTTTTCTTAAGAAAAAACTGTTTCTCCGGACCATCATTGAGCTTGGATGCCTTCTGCCATAATGTAATGTATTCAGTAATGTAAGCCTTCATCACCTCTGGAGTTTTGTTAATCCCCTCATCTGTTATGTTTGCAACAAGACTATATGGAGACAGGGTATAAACAGAAAGCGAAGGAAGATTTACTGCCTTGTCTCTAACGGTTTCTCCATACAGTTCCATCGCGTTTGCACGCAGATCACTCACTCCCGCAACATAATTCTTCGCATAGTCCGGCCACACAACGATATCCATCATGGGAACAAAATCGAATATAGGAACATTCATCACTTCCGGTACGATGGTCAGGTTACACCACAATATCGGCAGGTTGTGATCATCATCCGGCCAGGCCATTGCCGTAGACTCCAAGCACCCCCGATTCGTGCATATTAATAGTGCACAACACGACCTTCTCAAGTTTGTCCGCTTTGAACAGTGCAAGGTCAATCGTGCCCCCCTCTGCCTCAATACGGGCAAGCTGCGGATCAAGATCAACAGGTACGAGACTTAAGGCATTCAAACTCTGTTTTGCGTGACCGGTAAAATCTATAGGATGTTGTCATGATGTTCTCCTTTTCCGTGTTATGGTTCAATAATGGACAGAGAGACCTCAGCCATATGGTCCCCCAGGAATTTATTGAGAGACCCTACTCCGGGATCATTTTCCTTGTACAGTTCTCGTATTGTGCGGCGCCGTTCCCGAATCAGTTTCATGTAATCGGAACCGGGATCCTGTGGACGGGCATTTTTATAGAGCTTCAGCCAGACATTAAAGTAATCAACTGCACACTGAAACAGTTGATCTACATTATCTTTGGTTTTCTCAATGGTGCCGGTAATAATGTAGGGAGAGTGAATGGCACGCACCCAGTGAAATACACTCGGTTTCATCCCTTCAAGGGCAGAGTAGGTGAAGTAAAAATCATCAAGCTGTTCATAAAAATAGTTTTGAAGGTGGTCCAGGTTTCTCCCCACATCATCGCTGGGCATCAGATCGCAAATGAAAAAAATGTGCCCTTCCGATTCATCCCAGTCCATCACATAATAGGGGATGTCATAGTCTGGGCCGGGGGTAATTATAAGCACGTCAGCAACCATCGAGCCGTAAAAGTTCATACGTGATATGCCTATTTTTTCCAGCTTGTCCGCCTTGTACATCCGGTAGTAACAGGTCTGGCCTTCAAGGTCGAATTCATTCAGGCTTTTTATGTCCGTACCCTCATGTTCAAATACCTGCACGGGTTTGATTTCCTTGAGAAGGCCGGTCAAATGCTGAAGGATCGGGGTAAACTTTGTATCAGCGTCGTCTTTACGGGAGGCGCTACTGGGAGCAGTTTTTGTTTTAGCCTTTTTCTCCTTCTCCTCGGACAGTTTCACTCCCGGAATCACTATCGCATCCTGGGGACATTCACGTATGCAGGTACCGCACTCAAGACATTTTGACTCATCAGTCATTATGCAGATATCATCCTCGATTGCCAGGATATTCATAGGGCAGGCATCGACACAAATGCCGCACGCAATACAGAGATCTTCATCAACAGTAAAAGTTGTTTGTTTGTTTTCCTGGGCCATTCGTATCATTCCTCCACATGCTATTCTTTGAGGGGTTGAATTCCCACTTGTTTTAGTAAACCGTTTCCTTCCTCCAAATTGTTACATACTTTTCGCAATACCTCCATACAGGTTTTCATGTCCTCCTCGGGAATACCGTGGCGTGCAATTTTCTTATTTAAAAATCCAAGGGGAATGAGATCCTTTTCCAAATCCTTGGCCTTTCGGGTCAGACATACCACATTCTGCCGTTTATCATTCTTATCCTGAAACCGCATAATGAGATCACGCTTTTCCAGGCCATCAAGCTGTGGGGAAATAGTTCCTTTGTCCTTCCCGATTATATTAGCAATTTCCTGCTGGGTCTGACCATTCTGTTTCCACAACACCAGGAGTATCATCCAGTGCTCGACGGTTATGTCATAACCATAGATTTTGAAAATTCTTTGGAGGTTAGTACCCAAAGACCTGGTCGATTTGCTAAGAAGCATAGCTAATGATTGATTCTCGTCAAAATTTTTATAGTCCAATGACCTTCTTCCTCAATGGTTGGATATAAAACTAATTTATAGTAGCATACTCCATTTTATAAGTCAACCTATCAATGACAAACTAAATGAATAGTGTCATTTCATATCTTTATATAGTTTTAATATCTAGAAAATATAGACTATTGTTAGTAATTGCAAATTTTATATTTTCTTGCTTGACAAGAAAACACTTAGTATGATATATATCATTTATATAGTATTTTATCCAACTAATAATAATCATAGGGCATATTTTATCGGTAACCCTCACACAGGTCAGTTGTTTAGGTGGACCCTTAACCATAGTCTGGTTGGTTGACATCAAATTTATTAGTATGGTATATTTTAAAATTATAAATGTACTTGTCACCACCAAGATATCATCTAAATTTCACACTATTCTTGAAATGCAGACGGTTGAAAGGTTAAAAAACATATAAATATATTTCGATAGCCGGGTTTTTCGATGATTAATCGAAAATAATCCGGCTTTTTCATTAACTTTAATAAGAGGAGGATACAAATGAAAAGAATAGCTGCACTGTTTCTCATCATGTTTCTGACCGTGAGTTTCAGTTCAACACCTCTCTTTGCTGTTGATCTATCAAACGTCACGGTTACTGAAGATCCTTCAATTACTGCACAATTCACCCGTCATACCGTAACCGGTATCAAGACGCCCCTTCCCCATGTGCCCGATGTCCCCGGTTATAAATCACCGGGCTTTATTGCCATTGGGGATCTCAATCAGGACGGCCTAAAGGAAATTGTTTGCACATCACTGATGGGGCAGTCACTTAATTTATCGACGTTTGACGGAGCGGTTGCCGTGTTTACCTGGGAGGGTCCAAACCCTGACTCGTGGAAACAGACCATTGTTAATGACACCTTTGCCTTTCCAAACGATATGCTTCTGAGAGACATGGATGATGATGGTGATACTGACATAATGGTCATGGACAATTATCTCGGGGCATGGTTCACCTGCGGTCCAGCGGGTATTTACTATCTTGAAAATCAGGGGGGGGATGTTAGCAACCCTGCCAATTGGGTAAAGCAAACCATTTATCAGGGTGCAATTGATGGAACCTGTCCCTGTGACCCTGTGGGTGGAGGTGACTGCTCTTACGGTATTGAGACATATCACACAGCCGAGTTCTATGACATAGACGGCGATGGCCTTGAGGACTTTCTGACCACCAAAGCCCACATGTGGTACTGGCAGTGGGGTGATGATGATCAGTATCGCTGGGTGGAGTGGTTTAAAAAGGAGACGGATTTAGAAACCTACCCCTCAGGATTTTCCGGTCCCTATGAGATCGGTAATGGAGGAGGTTTTTTTGCCTCCTTTTTTGACGTTGACAAAGATGGTGATCCTGACGTTGTGGCTCCACAATTCCTGATTCAGACCAGGGGAACCCTTATTCCGATGGGAAATCCAGACGGAAGTGACATCAGGGGTGATACCCTTGCCTGGTTTGAAAATCCGGGACAGGCAGCGATGTTAGCAAATCCAAATCTGCAATGGAACCGCTATACAATAGATAATTGGTATACCTCATCAAATCCCATGGGGAAGGGTTTCAATGTTCACTATTCAGATATCGACAACGATTCTGAAGTAGAGATACTAATGACAAACCACAACCACCAGGAGTATAAACCCGTTAACGATCCCGGGGATCCTGATAACCATCGAATTTGGCCCTCCGGTGTCTATTCTTTTGATGTTCCCAGCAACCCTGACGTGACAGCAAATTGGGACCCCATTACCCTTGACTCCGGAGACCCGAACCTTGACCCGACTGATCCGGTGGCGGTTGCAGCGGATCCCTTTGCGGTTAACCGACCAGGTGGGCCCTATTCCCAGGGATCTCCTGGCGAAGTCAAGACAGGCGATATAACGGGGGACGGCTTTCCGGATATGGTTCTATCGGGTGACGGTAAAGGAGCTGTACACTATTATGAATCGCAAGGTTTAACAGATACAACCCTTTCTTTCAAACGCGCCCCTCTGTACGAGGATCCTGCATGCATGCCGGGCGAACCCGGTATCGACGATCTCGACGGGGATGGACACATGGATATAGTAACGGTAATCTATGATACCAGCGTAAATAAGGACTCAGAATCCGGATCAATTTTCCTCTTTAGTGAAGACAATTGTCCAACTGTTGCCAATGCAGGGCAGGAAGATAATGACAGTGATGGTGTCGGGGATGTCTGTGACAATTGCCCCTCAGATGAAAATTTTGAGCAGCGTGATCGGGACGGGGACAACGCGGGAGATGTTTGTGACAATTGTCCTTACAGCACCAACCCTCTTCAGGAAGATGGCGACACGGACGATGTGGGAGATGCCTGTGATAATTGTCCTAATGATTCCAATTCAGACCAGTCTGATAATGACGGTGACTGTATCAGGTAATGCCTGTGACCCATCCCCCGACACCTATGATCCCAGTGAACCTGACGCTGACGTCGATATGATAGGTGACAGCTGTGATAATTGCCCCGGCACGTCCAATCCCGGGACAGGAAGATAACTATCCTCCAGGCGGTAATGGGATAGGTGATGCTCTGTGACTGTGAAGGTGACTTCGATTGTGATGGTGATTGTGATGGAACCGACGCCTCAAAATTCAAGACTGATTTTGGCAGGAGTAGCTTTAACGATCCCTGTAATAACGACTATCCCTGCAAGGGTGATTTCGAATGTGATAAAGATTGTGACGGAACTGATGCTTCACGGTTTAAAGCGGATTTTGGAAGAAGCGGATTTAACAATCCATGTCCTTCCTGCGCAATAATGGATTGGTGCACTTATCCATAGTCTCTGATGTTATTGCATAATTCAATCTAACTTGAAAGGAGGTGGTGAGAAAAATAAAAGAAAGAGTGAAAAGGTTAAAAGGTTAACAGGAAGAAATGGAGAGTTTATGACAGTATTGTAATTAGCACTAGCAAAATGGAGGTGAAGAAATGAAAAAAAGATTAATTCTTATGTTGTGTATGTTTTTTATGATTGGGTTTGTTGTAGCTACGACACAATACAGTTTAGCGGAAACTATAAATAATGCAGTGCCCTTGGCTATACAGGATAATACCGGGGAGAATATTGGCCCGGTTGATCTCCTCGCAGTACAAGCCGAGATTTATGAGAGAAAGATTGGCGGAGGACCTGCTACGGAAGCGCTCTTAAAACTCACCATTAAAACTACCCCCAATTTACCTGGTGCGGTGATTTTTGAAGCTGACGTGGACAACAGTACCGGAACCGGTGGTACCTGTCAGCCAGCTTGGTGCACCTGTTACCCCGTGTCCCTGTAAGACGACACCGGTTTTGATATTGGCCTTACCATCTATCACAGAACACAGGGTGATGCGTCCTCGTCGGCATTCTGTGCAAGCTGTTCAGACGGTAATGGTTCGTGCGGAACAAATAGAAAAGCTGGAGAGTGGTATGCCACTGACATCCCTTGCCGGCCAGCCTGTACGTGCCCTGGGGTTTTTACGGGGCTATGCTGACCCGACACCCTTCGTTACTGGTGGTGGTACTGTTCAAACTTCCTACACCTTCCCCTGGCAGATATCATTGCCTATGCGAATGCTCCTGTGAAAGGACAACCAGGAAGATTTAATGATACTCTTGCAACGGATTTTGTTACCAACAATAAGTGGGATGTAGCAATCTACTATGATGGTACAGATTACGACTACCGATGAGGATGACATCACTACCTCTACAGGTCCCGGTCCCCTCGATCTTAACTTTGATGTCTGTGACTGGGCCCCCGATGGTGACGGCAATATAGGCGGATATGATTGCAGCCGATAACCTGACCTACTGCGAAGGTAACTTTGACCAGGACGCGGACGTAGATGGTGGAGACGCTGCCCTCTTCAAATCAAACTTTGGCAGAAGCGGATTCAAAAATCCATGTCCGGATGCTAATCAATACTATTAACATTCACTGAAAATCAGTGTGCAAAACCTTGCTTTATTAAGGGGAAAAATCCAACTATAAAGTGCGGTTTTGCCGTTTCTTCATTTCTTTCCAAAGCCCCTCATCTGACAATTGAGGGGCTTTTCTTTATTGTTATAAGACACAAGATTTAGCAACCTCTTGTATAAGTGGGGTCGGGCCACACTATCCTACTGTAATTAATATAGTTTTATCTCTCAAAGGGTTTTTTTAATGCCCAATATTGGCTCTTTCGATGCCAAAATGAGCATTTTTGAAGTCTTAGCTTGTGAAGTGTAACAGGGAGTGTGTGTTGTAGCGGCAGGTGTATAAAAAAACCCGCTTGCCCGCCCCGTTAAATACGAAGTATATTTCACCAGGGTGGGCGGGCAGCATCACTATAACTGCTTTTTTGAACCCAAAAATACCATTATTGACCTACTATGAAGCCTATTTTTTATAATATTACAAATAATATCAATAGTTTAGCGTGGCCCGACCCCAATTA
>CAVVWZ010000081.1:0-4665 GCA_963752035.1 uncultured delta proteobacterium | reverse complement strand
TTCCCCTACTTTCCTGGGATTCTCCAATCCCGGTGTTTTATCAATGGTGACCTTTGTCTCGGGAAGACCGTTCTTGTCCTGTCCGATCTGGGGGATTCTTCTTTTGTAGTTGTCAGTGTTGAGGTTGGCTACATTGTGAGCCGTGACATCCATTTTTTTGAAGAAGGCATTTATGCCAGCTACAGATGCATAAAGATCAATACTCATGCCATCCTCCTTCTTGTTATTTTTATCACTTTATCGGATTATTCACACAAATACTTTAGTTATTTTTATTGCTATTTTAGAAAAATTGATCTTGATTACTAAATATCACTATTTCTCTTATTTTTCCTAAAGCTTTTTCACCCGCATGCCGATAACGGATACAAGACTAATTGATTGTAATCACAGATAAATTTCTCTATCAGGCTAGAAGAAGGAGTGAGGGTGATATGAAAATACAGGATGATAAAAGCATCAAGCAGGTTCTAAAACCGGATCCGAAAAATGCCACCGGTTGCACAAATGATAATTTTAAAAATATCCTCTCTGAAGTGCAGTCAAAGATTGAGGGGTCACAGGACAAACAACCTCTCCGCATAGACACGTTAGAAAAGCCACATCCCAGTCTGCAGAGTGCAAGTGCCCTGGACAGACTGCAGGCAGGCAACTTCAATGCCTCACTTCCAAGTACCGAAGGAAGTAACGCAAAGAAGGTTGAGCAACTGATCGATTTACTGGAATCCTACTCCAAGGCCTTATCAGACCCAAAGAAGAATCTTCGGGAACTATCACCCCTGGTAAGACTGCTGGAACGGGAGCAGAACAATCTGGAAGAATTGGGTAAAAATCTTGCTGATGATGACCGGCTCCAAGACATACTAAAACAAGCCGTTATCCTTTCCCAGGTAGAGGTGTCACGATTTAATCGGGGAGACTATCTTTAGGGACGTTGTTGACTAAGTTGAATTAAAGTTTAACAAGAACTAAAAAAACCATATATTTCATAATATTAATTATTTACAAAATTTAATTCAATAGAGAGGAATTTATTAATTTTTAAAAACTAATAGATTTTATTGCTAAAAATAATCATTAAATTATATATAGATAGATTGTTATTCAACTTAGTCAACAACGTCCCCTAAAATGTTGATCATAAGCTAACACAATGGAGAATCCCATGCCTAAAAGAAGTGTGGTCAGAGGAGTGTTACTGGGATTAGTAGTCTGTCTAACCAGTCTCTGCTATAACGATCATCTTGCAGCTCAAGACAAGAAAGATGATTCTTCCTGCCTTACCCCTTACATAAAAATTATTAAACCCAAGCTTGCTCAGCCGGGTCAGGTAATCATTATACGGGGCCGCCGGTTTGGTCCTGAAGAAAAGGCAGGTGATGTCATTTTTCCTCCGGGTTTACCCGGCAGGATCATGTACTGGAGAAACAACAGGATTGGAGTGGAAGTACCACCGGGAGCCCAAACAGGTGAAGTGGTGGTAAAGACAGAGTGCGCAACCAGCAACAGTGATTTCTTAAAGATAGGAAGTGAAACAGAGAAGTCCAAGTCAACGGATGAGAATGATTGGAACTAGCAGGTGAGTTGTAACAGTGGTTTGTTCTAAGTTTTCAGTAAGTCCTCCAATAAAAACTCCCGCAGCATTTGGTCAGCAACATCCTTCCCGTTAACCTTATATTCTCCGGAAGTTATTTTTTTCTTTAAGTGAGCCACCCTGTCTTCCCGCACATCGGGGATTTTACGGAGAATATCCTGTATTTTTTCGATATCCCCTGCCTTTTTTGAAAGGGTCACCTTTTCCTCTAACAGACTCAATATCCTTACGATTTCCCACCTTCAGCTGAACCACCTTTTCCTGAACGGAGGTGTTTTTTGTGGTGTTCCTAATGTCCTGAGGTGGCTTGTTGTCTGAAATCTTCATGGTGATGGGACCAATTTTAAATAGTTGAAGTTACTTCCCTTTAATTTTTAATTATATCACAGTTTCCCTAAAAATCAAATGCAAAACCCTGCCCTTCCCTACCCGTATGTGTCGTCAAAAATGTATTGACAATCCTTCTTCCTTCATATAATCCTTACTACACGATTACTGGTATAAAATGTACAAGGAAAGATGGTGCAATTCCATCACTGCCCCGCAGCTGTGAGTGGGGACGAAATCTCCCGGTAGACCACTATCCGAAATGACCGGACGGGAAGGTGGGAGAGAGTAGGAAGATCCACGAGTCAGAAAACCTTACCAGCAAACGAGCATGCTTCCGAGGGGAGGGTGGCTGGGTATTTATTGTCTGGATAACCCCATTTCCCTGGAGGAAACTGGGGTTTTTTTAACAGTTACGGATGAAAGCATATAGATAGATGGATAATTCTTCACATCTTTTTGTTCTGGGAGTCAATCACAAGACAGCACCCGTTTCTGTTCGGGAACAGCTTTCATTTACGGGTTCGCAACTGCAAGAAGCCCTCTCTCACCTTACCAGCCGTGAAGGTATTGAGGGGGGGATAATTCTCTCCACCTGCAACCGGTCAGAGATTTACGTGAGCAGCCGGTCATCAAACTTCATCCGTGATAGTCTGAAACAGTTTTTCTCGGAGGTGCAGAGTGTTAATCTTGAAGACCTCTCACCCTTCCTCTACAGTTTTGAAAACCACGATGCAATTAACCATCTCTATCGAGTATCCTCAGGCCTTGACTCCCAGTTGTTAGGAGAAAATGAAATTTTAGGTCAGGTCAAGCGCGCCTTTTCAGAAGCAAAGGCTGTCAATGCCAGTGATAGTAACTTAGAACGGCTCTTTGACGGAGCTATTAAGATGGGGAAAAAGATCAGAAAAGAAACATGTATAAATCAGGGAAGCACTTCTTTAAGCAGCATGGCCATCAAGCTGGCAGAAAAAACCCTATCCCTTGACAACAAAACTATTCTCCTTGTGGGTGTTAACAAAATTAATGAGCAGATCGCTCACTATCTCTATGAACGGAAAATTCAGACGGTAATCGTTGCCAACCGCACCTTTGAGAAGGCCGTTTCCATAGCAGGTTACCTGGGGGGAAGGGCCATCCATTTCGACACCTTTAAAAAAGAACTTCACCTGGTAGACATCATAATCTGCTCCACTGCTGCCCCCCATTTCATCCTTAAACGGGAAGAGGTGGAAGCATCCCTTACCAGGCGTACCAGACCGCTGCTGCTCATCGACATGGCCGTTCCACGTGATATTGATCCGGATATTAATCAGGTAGCAGGTGTTACTCTCTACAGTCTTGATGACTTCAATCACGTCATTCAGGAAAATCTGGGGAAAAAGAAAACCGAGGCCTTGAAGGCAGAATGTTTGATCAAACAAGCTGTAGAGAAGATGAAAACACATGCGTCCCCCATCTAAACACACCCGCTCCCGACTACTCTACAAACAATCCTTACAATCCCTTCCCGGTGGCGTAAACAGCCCGGTCAGGGCGTTTAAGGCGGTCGGCGGCAAACCGCTCTTTATTACCAGGGCACGTGGAGCCCACCTCTATGATGCCGATGGAAATCGTTATATAGACTATGTTGGATCATGGGGACCTGCTATCCTGGGTCATGCCCACCCTCAGGTGGTTAAAAAGGTTCAATCCGCAGCGGCCCGGGGATTAAGTTTTGGAGCCAGCACTGAGTTAGAGCTCACCCTTGCACGCTCAATTAGAAAGGCCTTCCCCTCGATTGAGAAGCTGCGGCTGGTTAACTCGGGTACCGAAGCAACACTGTCTGCTGCCCGGCTTGCCCGTGCTTTCACAGGCAGAACACGCATCGTCAAATTCAACGGCTGCTATCACGGTCACGGGGATGGCTTTTTGGTAAAAGCAGGTTCCGGCTCGGCAACCTTTGGGGTTCCTGACAGCGCGGGAGTTTCACCGCAGGTGGCAAAAGAAACCATCAGCATTCCCTACAATAATACCAAAGCTGTAATGCGCACCTTTGAGCGGAAGGGCAGTGAAATTGCAGCCGTCATTGTTGAACCTGTTGCCGGCAACATGGGGCTGGTGCTGCCGGAACCCGGTTTCCTGGAAACCCTGCGGGAGGTAACCCGGCAGTACCGGGCACTACTGATCTTTGATGAGGTCATCACAGGTTTCAGAGTCTGCTTTGGAGGTGCACAACACCTCTATAGGGTTATTCCCGATCTTACCTGTCTCGGCAAGATAGTGGGTGGAGGACTACCCCTGGGAGCTTATGGCGGTAGACAGGAAATCATGGACCTTGTTTCACCCCTGGGACCTGTTTATCAGGCAGGCACACTTTCCGGGAACCCCCTGGCGACAACTGCCGGCATCGAAAACCTGAAGATACTTGCAACCTCAAAGCATCTCTATAAACGGCTTGAGACCATTGCTACAGTTCTTTGTGAGGGGATTAAAGAGATTGCCGAACAACACGGGCTGTCTCTTCAGGTTACGCAGCTTGCTTCCATGTTTACCCTCTTTTTCTCAGAAAAGAGAGTGACCAACTACCAGCAGGCCCGTGCTTGTAACCTGGACACGTTTGCAGAATATTTTCGCAGGATGTTACAGGAAGGGATTTATCTTCCACCTTCCCAATTCGAAACCAATTTTGTTTCAACCGCGCACACCAGGGGGAACATTGCCAGAACTCTGGAAGCTGCAGATAAGGCATTTAGATCTATAAA
>CAVVWZ010000080.1:0-8460 GCA_963752035.1 uncultured delta proteobacterium | reverse complement strand
TAGGTAGTTACGATGGTGCAAATGGCGCCGCTTTGCACATATCCCTCCGAGCTGATTTCGAAAAGCAGTTTTTTGGTGGCCATGCTGCCCAAACCGATGCCTTCACTTCCTGCAGCGAATTCCACTGATCCACCGAACAGGTGGTCTGTACGTGAGTCGATCGATGTCAATTCGCAAAGCATGATTACCCAGGGTGCCCTGGATGTCTGGTGAACTTCTGGGGGAATCAATCAGCCGGTCATTTAAAGTTGCAGTTTCCTGATGGTAGTCCATCACCTCGTTTTTCAGGTTCCCTGCTATGCTAAAGTTCCGATAGTCTCCTTCCCGGGAGCTTACCGTGTCTTCGATGACGTTGACTGCCAGGGGATATCCCCCGTCTGCTACATAGAAAACCTCTTTTGCCATTTTGTGGTTCCGGGAAATGTAGCGTTCGGTGACCGTTATCATAATAGTAAGTGCTCCTATGATAACCAGGGCGAGCATCAGGAGTAATGATGTTACCACCAGTGCCCCCCGTTCCTTACAAGAGTGGTTTTCTCGCATACCTGTTCTCTCTTCTTTTGTTAGCCACATGGGACTACTCTTTCCGCAGTGAGTTAATCAGACCATGAAGTTTACGGTTAATGATTTCAGACTGTGCTCTGAGTTTGGTCCCTTCCTGCTCACCAATACAGCCTCTCCGTTTAAGGAGCTCAGTTACCGTTAAAAACTCAAAAAGGGAACTTTCAGCCGTTTGGAGTGATTGGATAAAATCCTTCTTGTACTGTTTGCCCTTTCCTTCAGCAATATGCTGGGCAACCCGCGATACTGCTGTTTCCATTTGAACGCTCAGTTTAGGGTGCTTGTTGGTGGGGGAAGCATCCAGGATGCTGAGGGTACAATCCGCCAGATCAACTGCATGGTGCCAGATTTCGAGCTTTTCGAAAGGGAAGGTATACGTATCGTTATTTCTTTCCTGTGTCATTGTTCATCCTCCTTATGAGATAATGTAAGGATCACTCCTTAGCAGGAGAGACCCAGTTCTAAAGCCCCGCATTCCGGGGCTGCAAAGTTGAGGTGATGGTCATTCGTCTGTAGTGATCACCGTAAAGAGGATGTCTGTAGCGGTGATCGGGTCTCGACGTTTTAGCGGTGAGGGTGAGGCGTATCAGTCGTATATGGTTTCTCGCTTCATTGTCAGGCTCGTTTCGAAAAGAGAGTTCCCCTTCCTCGTCCACCAGGAAGTCCCCGTCATCATCCTGGCTATTGTTCAAGCCTGCACTGTCTGCGAGAAGCCAATAGCCCAGGTGTATCTGTTCAATGTGTTCAGAAAGAGATCGTGCACCACCACTCGCCCTCCACCCGCCGATTGAGGTATCCCAGCGCCACATCTCCCTCACCAGGGAAGAGCCTCTTAGAGAATAGCGGATTGTTTCAACCGTGCCGTCACCCTCTACATCTGTGGTGAAAGCAATTGATTGCATGGTGGCTTCTTCGAAGGCATCCATTACCCCATCGGTAAAAGATGTCCCCGGCACGTCACTCGTGACGTTGAGCATTTCAACATTATATCCGGCCATTCTAATCTCTCTTGTCATCATTTGTTCGCAGCCTCTCACCTGCTGCTGCATTTCTGCCAGGTCATTTTGTAGTGAATAGGATCTTCGCTGCCCCGCAAACAGCTGGTAACCGGCTGCAAAGATAATGCTACTGAGGGCCACCGTGATCATGAGTTCAATGAGGGTAAATCCCCTCTGATGGGTTTTCTGAATCGTGTGACAGGATGTTTTCATGTGTAATGTTGTTAGAGTACCGATGAAAGAATAACCCTTTTGTTCCCGGACTCCCAGGTGACAATAACGACGACTGTTTTTCTCCCGGAGAAGGGGGTGTTGTCTGCCACATTCCAGATACGGCTATAGGTGCCGTAGTCCAGATATGGATCGGTTTCTGTTACAGTGTCTTGGATAACTACATGATCTTCACGATGATCGCTGTTGCCGATATCAATTGACTGCCTCAGGCTGCTGTTATTTCCCGGGTTGGTATCTGAGAGGTCAAAGTGATCACCATGCAAACCCTTTAACGTTTCCATCTTATCCTGTGCGAGGGTGACTGCTGTGGTCAGGTTACACGAGTTGCTGATTCCGCTCAGACAGGAGATCTGCATGGATATCAGGCCTGTAAAGGCTATGCCTAAAATCGCCATACCAATCAGCAACTCTATGAGGGTAAATCCGTTATCCTCCATTAATTCTCCCTGCCCCGGATTACCATTCCGGGGCTATCCTTATTCTACCGGTTGAGGAAGATACTTTAACTGACCGGAGTTTTCCCTTGTTGTTTTCCAGGTACACACCACCCGAGGAGGCGGTACCCGTGGGATTAAAGGCAATGATGGACGTTCCGGTGTGATGGGTTCCCCGATAGTCAGTGGCGTGATCGATCCATACCTGTGGGGGTATGAAGTAAGGGGTCTGAACCGTTGCCCAGCTATCCGATCCCCTGAAGGCATTGCCTTTCTGGAGCTGATACCGTTGGGGTGAAGTGTCGAGCAAAAACTCTACCCGGTACTCCTTGCCTGCCGATGCCGCACTCATCTTGGCAAACTGAAGCGTAGAGGAAACAGTTCGTGCTGCACCATTTAGCCTGTAGTCTGGTAGTTGAGAGAGCAGTGTCGGTGTTCCCACTGCTCCAAGAACGGAAATGATACCCACAACGATCAGTAATTCTATAAGGCTGAATCCCGTTACACTGGTAGTGCAACAATGTAAACTCTCCACTCTATCCCGTGCACATTTTTTTTGTGACCAGGGGTGTTTTCGCATAGTCTTTAGTCCTTTTTTCACCAATATCACTTCGAGATCGTTATAAAGCATAGAGCATGCCAAAGATAGGATTCACCCTTCTTTTTAAATACTTTCTATGTTACAATAGGTTATTAAGATGGGTGGTTACGGGTGAAGTGAACTATTGAGAGTAGTGTCCAAAAGATGTTTCAACAATCTGTCTGTGAAATGAACAGAGTAGATTCATCTAATTTCGTGTAAAGTCTTACAGCAGAATAACCGAAAGGATACTAAGCATTACCTGAGCATAGAATCTGGAAATATAAGATTTTAGACATAATTATTAGCACGTGAGGTGTTATTGGTTGAAGGAGGTCTATAATGTATTTTAGTAACTACCGACGAATTGTGATGTGTGCATTTGCTTTGCTTGTACTGTTTGGTCACAGCAGTCTTAAGGCAGCAGACTGGGAAGTAGAGGTGATTGATGACAGTAACTGGATAGGTCAGTACACCTCCCTTGCCCTGGACGGGAGATGGGAATTCCCACATCAGCTACTATGATGAGACCAACCGGGATTTAAAGTATACTTACTTTGACGGCGATGAGTGGCAGATTGAAACAGTTGACAGTGTAAATAATGTAGGGCAGTACACCTCCCTTGCCCTTGACGGGAGATGGCAATCCCCACATCAGCTACTATGATGAGACCAACCGGGATTTGAAGTATACTTACTTTGACGGCGATGAGTGGCAGATTGAAACAGTTGACAGTGTAAATAATGTAGGCCAGTACACCTCCCTTGCCCTTGACGGAGATGGAAATCCCCAATCAGCTACTATGATGAAACAAATAGGGACCTGCGGTACGCTTACTTTGACGGCGATGAGTGGCAGATTGAAATAGTTGACAGTGTAAATAATGTAGGTCAGTACACCTCCCTTGCCCTTGACGGAGATGGAAATCCCCAATCAGCTACTATGATGCAACAAATAGGGACCTGCGGTACGCTTACTTTGAGGGCAGTGAGTGGCAGGTTGAAATAGTTGACAGTGTAAATAATGTAGGGCAGTACACCTCCCTTGCCCTTGACGGAGATGGGAATCCCCACATCAGCTACTATGATGAAACAAATAAGGACCTGCGGTACGCTTACTTTGAGGGCAGTGAGTGGCAGGTTGAGACAGTTGACAGTGTAAATAATGTAGGGCAGTACACCTCTCTTGCCCTTGACGGAGATGAGAATCCTCACATCAGCTACTATGATGAAGCAAATCAGAATTTAAAATATGCATATTTCAACGGCAGTATCTGGAGGCTTGAAATAGTTGACAGTATTGGCAGGGTAGGGCAGTATACTTCCCTTGCACTTGACGGCAGTGATAACCCCCGGATCAGTTACTATGATGAAACAAATAAAGATCTGAAATTTGCTTACTTTAACGGCAGCTGGCAGGTTGAAACAGTCGACAGTAGTGGCTGGGTGGGACAGTACACCTCCCTTGTCCTCTTCGGCAGCGGGAATCCCCGTATCAGCTACTATGATGAAACCAATAGTGATCTGAAATTTGCTTACTTCGATGGTAGCTGGCAGATTGAAATAGTTGACAGCACGGCTTGGTGGGGCAGTACACCTCCCTTGCCCGTGACGTCAACGGGAATCCCCGCATCAGTTACTATGATGAAACCAATGGTGATTTGAAATTTGCTGCAATAATTCCCACCTCAGGAACTACCACTATCACAACCAGTACTACTACCACAACTCCCACAATACCCCCTGCTCTAATATGTCTCATATTGTGGCTCTTTGGTGAGGACGCGGAAGAAACAGTGATCTTAAGGAATCTGCGAGATACCATACTAAGCGAGACACCTGAAGGTAGATCAATAATAAGGCTCTATTATCAGTGGAGCCCTATACTGGTACAAGCGGCAGCGGAAGATGAAGAGCTCAAAAAAGATATGAAAGCAGTCGTTGATGGTTTTTTACAATTGATGAGTGTTGGCAAAGAATAGAGTTTTTCTATGACGATCTGGATGGCTTGAAAAAAACACCCCGGAAGCTAAAACTTCCGGGGTATTTTTCTTTTTGTAGGAACTTATGATGTCAGAAGGAACTTTAACCCCGTATTTGCAGTAGGAGCTCTTCCGAATACCATTCAGACCAACAGAGTTAAAAGCCTTGACGATAGTTGGCATTAATTGTATAAAGGCGCTGGTACTATTTCAACAATCTATGAAAGGTGGTGATAGGAATGGGTGAAGAATCATTACAAAAGCTGATGGAACTGGCACAGAGTCTTGAAGAAGACAATAGAAAATTTTATGGTGGTAATAATGCGGCGGGTACCAGACTGAGAAAAGGGCTCCAGGAAGTTAAAAAACTGGCTCAGGACATGCGGAATGAAGTTACCGCAACCAAGGCTTCTCGTACAGATTAATCCACTATAGGCATTTCAATACGTTCATCTTTTCTAAGGTGGCAGTTTTATATTTATTCAAAAAGAATCCCTTCAGTAGTGCTACTGAAGGGATTCATGCTATCTGGTTTCGCAGGTGTTTACCTGCGCTTGGCAAATCATGTTTTTATTGAATGCCACCTTTCCTCCCACAGTTTTCCAGTAGGCCCAGCAATAACTTCCAAAAGTCCTGGACACTTGAGATGCTAACGGCCTCATCAGGTGAGTGGGCATTAACGATAGTGGGCCCAAAAGAGATCATGTCCATCCCTTCATATTTGTCGCCGATGACACCGCACTCTAAGCCTGCATGGGTTGCCGCACGCCTGGGTTGATTACCAAAGATTTCATGGTAGGTCTCCTCAAAGAGTTTTAAAATCTTTGAATGGGGATTTGGTTGCCAGCCGGGATATGAATCTTCCAGCTGGTTGGTTGCCCCGGCGAGATCTGCCACAGCAACGATCTGGTCAATGGTTGTCTGGAGGGCCTGTGGTAAAGATGAACGTGGTGTGTTGTGAACAACAAAAAGATCTCCTTTCATATGGGCTGATGAGAGATTGTTTGATGTTTCTACCAAATTGTCCAGTTCACGGTTCATTGCAAGCACACCATGGGGAAAGGCCATGAGCATAGTAAGTGCTGTGGTTGAAGATGCTGTGCTCAAGACAGTTGGTGGTGAATTTGTTTGTGTGGCAGAAACCTGCAGTGCAGGTTCGTTGGGGAATTCAGACCGGAATAGATCACGCTGCCGGGTAATGATTTCTTGAACGCGGGGGAACTGTTTGCGAGGAATTGCACAGGTGGCAAAACCCTCACGGGGAATGGCATTCAGCTTATCCCCGCTGTGAAAGTCAGCGAGGCTAACACCCAGTGCTTCAAGTGCGATCACCGTGCGTGCCGTTAGCTTCACGGCGTTACCCCGGTTTTCATGAATGTCAATTCCCGAATGACCACCCTGTAAACCGGCCAGCTTTACCTCCACCCCCACTGAGTCCCCGGGGGGCTCCACCAGTTTAACTGGCAAAGAGGTTGTAACACCACCACCACCGGCGCACCCGATACAAACACCGCCGGTTCTCTCCGAATCGAGGTTGAGCAGAATACGGCCCTTTAAGAGGGAGGGCGAAAGATTCAGTGCACCGGTTAAACCGGTTTCTTCGTTGACGGTGAGCAGAATTTCAAGGGGACCGTGCACAGCTTCCTTTGTGAAGGCTACTGCCAGGGCAGCTGCTACACCAATGCCGTTGTCAGCGCCGAGGGTGGTGCCATCTGCCCTGAGCCAGTCTCCGTCACGGACCAATCGTATGGCATCTTTTGTAAAATCAAAGTCAACATCCTTGTTTTTTTCACAAACCATGTCAAGGTGTCCCTGGAGTACCACTATGGGGGCCTTTTCGTATCCTTTAGAAGCAGGGACAGTTATACAGAGGTTACCTGAGGTATCCTCCTGCACAGTGAGGCCGGCTTCTTCAGCTATTCGACGCAAAGAACCCGCAAGTGCTCTCTCGTTTTGTGATCCATGGGGGACTCGGGCAATGTTTCCAAAGAGCTCCCACAAACGTGCTGGTTGTAAACCCTGCAGGACTTCTGACATGCTAACTCCTTCTGCTTTAGCTGTTACTGTTTTTGTTAGCAGGAATCTTTCACCTGCCCTGATTGTCTGGACACTATCAGTAGTTTATTTTTTCTGTACTTAACAAAATTGTGTAAACAAATCAATAGTAAAACTGGTGTGGACTGCCATCATGACAGGAGATTCCCCTTACCCGCAGGTGCTGAGAAAACCCCGCCTTGCCTGCCCGGTGAAATGCGAAGCATATTTCACTAGGGTGCGCGGGTAGCATCACAATGGCAGGGACTTTACCTTGGGCTGGATAGACCGTTATTGAAGGTAGACCGTTAATGAAGGTGAGAATCGGGATAGCTAAAAAAGGTTTGACATAGGGTACCACTTACCCTATAGTTATGTGAATTTTAATCCCTTCACTGGTTTTTCTGCTGACAGCACGGTTTATACCTCGCAGCACATCTTCATTTTGGTAGCATGCCTTACACCTTCCATGCCCACTTTGTGTTATCAAAATGATCAAACGGTTAATCGTTACCTGGATTCTTTCTGCCCTGGAGCATTGGCGGTGGCGATCGTAAATACACGAACTGATAGACCTATTTAGTAAACAATTGGTATGTTTTGCAAAGTAAAATAAGGAGAATGGTAATGGAAATTTCAAGCGTAACAAAAAGGTGTTTTAGAAGAACAGTTCTACTTTGTAGTGCACTATTTCTGGTGACTGTTGTGTTCACAAACGGGAATGCACGGGCTGAAGACAAGTCCAAACAGCCTGCCGGAGAAACAGTAGTGGTTGAAGTCAATGGTGCTAAGTTCACCCAAAAAGAGCTTGATGAAAAAATTGATCGGACGATTGCTTCGGTGCAAGGTATGGTTCCCCCCGAACAGTTGGGGCAGTTTAGAGGAAATTTGAAGGAGAAGCTTGTAGAAGATTTTGTGACACGTACACTTATCAGTGAACAAATTGAGAAAAACAAGATAAAGGCAGATGACGCTGAGGTAGCCAAAGCATTAGAGGAGGTTCAGGCTAAAGTTCCTCCGGGAATGACTCTTGAGGAGATGCTCAAACAGGGTGGAATCACCGTAGAGGAATTGAAAGAAAACATCACTTTCTCACTGCGTGCCAACAAACTTTTTGAAACACAGGTTCAAACTGACTACGTTCCAACTGATGCTGAAATCCAAAAATATTATGACGATAACAAGAAGAGATTCGACACCCCTGAAACAGTACATGCCCGCCACATTCTGATCAAGGTAGATGAAAAAGCCGATGATAAGACAAAGGCTGAAAAGAAAAAACAGATTGAAGCACTCAAAAAGCAACTCGTAGAAGGTGCTGATTTTGGGGAACTTGCTAAGGCAAACTCCGAATGCCCCAGTAAAGAAAGAGGGGGAGACCTTGGAACATTTCCACGGGGGAGGATGGTTAAACCTTTTGAGGATGCTGCTTTCAACCAGCCGATAAATGAACTAAGTCCGGTTGTTGAAACAAAGTTTGGTTATCACATAATCCAGGCGCTCGAACACAACGAGGCCTCGAAAAAGTCTCTTGAGGAAGTAAAGGTGACCATAACGGAGACCCTGCAAAACCAGAAGAAGCAGGAAATGGCAAAAAACTATATTGATGGATTAAAACAAAAGGCAAAAATTGTTTA
>CAVVWZ010000079.1:0-11124 GCA_963752035.1 uncultured delta proteobacterium | reverse complement strand
AGTTTCTGTGTGAAATGCCATATGTGTGAATTTCACTGTGGTTATCAGGCGATTAAGGTTTTACCGCCGTTTGAGGGCCAGCAACCAACCGATCAGGCAAAAGTACCCATGCGTCATCGCTAGGATGATTACTTCAAACAGCTCATGCGGTTAACAGTTGTTGTTTACTCTTTAAGATTTTATGGAGTATGGCAAAGTCATTGCGAGGAACATAGTGACGAAGCAATCTCTTCTTATAAGCTTGTGGGAGATTGCTTCACTGCTACCATTTATAAAGTGGGAACAGATGAAGGTACTCTTAATCCAGCCCCCTATGTTTCACCTGAAGATGCATCTTGCCCCTAACCTGGGCCTGGCCTATATTGCAGCAGTACTTGAGAAGGCCGGTGTAGAGGTGAGGGTCTATGATGCTGCTGCGGAGGATGTGTCCTTCGATGAGATAATTGATCAGATCAAGAGCTTCAGGCCTCATCTCATTGGAGCGGGAGGACAGACACCGGTAAGTCCCCGGGCACTTACCATTTTTCAAAGGGCTAAAAAAGAGGTAGATCCCGATATCGTAACCTTAGCCGGTGGTCCTCATTTCAGCTTCACTGACCGGGAGTCCCTCGAACAATGTCCCGAACTTGATATAGTGGTGCGGGGAGAAGGGGAAGAAACTATCAGAGAACTCTGTCAGAGGATTGAGAATGATGAGGGTCTCGAGGGTGTAAAGGGGATCACCTTTCGTTCTGGTGACGGAACAATTGTCCGTAATCCGGACCGGGAGCCTATTGCTGACCTTGATTCCATTCCCTTGCCCGCCTGGCATCTCTTCCCGGTGGAGAAATACCACTGGGTCGGAAATAAGGTTATTGGCATCTCTTCTTCCCGGGGGTGTCCCTATCGCTGTCCCTACTGTATTACCTGGAAAGTCCACCAGGGGGTTCGTCTCAGGAATCCAAAAAAGATAGTGGAAGAGATGGTGTGGGTCAAAAAGAATTATAATCACGATACCTTCTTCTTCCAGGATGATGCCTCCTTTCTGTCCCGTGAGCAGGTGGAAGGTTTTCTAGATGAACTGGAAAAATGTGGAGAAAAACTTTACTGGTACTATGAAACCCGTGAAGATGTGTTTCTCGGCTATCGCGACCTCTGGCAACGGATGAAGGAGAACGGTCTCTTTAAAATCATTTTTGGCCTTGAAACGCCTGATCCTGCGCTCCGGGAGTGCTGTGGGAAAAAAGGCTTCAACTGTGAGGCGGTTGAGGAAATGATGTACACCCTTGAAAAGGACCTTGATATCCTGGTTTCTATTTACCTCCTATTTGGCATGCCTGAGGACACCGAAGAGTCAATGGATGCCCTGCTGCAATACGGTAAACACCTGTATCCTGAATACTGTTCTTTTGTTGTGGGCAGCATGGCAGTCCCGTTCCCGGGAACGAAATGTTTAACGACCTGAAAGAAAAAAATATGATAACCAGTTTTAACTGGAGTGATTATGGATTTGGGAAGTCTGTTATTAAGACCACAGTATCGCCCGAGAAGCTGCAGGAGATCTTTGCGGGGTTCTGGATTAAGACCTATGTTCGGCCAAAAGCCTTTTGGAAGCAGATCCAGTCCATCTGTTCCCGTAACCGGTTTCGGCGGTCTATGGCAAAACAGTATGTGACAATGGCAGTGGAGATGATTTCTGATGTGAAAAAGATGAAGGGTGAGAAGGAATCAGGGTTTGAGTAAATAGGGGACTGTTCTATTTAATCCATATTTAAGCACTAATTAGGCGGATTTTCCCTAAGAACTGTGAAAAAAGAAAAATAAACCATCCCCTTTTTTTCTTGAAATGAGGATAATTTACTGTTAGAGTACTCGACTAATTTGGTTGATCAAACTGGTTTACCCCTTTAAGCACTTAAAATTTTTTTAAGAGGAGATGTACTATGTCAATGACCGATTTTCTATTTACCTCTGAATCAGTAACTGAAGGACATCCTGATAAGGTTTCTGATAGTATTTCAGATTCCATTCTCGATGCAATTATTGCCCAGGATAAAAAGGCACATGTGGCCTGTGAGACCATGGTAACAACAGGAATGGCTGTTGTGGCAGGTGAAATAACCACCAGCTGCTATGTGCATATTCCCGACATTGTCAGGAATACCATAAAAGAGATAGGATACAATGATTCCAGTATGGGTTTTGACTGGGAGACCTGTGCAGTCCTGACCTCGATTGACACCCAGTCTCCTGATATTGCCATGGGTGTTGATAAGAAGGGTAGGAAGCAGGGTGCAGGAGATCAGGGTATCATGTTTGGTTACGCCTGCTCCGATACACCGGAATTGATGCCCATGCCCATAACCTATGCCAATAAAATGGCTAAAAGGTTAACTGACGTACGGAAAAAGGGTATCATCGATCATTTACGGCCGGATGGTAAAACTCAGGTGACTGTTGAATACTTAAATGACCGGCCCATCAGGGTGGATACGGTAGTGGTTGCCGCGCAGCATGATCCCACGCTCAAGGAGAAGGTACTGCGCGAGGGCATCATAGAAGAGGTAATCAAGAAGACGATTCCGGCCAGGATGCTGGATGGCAAGACCAAGTTTCACATTAATGCTACCGGCCGGTTTGTGCAGGGAGGTCCCAAGGCAGATTGCGGTCTGACCGGGAGAAAAATTATCTGTGATACCTACGGGGGACATGGCAGCCATGGTGGCGGAGCCTTTTCGGGAAAAGATCCTTCCAAGGTGGACAGGTCTGCTTCCTACATGGCACGCTACGTTGCGAAGAACGTTGTGGCCGCAGGGTTGTCGAAAAAATGTGAGGTGCAGCTTTCCTACAGCATTGGCGTTGCTGAACCGGTTTCAGTGATGATCGACACCTCCGGGACCAGTAAGATCCCGCCTGATGACATTGCCAAGCTGGTGAAAAAACATTTTAACCTAACCCCTGGAGAGATGATCAAGCACCTTAACCTGCTGAGGCCTATCTATAGAAAAACATCAGCTTACGGGCACTTTGGCAGGAGTGAAGCCACATTCACCTGGGAAAAAACTGATGTAGCCAAGAAACTGCGCAGGGCAGCCGGCCTGTAGACGATTCATAAAGAACCTGAAGGAGAAATGAATGAAACACCATATTAAAGATAGTGGTCTTGCAAAAAAGGGAATGTTGCGTATCGAGTGGGCCAATCAGAGTATGCCTGTTTTAAACCAGGTGAAGGAACGGTTTCAGCGGGAGAAGCCGCTGAAGGGTCTCAGACTGGCAGCCTGTTTGCACGTTACCACTGAGACGGCCAGCCTGATGGAAACCTTGAAGGCAGGAGGAGCAGAACTGGCACTCTGTGCATCTAACCCCCTCAGTACCCAGGATGATGTAGCGGCAGCCCTGGTAAAATACCACAAGATTTCTGTATTCTCCATCAAGGGAGAGAATCGCAAGACCTATTATGATCACATTAATGCAGCCCTTGACATCAAACCCCATGTTACCATGGATGACGGGGCCGATCTGGTTTCTACGATTCACGCTAAAAGGACACAGTTAATAAAAGATGTTATCGGCGGAACCGAGGAGACCACCACCGGTGTTATCAGGCTTCGTGATATGGCTCTAAAAAAGGTTTTGCGCTTTCCCGTAATATCGGTGAATGATGCCTATACCAAACATCTCTTTGATAACCGCTACGGCACCGGTCAGAGCACCATCGATGGCATTATCCGGGCAACCAACAGGCTCATTGCAGGGAGTACCTTTGTGGTGTGTGGTTATGGCTGGTGTGGCCGCGGACTGGCCATGAGGGCCAAGGGTATGGGGGCAAATGTTATTGTGATCGAAGTAGACCATCTTAAAGCCCTTGAGGCAACCATGGATGGCTTCAGAGTAATGCCCCTGGCAGAGGCCTCAAAGATCGGGGATTTCTTCTGTACCGTCACCGGTGACATTCATGTCATTGATAAAAAGCACTTCCTTGCCATGAAAAATGGAGCCATCGTTTCTAACTCAGGTCACTTTAATGTGGAACTCAATCTCAAGGCCCTGGAAACAGTAACCAGGAGCAAGAGAACCATCAGAGAGTTTGTTGTGGAGCACACCTTGAAAGGTGGTAAAAAGGTTTACGTGCTTGCTGAGGGACGGCTTATTAATCTTTCTGCTGCTGAAGGACATCCCTCAAGTGTGATGGACATGAGCTTCGCAAACCAGGCCCTGGCTGCCGAACACCTTTTAAAGAAGGGAAAGCGCCTGGAGAACAAGGTGTATCCGGTACCTGCTGCCATAGATGAAATGATAGCAAAGCTGAAACTCAAAGCGATGGGTATTAAAATTGATACCCTGACAAAGGAACAAAAAGAATATTTATCTTCCTGGGAGGCAGGGACCTAGAGCATGTAACAATTGGAGAACTACAAAAGCAGAAGTTGAGACAACTTCTGCCTTTTTTCTGGGGTCGGGCCATGCTATTCATTTGAATTACATGAACTAATAATCAAAGAAACCTCTTTTTACCCTCCAAAACTCCATTTTTGCCCCTGAAATCCTTATTATTGAAGGTTTTTCTCTCCTCTCGGCCATGGGCTTTGACAGCAAGCTGTCTTTTATAGTAGTCCCTGTTCTCAGGGGGGTTGCAGCTTCTTACAAATTATGTTACCCATTTATTGTATCCACTGAAAGGTGGACAGAAGGGCTGATAACCATTAAAGACCCCTCCTTTGTGGTTATAGCCCTTCTCCTTTTTATTGTAGCATTTCCTCAATCGATGGTAACACTTCCTCAAGCAATATCTTCACCTCTTCTTTGAGCTCCTGATCCTCCCTCATCATCTGGATTACCACAGGACTCCACCGGTAATAAAGGCTTATGTATTCCCGGCCAACAGGTGTTTTAGCTCAACACCTCATCCCGAAATCTCCTTAACGTCTCAATTTTTTCCTCGTCGTTATTTAATGCAGTTGCAAAAGGGCAGTATTAAACTCCCGCGGGCAATTGTCTGCTTGTAGACAATACCCAGGGTTAAAAAGGCAATAGAAGTTGTAACCACAGTCAAACTCACCGCTATCGTTTATGTAGTTAAATCAATCATCCTCAGTTTCGCAACACACAAAACAGCATTCAACAGTCAAGTGATCTTGGTAAACCCAACATCCAGATGATTCGGCAGGCAACGCAAAAACGCCGGCAAAGATAAATATCATTCCTGTAAAAACAAACTTTTGTAATCTCATAACGGTAACCCTCCTTTCTTTGATTAAAAGTTACTGTAAAGTAATTCCTTTCCGGAAAACAAAAAACTGCCGTGTATTATTCTGAAAGTGAATATACATTCGGCAGTCCAGCCTTCTATAAAACCAATTCCAGAAGCACATTACTACTCAGATCAAAGTCCGCAATAGAACTGTGGCTTTCCGTCCCTCGATTACTCGGGGTTTGGCTTTGTCGTAAATATTAACTTGTATGTGTTGCTATATCACACAAGGAATTATTGTCAATGGGCAATATATGAGGCTTGACAGCAGTGTTGGTAGCATCTACAAGGAATAAAGAATCAAAGTTGATCGTTTGATAACCTTAGAAATTTCAAAGGTGAAGGGGCAACGGAGAGATTTATCACAATTAAGCAACTTGTGCTTGATCTTAACTCTCAATGAAGGTTCTGAGCTTTTTGCTTCTGCTGGGATGTCTCAGTTTTCGTAATGCCTTAGCTTCGATTTGTCTAATCCTTTCCCTGGTTAAATTATAATCCTGTCCTACTTCGTCCAGAGTATGATCTGCCTTTTCTTCTATTCCAAACCGCATCCTTACAATCTTTTCCTGCCTGGGGGTTAAGGTAGATAAAACCTGTTTCGTTTGCTCCCTCAAATCCTGGTTGACGGTGGCTTCCCGTGGGGCCGCAATCTTTTTATCTTCAATGAAATCACCTAAACGGCTATCTTCCTCTTCTCCCAGAGGGGTTTCCAGGGATATTGGCTCCTTGGCAATTTTAAGGATTTTTCTCACCTTTTCCAGGGGTAATTCGATCTGTTTAGCGATCTCTTCAGGGGTAGGCTCTCTCCCCATTTCCTGAAGCATTCGACGGGAGGTTCTAATCAACCTGTTGATAGTTTCAATCAGGTGGACGGGAATTCTTATGGTTCTTGCTTGATCTGCAATAGCTCTCGTAATAGCCTGTTTGATCCACCAGGTTGCATAGGTGCTGAATTTATAACCTCTCTGATACTCAAACTTATCAACAGCCTTGATAAGGCCCATATTGCCTTCTTGAACCAGATCCAGTAATTGTACCCCCCGGCTGGTATGTTTTTTCGCCAGAGTTACAACCAGTCGTAAATTGGCCCTCACCAATGCATCCTTGGCAAGCTTAGCCTTAACTTCGCCTTCTTTGATGGATTTGATGGCCTTCTTTAAGGATTCGCTGTCAAACATCGCTTCAGCTTCGATGAGCTTGATTTTCTTCCGTGCAGTTTTTATGATTTTTTCATAGGCAAGCAACTCTTTTTTGGTAATGCCCGTCTTCTTTGCTAACTTCCTTTCCGCATGTGGGCTCTTCTTTACCTCGCGGAAAAGTTCCTTGAGTTCTGCCAGGGAAACACCGGTTTTCTGTGTGCATTGAATTATTTCTCTCTCAGCCCGCTCCAGCCTGTCAAGGAAATGTTTTAGTTTCTGTGCAATTTGTTCAATCAGCACTTTGCTGAGATTTATCTCTTGTATTAAAGCAACGATCTTTTCCCTTCTTTGGCTCAGTTTCTTCTGTAATTCATCTTTCTTAGCTTTGCTTAAATGCTTTTGTGCCAATTTTTTTTCTAGCTGAACATTTTTCTGTTCACTCCGTTTAATTTTCCCAATTAAGGAAAGAACTTTTTTTGTGTAATGTTCTTCATCAATTTCTATTTCTTCATCGTCTATGCCTCCAATAACTTCTCTTACAGATAGCTTGTGTGATAAGAGATTTTTACCTAAGGTAATGAGTTCACTCACAATGATGGGTACCCGTAAGACAACCCCGGCAACTTCTTGTTCCCCTTCTTCTATGCGCTTTGCGATTTCTACTTCTTCTTCACGTTTGAGCAATGATACCGAACCCATCTCACGAAGATACATCCTCACCGGATCATTGACATTGCCAAAGGGGGACGGGTCTAACCTCTCTTCCGGTTCACTTTTGACTTCCTCCTGGGTTTTTTGAAGATTGGGCTTAACAAGTTTCACCTTTTGATTGCTTTCAACTTTTTCAGTACCCATTTCCTCAATCGTAGAAAAAAAATCCTCAATGTGGTCTGGAGAAACGACCTCTGAGGGTAGGATGTCATCTGTTTCTTCTTGGATTGGGATTTTTTTCTCTTTCTGGGTCTCGGTAGGCTGATTTACTTTGAAAAGCGTATTTTTCTTTGCCAAGAGTCATTGCTCCTTTAACATTTGTTGAAAGTGCTTGTGCCCCTTAGAAATACGTAACTCATTAGTAAGTATCATACTTTATAAATATTGTCAAAACTAACTCTTTTTTTATTTTGCCCCCAATATTCCAGCATAGTTTATATATAATAATCAGTTACAGCACCTTTCTAACCCCCTGAAAAATAAAATGGTACAGGGGAAAAGTAGACTTGACTTACATAGTGGACTATGGTATATTATTTTTTAACTTTGACTTATTTGCTTTAATCATTTCTTGTCAGAAGAAGAAGAGCGGTTTCTTGTAACCACCTCTTTTTTTACAGCGAAAGGTTTAGTAGATAGTACAAGGTAATCTGTAAAGGAAGGAGGTGTTTTATTTATGACTAAAGGAACTGTGAAATGGTTTAACGACAAAAAGGGTTTTGGATTCTTGTCCCGAGAAGAGGGAGATGATGTATTTGTACATCACACATCTATCCAGGCTGAGGGCTTCAAAACTCTCAGCGAAGGACAGGAAGTAGAATTTGAGGTGCAGGATGGACCTAAAGGCCCTCAAGCGGTGAATGTCAAAGCACTGTAAGGTAGTAATGGCAGTCAGATAATGGCTGCCATTTTTTATTTCTATTTTCTTTTCAATATCCAGCATATCTGTAAACAACCCCTCAGCAGTTATGAGGTTGTGTCTTAATTATCTCTGGTCATTTCAGACCCCCGCAATAAGATTACGACACCGTCTCAATTATGTTGAAGGACCCTTGCGTATTCACTTCTTTTCATCATTGAAGATTCGGATCCTTTCTCAAGGTTTCCCACCAACTCTGTGATTGGTTTCTCCTGAGATCTCTCACAACAGCTTTCTGAGATGTCATGTAGAGTATTCCTTTGCAAGGGAATGCAAAGGGCGGTTTCATTTAGCGAAGAATTCACAATCTGCCTTGCCGGAGGGGAAAAGCGAGTGTGGAAATAGAGTGCACGTTTACCATGAACTATCAAATCCCCGCAGTGAGGAGAATGCACTATGGCTGTAAGAAGAAGGAGTGGTAAAAGACGATCAAGCAAACCTAAACAAAAAAGATTCTATAAAGTAGTTTGCGCCGGTTGCGCAAAGGAACTTAAATTAGAAGTTCAACCGCCTGCCGGCAAAGCACTGTTCTGTCTCGATTGTTACAAAAAATAATGCAATGACTAAACAGGTTTCCAGGGTGGAATTATCAGGTTAGTAAAACAGCAGAGTAACCTTTTCCAATTTCTTTCCTAAAAAAACCGAAAAGGTATATCAGTCCTGGTTGCACATTTTGTAATGACCTTTCGGTTGACACACAAGACGAATTTCCCTATTCTTTCCCCTATAGAAAAAAGTTCCCATCAGAATTTTCTCTTCTTTTGAACAAGCAACAAAGAGATGTTTTCCCTTCGATCAATGTTCTTCATGAAAATCCCCGGGGGCAGGAGTGATGCTTAAAATCATTGGTGCCGGATTTGGAAGGACTGGTACATCTTCTTTGCAGGTAGCTCTCGAAGAGCTGCTTGGGGGGAAATGCTACCACATGAAAGAAGTGATGCTACAACCTGAGCATCTGCAAGCATGGCATGAATTTGCTGTAGGAAAAAGATCCGCAATGGACTGGGAGTGGTTGTTTGAGGACTACACAGCAACTGTGGATTGCCCTGTTTGCGTTTACTATGATGAGCTTATGGAAGTATTCCCTGAAGCCAGGGTTATCCTGACTGTCCGGGACCCACAGCAGTGGTGGAAGAGTTTCAACCGTCTAATGAGTACGGTACATAAAGCACGCTTATTGTGTTTCTTAGTGCCGAAGCTGCGTAAAATAGCCCAGTTCACTGACAAGATTATTATACAGAATGTTTTCGGAGGCAGACTGGAAAAAGATCATTGTATAAGCATTTTTGAAAGGCACAATGATACAGTCCGGAAGGTGGTGCCTGAAGATAGACTGCTGGAATATGATGTGAGGCAAGGATGGGAACCATTGTGTAAGTTTCTTGAGGTGCCAGTTCCCGAGAAACCGTTCCCTCACCTGAATGTGGGGAAACGGGCCCTCTACAAACTATTCGGGCAAACAGTGCTTGGTGGCTTTAGGTATCGCTAGCTAAAAACTGCTTTCTTTCAATTACTGATACACACACCAGGCTTCCACAACACAACTTGGACAGGGGTTGCTGAAGGAACTTCTGCCAAAATCATCCTTAAATTTGGCTGCATCTGTTCCGTCAACGTCTCCATCACAGTCAAAGTCACCATTGCAGGAAGCACTATTGATACAGGGATTCATGAAAGAGCTTCTGCCGAAATCCTCCTTGAATGCGGCTGCATCTGAGCCATCCTGGTCTTGATCATCATCAAAGTTTCCTTCACATTCGCAGGCATCTCCACAATTGTTGCCCCCCGGTGGAAATTCGTCCAATTGGTTTTCATTGAGTGTTTCCGGGCAGTTGTCGCAGATATCACCAACCCTATCTTCATCTTGGTCAATTTGTTCTGAATTGTAAAAAGAAGGACAATTATCACAAGTATCTCCAATGCCATCTTCATCAGAGTCTGGTTGATATAGAGCATAATCATTGGGGAATTCATCACACACATCTCCCATACAATCATCATCTGCATCTTCCTGATTCATGCTACACAATCCACCTGTTCCGCAAGCTTCGTCATCTATGCATAAAACTCCAACATCTCCAATTAAACAAGTACCTTCATCCGGTCCATTTGATACTCGCCAACAATTATCATCTTCATCGGAGATTCCATCCCCGTCATAATCACCCCCTCAGGGAGGGCTTATTAATTCAATTGGTTTATCGCATTGTACTGGTTCACCAGTGTTAATATCCGTATTGGCAGAATCCACCACAGTTATTGTGCAGGTTTCTCCTCCTGTTGTAGGAGGTATGATTAATAAACCGCTTTGATCGACATCACCCAGATCGCAATCATCCAACCAAACGTAGTTTGGTGGATGAATACAGTGTTGTCCGGGACTTGCTACATACTGCTCGGTAACTGTGTGATAAGGTGATAACGGAACAACCCAAGGACCGGTGATTTCGCATGAACACGCCGGTGCAACTTGCCACAGATCGATGATACCGTCAGCGATCTGGGAATCCCAGACAGCAGTTCCTCCTACAACCGTATCAAATTCAGGGATGGTCGATATAGTAACTTGACTCTGCCCCGGTCCTTCACAGCAGAACTCAACCTCCGCTATGCCCAGGTTATCAATAGGTACTGAGTCAGGGTTTGCTACCATAAGAAAATAGGTCCCCGATAACGGGTCTGGTGGGATCGGAGGACCAATCATCGGTTCCCATGGACCCCCATTATTCCAATCATAGGGCACAACATCTCCGATAGTAACCTGGGCGGGGTCGTAAACAAGCCAGAAGCCTGCTTGTACAAGGGGTGTGTTGATTATTCCCCCTGGCTCAAGGGCAATGAAAACCGTCTGACAGGTGCCCGTATCCAATGCTAGAACCAAAGGATTTATACCATCAATTATGTATTCTGCCTGTGCGAATGCAGTACCAGATAGTGAAGCAAAGACTAAGAAAAACATACATATAACCGACAATTTTTTCATTTCCCTTCTCTCCTGGTTAATAACTGCACCACTCCCCCGCTACACAAGCAGGGCAGGGCTTGTTGAAGGGGTTGCGGCCAAAGTCTTCTTTGAATTTTGCGACATCAGTACCATCACAATCATTGTCGCAATCAAAATCACC
>CAVVWZ010000078.1:0-14531 GCA_963752035.1 uncultured delta proteobacterium | reverse complement strand
AATATCATTTGCTGAATAACCCCAGACAGCCCAAAGATTATTGCCTTGTGGCAATGGGTTTTGCCATTCCCAGCCAGCAATAGCAGGTTCATTAATTGTAAAAAACATAAATAGAATAAACAGAAATGTTTTTTTCATACTTCTCTCCCTCAAATAATTAAACCCCACCTGCTTAGACTTCTCCGTCTAAAATGAGGTAGGGTTATGTCAATAAGTGATTTCATTTGAACACCTATTAATGTTCTTATAATATTAAATTAAATCATAAAATCACTTCTAAATCAATATTAATGTATCTTATAGGCCCTCAATTTAAACTACATATGGTGGTACCTCAATCGAGAGAAAAACTGGACATTTACCAAAGATTATTGAATCAGCATTTTTTAGCAGGACTCAACATTACAACATCAAATATACACTTTTCATGTACAGGAAATTGAAAAATACTTGCCGGGAACTGGTGGAAAAGTGTTGATTTAGGATTGAGGAAATAATGTGAAAGAAAACGTGCAAATGTGGCAGGGAAAATCAGAGTTGATTGGGTTTTGAATATGTGAAAATACAGGGAGGAAACAGAAAAAATATTAAGAAGCAACTAAGAAAACCCAGGGTCTGACGAGACCTGCATTTTCGTCTAAACATGTATTTGGATCTAAACTATTTCCTCAAAAAAAATGTCATGTACATTGTCATGCAAGCCCTCAAGTGAGCACAAAACAATTCAAGCAATCTAAAAACCAACTATTTAATTCTGATTGTGCGCGCTTAGAATTTATACTGGATAGAAAACAGGAAACCCCTTCCTGCGCCATCAAGAACACTGTACCTGCCGCGAGAGCTGTAACTGTCTTTCGTTGTATTCCGTATCTTAAGTGACATTTCCATGCGGTCATCAAACTTGGGTTTGAAAAAGAGATTGACATCCATGAGAAAGTAGGGATCGATGCTGCCTGTTTCCCCGTAAAAGGGATTTTCCCCCAATTCCCTTTTCATGTAGTAAGAAAAATGAACGTTTGCAGTTAGGTAATCAAAAAGTTTATAATTTATTCCCCAGTGGTACATACCCCGGGGAGATTTCAGAGAACTCTCGAAGGTAAGCTGTATAGGTTCACTTAAGTCCGGACCGGGAATGGTAAATTCAGACCGAAAGTCATCTCTGTTCTTGAAAAGGTAGGTGATATCGGTATAGAAAGAGAGCTGGTCAATGGGCTGGTAGGATGCCGAAAATTCTATCCCCTTTATATGGTCACGTCCGCGGTTGCGCACTATGCCAAATGCAACCTCTTCAATGATGTCTTTTAACTTATTATAGAAAAAGTTACCTCTTGAGCGAGAGGGTTTCTTTATACTGATATCCCAATTCCACCTCCCAGCTTTCAATCTTCTCTGTGTCCAGGTTGGTCTCGTTGACAACCAGAAAGCGTGAAGGGGTACGAAATGCCCTCCCATAGAGGAGTTTAAGGTTGAAATCATCCCAAAAAGACCAGCTGATCCCAATCCGGGGGCTCACAGAACTATCGTAGTCCTCTGGTTCGTCAAAGCGGACACCCGCGGTTACTTCCAGGTTGTCGGTAACCTTGTACTTATCCTGGAAGTAAAATGAATAGAGGTAGCTTGTAAATCCGGGCACAGCAGTCAGAGAAGGGTTATTAAATAATTTAAGTTGCCACTTTGTCCTGCTCGCATCATTATATTTGAAAGAAGAACCAAGGGTCATAAAATGGTCTTTAAAGAAATTAAAATCATACTTTCCTTCAAAACCGTACTGCCAGTTGTTAACCTCCAGGTCATACCAGAAAGACTCTTCACGGTCTTCAAAATACTCAGCGTAGCCCGTGAGGAAAAGATTCGAAGAGGAACCAATTTCCCTGTTGTAGGTAGCCTGTATGAAGGAGAAGGGAGTATATTCTTCACCATGAAAATTACCTCGGGGAGTGTTCAGGAAAGTTCGCACCCGTTCGCCAAGCCGTTCACCAAGAGACAGATCAGCACCTGCGTCCCCGAGTCCGGCAGGCAACAGGGACGGAAGAAATGAACGCAGAGGGTCTACCTCAAACTGGTTATGATTTCTGTACCTGGTATATCTCCCTGAAATCTCAAGGTCTTCCTTAAAACGCAGTTTGCCGTACAAATCTGTACCGTGATCCTGTTTCCTGTCACTGGTACCCGGGAGGTTATGTTGAAATCCCTTGGTCGTCATATAGTTCGCCGATAACAGGACATCGACGTCACGTTTATTGTAGCCGGTGAGCAATTTATAGCGCTGGGTATTAAAGGTGCCGGCCTCTACACCCACAACAGTCCCCTGAACATCTTTTCCCTTTTTGGTCACCAGATTTACAATACCCGAAAACGCGTCAGCTCCCCAGAGGGCGGATCCTGGACCTCTCACGATCTCAATCTTTTCTATGTAATTAAGGGATAAGTCCCATTCCCGGGGATAGTCTCTGGTGGAGGTTTCATTGGAGAAGGGAACACCATCCATCAGCACCAGAAAAGAATCCGGTACACCCCGCAGGTAAATCCTGTTTTTGATCTCATTTCGATCTGAAAAGAACCCGGGCACACTGTCTAAGGCATCTTTCAAGGTAATGTACCGCTTAAGCTCTTCCCCCGCAATTATGGTGGCTGCGGCAGGGGCTCTCCGCAGAGGCTCCTCCCGCCTGGAAGCGATGGAAACAGTATAGAGGTCTTCACCTACGAACATGACCTTGGTATCATCGAAAATAGCCTCGATGTTTTCCGTGTCTCCTTCTCCCTTTTCCTGTGACCAGAGCACTGCAGGCATCAGGAATAAAAAAAGCGAAAGTATTACAACTACGGTTACGGAACATCTAGTCTTCATCGGCATCCTCTTTTTTTACGTTTTTTAGTAAAACACGGAATCTCCCTCTGGAAAGACCCAGGAGTTGAGCAGCTTTGGTCTGATTGTTTTTGGCTATTTCCAGGGCCTGATCAACAACACTCTTTTCCAGGTCTTCCAGATCAATACCCTCGGGGGGCAGGATGTAGTCTACATCCACTGAACGGACCTCCTTTTCACCAAAAGCTGGAAAGGTAAGATGGTTGACATCAATGGTCCCATCAGAAGAGTGGATGACAGCCCGCTCAACAGCATTTTCAAGTTCCCGTACATTGCCTGGCCAGGCCTGTTTGCGCAGGAATGCTTTAGCCGGTTCGGTAAAACCGGGGTGGGGCTTCCCCATAGCTTGGGCAAAACCCTCGAGGAAATGCTCTGCCAGAGGAACGATATCCTCGCGCCTCTCTTGCAGGGGTGGAATGTACAGAGGAAAAACTTTGATGCGAAAGAGGAGGTCTTTTCGAAAGGCATTCTGGTCAGACAGCTGATCAAGGTCTTTATTGGTTGCCCCAATGATACGAACGTCGCTCTTGATGGATTCGTTTCCTCCCAATCGCTCAAACTCTTTCTGTTCCAGTATCCTTAACACTTTTGCCTGAGCTTCCAGGCTGAGATCACCAATCTCGTCCAGGAGGAGCGTCCCGCCATGGGCCTGCTCAAACTTTCCTTCTTTTCTCTTGTGGGCTCCGGTAAAGGCACCCTTTTCATAGCCAAACAACTCACTTTCGATAAGTTCCGAGGGTATGGCTGCACAGTTGATAGCTACAAAACGGTGTTCACTCCGTATGCTGTTGTAGTGGATAGACCGTGCTAACAGCTCTTTTCCTGTACCACTCTCCCCCTGAATGAGCACCGTACTGTCCGGGGCCTTGGCAACCATGGAGGCCTGGTTTAAGATCTCGAGCATATTTTTGGAATGGGCTATGATACCTGAGAAGTCAAAGCGCTTCATCAACTCCTCTTTTAATACCTTAACCTCTTCGCTGAGCTTGGAGATCTTTAAACTTCTCTTAACCGTAATGACTATCTTATCTTCTTCAAAAGGTTTCGTGATAAAATCGATTGCACCCCTCTGCATAGCCTCAACCGCACTTTCTATGGTACCGTGGGCCGTAATCACCACTATCGGCAAATCAGGATTTATCTTTTTTGCTTCCCCCAGGAGAGAGAGACCATCCATCTCAGGCATTTTCAAGTCAGTGATGACCACTCCAAATTCCTTTTTCTGCAACATCTCCAGGGCCACTTTGCCGTTCTCTGCCTGTTCAGTTTTAAACCCCTCTCTCTCCAGCATTAACTGAAGGATGTGCCTCATTTTTTTCTCATCATCAACAACTAAAACGCTATCCATAGTACACCTCTCAGTGTCAGTGTTTCCCTCTGAAAAGAGGATTGTTTATACTCGTGTGCGGCTACTAGCCATACATCGGGAGCCACAGTGTAAAGACAGTTCCTCCACCTTCCCGGTCAGTAATGGTTATCTTCCCCTTATGATTATCAATAATTTTCTTTACTACAGCGAGTCCCAAACCGGTACCGCTTTGTTTCTTGGTAAAGAAGGGCTCAAACACTTTCCCCTTCTCTTCATCGCTAATACCAACACCTGTATCCATAAAGGTAATCGAGATGCCTTCTTGTTCATGCTCTGTCTTAATAGTTATTTCACCCTTTTGAGAAATAGCCTGAATGGCATTGTTGAAAATATTCACCAGTGTCTGGTATATCTGGTGCTCGTCAACATTTATTTCAGGAATCTCTGGTGCAAGCTTTACCGTCAGGGTAATGTCCTTTTCCTTGAATTCAGGAAGTGGTATGAGATTAACTATTTTATTTATCACCTGATTAATGTCCACAAAGCTTTTGTGGGCAGGATTAGGACGCGCAAAGGAAAGGAAGTCTTCCACCAGCCGGTTGAGCCTCTTAACCTCGTCTTGGATGTATTCCATCATTGTCCTGCTCACCTGGGCCTTAACCCCCTCCTTGGCAATAATGTCAACCGAACCCTTAATAATCCCTAAGGGATTCTTGAGCTCATGTGCAATCATCATGGAAAAATTACCTATCTCAGCCATCCGTTCCTGTTTCGAAAGCTCTATGTAGGTCTCTTCCAGTTGTTTTCTCTTCTCTATGAGGGAAGCCGACATCTTATTAAATGAGTCGGTCAGTCGCCCTACCTCGTCCCAGCTGTCAATGGGCAGCTTGGTTTCCCAGTTTCCCCCTGCAATGCGAGTAGTAGCCGAGGCCAATCTTCGTATGGGTTTCACAATAGAACGAGAAAAGTAGAGGGCCACGATACAGCCGATAATGGTGGCTCCAATGGCCGATAGCAGCATGTTCTCTCTCATGGAGTTGATGGTATCAATAATACCCTTCTTGGAGAACACCACCTCAATATAGCCGATAACCTGTTCCGCGTCCTCTTCAGGTTGTTCCTGGAAATCACTCTGTAAAGAGAAGGCGAAGTCATCGGATATGATCTCTTCACGTGTCTTGGTAACAGGGAGCGACATGATCTCTTTGTACTCTTTGTCCAGTTGGCCCGGCTTGGTGACATCCACCAGGACCTGTTTGCTGTCATTCATAATCGTAACAGTCTGGACATCCCTTTCCTGAAGCAGGTTCTCGGCAAGCATTTTCAGCCCTTCACTATTTTCAATCAATATTTCCAGCTCAGCATTGAGGGCTAAATTCTTTATCAGGGCATTACCCCTCGTGACAAATTCATCCATGAGGGCAATCTTCGATTGAAAGGAAAAGAAAATCCCATACATCAAGGAACAAATAACAAAGAGTGAAACAGTAAGAATCAGGATTTTGGTGTTAAGACTTTCCTTTCTCACTTAATAACCTCACCCACCTGTATCAGAAGATCATCTGAAACGGTTATTGAAAGTTTCTTGGCAACTTTAAGGTTTACTATGGTTTTTACCTGCTCTGGTTTCTGGATAAACTCCTCGATCGGACCCTGTGACCCTAAGACCCGCTGAGCCAGTATCGCCGTCTGCTTACCGATAGCCTCGTAATCCAGTGAAAACGAGAGGATCGCACCATTCTGGGCAAACCATTCATTAAAGCCAACCACCGGAATTTGCTTAATAATCATACTCTTTATAATATATTTGAGAATCTTCTCTGAACCCACAACCCTGTCAGGAATTATCCACAGAATATCTATATCTGCTTGAAGCGATTTTAGCCTGTCCGGGATCTCCTTGGTGGAAGTAATCGGAACAGCAACCAGGTCCAGTTGGAGACCACGGGCTTTTGGAAACAGTGCATCAATGGCCTGCTGATTGTTCTCCCGGGAGAAAAAGACACCTATTCTCTTTCTCTTGGGAAATGTTGCTTTAATTTGCTCAAGTTGGAGTTCAACGGGTATGTCCAGGCTGACACCGGGATAGACTTTTCCCGATCCAAAAAGTTTTTCGGGATTTTTCACCATGGTAAATATTTTTGGAATAGAACTTGAAAAGGTTCCAAGCAGGTAGGTTGCCTGTGGTCCAACCGTAAGAATGAGGTCACCCCCCCTCTTGATTGCATCCTCTACAACAGACCTCCCTCTTTCTTTGTAATCCTCATCAATGGAATACTCAGAAAAAGACCCCTGGGTAAAGCCCTGTTTAAATCCTTCGATAGATTTCTGATAGGGAATGATATCACTGCTTTTAATGATAATGACTTCGGAGGCCGGGAAGGCGCTACGGAAGGGAAGTATGAAGGATGTGATGATACAGAAAAATAATAATTTATTTCTCATATGGTTACGTTGCGTATAGCATTGTAGTAAACAATTGATACACCAGACGTGCTTACCGATTACCTCACATCACTCAGCTAAAAAATAGTCGAATATAAGCAATTGGCTCTATGTAACCAGATGGATGGCAAAGGGGTGGCTGAATCTAGCCACTAATACTAGTGTATTTTAAGAAAGAATGCAAAACATTTATTTACCGGGAAAAGTTTTGCGGGTGATAACCGTTGATAAAAAAGAAACTTTTTCCGGTATCCCGATATTAAAGGTATAAATTTTCAGTGTGGCACTTGCCTTGCAAATAATCCTGGTAATTGTACTAAGCTGACAACTACAGAATGTAACCATACTTTAATAAAGGATTGAATATAATGGCAAGAAGAATTGTAATAACAGGGTTAGGTGCAGTAACACCACTCGGATTAAATTTAGAAACAACCTGGAAAAATCTCATGAAATCGAAATCTGGGATTGATTATATTTCTATTTTTGACGCTTCTTCATTCCCGGTTAAAATAGCAGCCGAGGTAAAAGACTTTGAAGAATCTGCTCTCGACATTCCCGAAGAGATAGAACCCTTCGCCGGCAGATCAACAAAGTTTGCCCTTTCTGCCTGTAAAGAAGCTATGAAACATGCGGGACTGAACCTAGACACCCTGGATCCCACCATGTTTGGTATTTCTCTGGGTGGTAATGAGGAGACAAGCAAGCTCTCAGATTTCAGCAATGCCTACAGAGATGACAATCTCCTCTCTTCACTCCACAACCGGGACCTATCCTACTTTAGCGATTCCAAGGACCTGGCCAAAATATGGGCAGTAAGAAGGTGCGCCCACACAACAGCGAACATCCTTTCCATTCTTTATAATATACAGGGTCCGGTGAGCACTTCTTCCACTGCGTGTGCCTCAAGCGCACAGGCAATAGGAAAGGCTATGCGGATGATTGAGTACGGGGATGCAGATATCATGATTACCGGTGGTAGCGATTCAATCATAACCGAGTTTTCAGTGGCAGGCTTCGGCTTGTTGGGTGCCCTCTCCAAAAATAATGATAATCCGGAAAGTGCAAGCAGGCCTTTTGATCTCAAAAGAGACGGCTTTATCCTGGGTGAAGGTGCCGGCATTCTCATCATGGAAGAGTTAGAACATGCACAGGCACGGGGAGCAAACATCATTGCAGAAATAACGGGTTTTGGATCTTCCTCCAATGCTTATAGAATTACCGACTCACCACCTGATGGCAGGGGTGCGGACCAATCCATGAGATCAGCACTTGAGGATGCAGGTATTGCAGCAGAGGACATCGACTACATCAATGCCCATGGCACCTCAACACTGGTCAATGACCGCAGTGAAACACAGGCGATTAAAAAAGTCTTCGGCGATGCCGCATACGGTACGCCCATCAGTTCCAATAAATCAATGTTAGGACACCTGATTGCCAGCGCCGGCACCATTGAACTGATTGTAAGTACAATGACCATTCAAAAAAGCCTTATTCCTCCCACGATCAACTATGAAACACCTGACCCTGATTGTGATCTGGATTACGTACCCAATGAGCCAAGAACCTATAACGTGGACGCGGTATTATCAAACTCCTTTGCTTTTGGCGGTCAAAATGCAAGTCTGGTAGTAGAAAAATATTATGACGCTTGAGAAACGGCGCGTTGTAATAACCGGCCGGGGACTTCTTTCCCCGCTGGGACCTACCTTAAACGACAATTGGAACGCCCTCACTAAAGGCACATCAGCTATTAACTTCATATCTTCCCTGGAACGCTCTTCCTTAAAAGTTAAAATTGCAGGTGAGCTACCACATTTTAATCCTGAGTGTCTCCCAACTAAAAAGAAATACATTAAACTGATGAACAGAGATGCACAACTAGCCGTTGCAGCTACCAGCCTGGCTCTGGAAGATTCACAACTTAACCGGGAGAAAATTGATCCTTCTGAAATCGGTGTTGCCTTCGGGGCCTTTGGCATACAGTACACCTTTGAAGAGGCCTATGTTTTTCTGGAAGAGTTGGACGGTGATACAACCTTAAGCCCTATTTGGCCCCTTACCATACTACCCAACATGAGTCTTTGTCACAGTGCCATCGTGCATAACCTTAAAGGGCCTAACATAGCTTTTTGTTCACTTACTAACTCCGGAGCACAGGCGGTAGGAGAAGCCTTTAAGGCCATCCAGTATGGAGAAACCGATATTTTTGTTGCCGGGGGCTGCAGCAGTCTCAATCCATCCTATCTCTTTTCCCTTGATGCTTCCGGTTTTCTTGCACATGAAGAAACAGATCCAGGCAGTGCCTGCCGTCCATTTGATCAAAAGAGAAACGGATTTGCAGTTGGAGAAGGGGGTGCTGTTGTTATTTTAGAAGAGCTCTCCCATGCGCAAAAGAGGAATGCACCTATCTACGGGGAACTTATTGGCTACGCTTCGACCATGCAGGGATATCCCTTGCAAAATGAAATCGACACCGGTACAATAAATGTGGAGGGTGTTGTTTCCTGTCTGGAAGAAACGATTCAACAGGGTGGAATACAACCTCAGGATATTGACTATATAAATGCAGAGGGCAATGCTACCGCCTTGTCTGATCAGGTTGAGACAGAGGCGCTGAAGCGGGTCTTCGGTGACGATGCCTACAACCTGTCCATCAGCTCTACCAAGGCCACCATGGGACATCTGCTCTGTGCCTCCGGTCCAGCAGAGCTCATCGTGAGCACATTAGCCATGCAAGAGGGTACTATTCCTCCTACGATCAATTACCAGAACCCTGATTCCCATTGCGATCTTGATTATACTCCCAATCGCTGCAAACAGAAGGAGATAAACACCGTCCTTTCTCTCACACTCGGACTGAGTGGAGAAAATGCTGCACTACTCATAAGGAAGCTTTAATTATTTGGATTTCATGCTGGCCTTAGCTATAGAGACCACAGGTCATTGCGAGGAGCCCAGCGACGAAGCAATCTTATCAAAAACACCTCGGACTACAGTATAAAGTTCCTACAAATGAGATTGCCACGCCCTTCGGGCTCGCAATGACGGTAATTTTAGGTTTGCGGATAGATAAGAGACAGGAGCTTACAAGCTGAAAAAAGAATGAACGTTATTTCAAAAATGCTCTAACAGAAAAAGGATGTGGTTACCATGGATAGAAGAGCAGTTATCACCGGATTAGGTATGGTTACTCCTCTCGGAATCGGGAAGGAGGAAAACTGGAAACAGCTCACTGCAGGAGCATCTGGGATAAAACAGCTCACCCGTTTTGAAACAAAGGAACTTAAGGTTACCATAGCCGGGGAAATAACCGACTTCAAGGCCCGTGATTTCATCAAGGACCGGAAGGCAATAAAACTTTCCCAGCCGATGGTTCACCTGGCTATTGCCGCTTCCCAGCTGGCAGTGCAGGATGCGGGTGTAGAAACAGAAAATCTTGATCCCGCCCGGTTCGGGGCCTTCATCGGCTCAGGTGGAGGGGGATTCGAAGAAGGGCCCGGATTTCCTGAACTGGTGGAACCGTTGACAAAAGCCTGGTCGGAGGAAGAGAAAAAATTTGATCCGGTTAAATTTGGTGCTGACAGTATTGGCCGCACCTACCCGCTCTTTCTCTTGAAAACCCTCCCCAATAATGCCTTCTATTACATATCACTCATGCACAACATACAGGGTGAAAATGATAACATTATCGCCTCATTTACCGGAGGTTCACAGGCAATCGGTGATGCAGCCCGGGCCATCAGGCGGGGAAGTACCGATATAGCCATAGCAGGCGGTTACGATTCTCTCTTACTGCCTGCCACACTGTTTGGTCTCAATAAGCTGGACCTCCTCTCCAAAAACCCCAATCCCACGGAGGCATGCCGCCCCTTTGATCTCAATAGAGACGGGATGGTGTTAAGCGAAGGTGCCGGCATGGTTGTCATTGAAGAGCTGTCCCACGCACAAAAAAGAGGGGCACCCATCTATGCGGAGATTGCAGGGTATGCCAGCTCCTCCAGCGCACATCACCTCTATCACCCCTCACCTGAAGGGCAGGGAATCAGTGTCGCCCTGGAAAAGAGCTTGCGGGATGCCTCGGCAGATCCTTCAACCATCGACTATATAAATGCAGACGGTATCGGCACACCCTCAAGTGACAAGGCAGAAACCACTGCCATCAAAAAGGTGTTCGGCTCCCATGCTCACCAGATACCGGTAAGCTCCACTAAATCAATGATGGGCCATTTAGGAACGGGTGCAGGTGGGGTAGAACCGATTATTTGTGCACTGGCCCTCAAGGAAAATATCATTCCTCCTACGATCAACTATACTTCTCAGGACCCCGAGTGCGATCTCGATTACGTTCCCAATCAGGCACGGGAACACACCATACATACAGCCGTTTCAATCAACCAAGGACTGGGAGGACAGTGTACCTGTCTGGTCCTCAAAAAACCTTCTTAACCCTAACCACTGGTTACACAACATGAAGTTTGGATTTATTGCACATGCCCGGTGGACGAGTGAACTGAGAAAAATATTTTTACTCAGCCACAACGTATCGTTAATCCCCTTCAAATCAAATAAAGCCATTGAGGCCAAGTCCCTTGAGGCAGGCTTAATAAAAGATATTTATACCTATCGCAAGGTCATCTCCTCCAATGACACAACCTGCAGCGGAAAGGTTTTCTGTGTCTTTCTCACACCTGAACAGTTGCTGGGAAACCAGGAGCGGGCTGTAGAGCTGGTAGTTGAGGCGTGTTCCCAGGCAAAGGAGTGGGGTGCTGAAATCGTCGGCCTGGGGGCCATGACGGCCGTTATCGGCTCCAGGGGAAGGGAAACAAATGCCCAGTCCCCTGTTCCCGTAACCACGGGGAACTCCCTCACGGTCTACTCATCTCTCAAGGCATTCAAGGAGATAGTCCAGAAATTAGAGATTGACATTCATCGACAGAAAATAGTAATTGTAGGTTTTCCTGGAAGTATTGCCCTGGCCATAACCCGGGCACTGCTGGAAGAAGGTGTTTCTCTGGTACTGGTTAGCAGGAGAAACACTGCGTTTTTAAAGCGTTTCATGGCAGATCTTGATGAAGCAACCAGAAAGCGGGTGGAGATCAGCAGCGACCTGCCGGACGCGCTCAACCAAGGGAAGATTATTTTTAGCGCCACCTCCAGCGGGAATCTTATCGACCCTGATCTGCTTCAACCTGGCTCTATTGTCTTTGACATTGCACAGCCACGGGACGTAATAAACAAAAAAGAGAAGCGAAACGATGTTCTAGTCATCGATGCCGGAACGGTGAGCTTGCCCCGGACAACGTTTTCCCAGTATCATACCATATCGCTTCCCTTTTTCTCCTATCTTACCCTGCCTGCCTGGACGTGGCAGCTGCGTAAATTGTCCTTTTTGAATTACTCCGGCATAGGCCCCTATTACCTTCCGTCCTGTTTGGGGGAAACCATTACTCTCGCTATGGAGGGACGTCCGGAAAGCTTTTCTCTGGGAAGAGAATTGACCCTCGACAGAGTGAAAGAGATTGGACAATTGAGCGAAAAACACGGTTTTATTTTTGATCAGTTCATAAGCTTTGACAAGTGTATCAGCCAGGAAAATTACGGCAGAACACAAACGGCTTTAAATAATTCGAACGGCCGTGGGTAAGAAAATAAAAGGTAAGGCATTCAGAAGAGAAATTTCACCGCAGAGACGCTGAGGACGCAAAGAAAACCAGGTGAAGATAAATTAACAAGTAACATATTAAGTTTTGAAGTAAAGATAAAAAGTGCATTGTTTACTATGTATAATCTCAGCGTACTTTGCGCCTTTGCGGTTAGAAACAAGTTTTGATTTATTTGGGATTTAGCTTTGCCCGGTTAATGAGTTTTCCATGTACCTTAGGGTGTTTAGGATTTTCTTACTCATGTATCTTGCATCCTGAATCCTGCATCACATATCGTAAATTGGAGTTAACAACTATGAAATTGAAAGACAAAATTGCACTGGTAACTGGTGGGTCACGTGGCCTGGGAAAGACTATTGCATTACAGCTGGCCAATGATGGTGCCCAGGTAGTGGTCAATTACGCCACCAGTGGCGATAAAGCGGAGGAAGTGGTTGCAGCGATCCAAGCAGGAGGGGGTAAGGCCATAGCCATGAAGGCCGATGTCTCAAACCTGGATGAAGTTGAAAAGATGGTAGACACCATCTATGAACAGTTCGGGAGAATAGATATACTGGTTAACAATGCAGGCGTAACCCGGGATGAACTGCTTATTTCCATGGAGAGAGCGGACTGGGACAAGGTAATCGCTACCAACCTGGGTGGAATCTTTAACTGCTCCAAATCGGTGGCAAAGTATATGATGATGCAAAAGAGCGGAAGAATCATTAACATGTCTTCAGTTGCCGGAGAGCGGGGCGGCCGTGGACAGTCTAACTACGCCGCTTCCAAGGGTGCTGTCAATGCCTTTACCCGGTCGGTCGCAATGGAGCTGGCCCGCAAAAATGTCACCGTAAACGCGGTGGCCCCGGGGGTGGTTGAGACTGAAATGAGCAGTGAAGTCATCAGGCGGGCACAAGACATTATTCTCAATTCTGTTGCATTAAAACGGTTAGGACAACCGGAAGAAATAGCAAAGGTAGTAGCATTCCTGGCATCGGATGATTCATCCTACATTACCGGGGAAGTCATTCGAGTAGACGGAGGCTTTAAAGGATAACGATTAAATAAAAAGAGGTGAACGTTATGGATGAAAAAGTAATTTATGAAAAGGTAAAAGAAAGCGTTGTTGAGGCCCTGGGGGTCGACGATGATGAGGTAACCCCTAATGCCGTATTGTTTGATGATCTGGGCGCTGAATCCCTCGACCTGCTTGATATCGTTTTCAGACTGGAGAAGGAATTCGGCATAAAAATACCCCGTGGTGGTATCCAGGCCGATGCCCTGGCTGATGAAGGAGAAGATCTCAAAGACGAAGATCTCGTGGTAGATGGGGTGTTAACCCCCCTTGGAATAGAAAAAATGAAAGAATCCATGCCTGAGATAGATCCCTCAAGAATTACCGAGGGTTTCAGGGCGGATGATATTGCAACCCTCTTTACCGTACAGACGTTTGTGAATATCACCAAAAAGCTGCTGGAGGAGAAGGGAACAGCATAGGGAATCCATGGGTATCGGCATAGACATTGTTGAGGTTAGTAGAATCGAACAAATGGCCAGGGAACACGAACAGTTTCTAACCAGGGTCTATACTGACCACGAGATTACCTACTGTACTAAAAAGAAAAACAAATACCAGCATTTTGCTGCACGATTTGCCGCTAAAGAAAGTGTGCTCAAGGCGCTCGGTGTAGGATGGGGCCGGGATATTAAATGGACAGATGTAGAAGTAGTGAACGATCCCCTTGGAAGACCCCAGATTAATGCCTACGGTGGTGTTAAAAGGCTCATGGAACAAAAGGGGATCAGCGAAATTCTTGTTTCCCTCTCCCATGTCTCCCACTATGCGGTCGCCTCTGCACAACTGGTGAAAGGTTAAGATAACATGAGATTTCTCTTTGTTGACCAAATTTTAGAATTTGAAAAAGGGAAGTCCGCCACTGGTACCAAAGTTGTTACCATGAGTGAAGATTTCCTGGCGGACCACTTTCCCCGGTTTCCCGTAATGCCCGGAGTGCTTCAGCTGGAGGCCATCTCTCAAGTTGCTTCCTGGCTGGCATTTGTCAGCAGCGACTTTAAAATGAAAGGGACCTTATCGGAACTGGGAACGATCAAATTCAAGGATTTTGTGAAGCCAGGGGATCAAATGATAATTGAGGTTACCTTGCAATCATCTGACAGTGAAGGGGCAACCTTCAAAGCCAACGTTAAAGTGAAAGATAAGGTCAAAACCACCTTAACATCGGCACGGCTCCGCTACATA
>CAVVWZ010000077.1:0-10925 GCA_963752035.1 uncultured delta proteobacterium | reverse complement strand
TAACGCTTTACCCATAGAATGTTATGTGGTATAGAAATCCTTATATATGTCTCGGGCTGTAAGTGAGCTGCTGCAATAATACTTTTTCACTGGAGGTGTCCTGTGGAAGGAAAGCGTTTTGCCGGTATTGAAGTACCACCGGATTTAAAAAGGAGCAACTTCTTTTTCCTCTACTTAAACCTCCTTTTGATTGGTATCCTCCTGGCCATACCCGCGATGATGCAGCCCGCCTTTCTGAAGGATATTATCAAAGTCTCCGGTGATTTTTTTGGTTCAATAAACGGGGCCATGCAAAGTATCGGGCAGGTTGCAATGCTGCTGTTTATCGGCGTGCTGGGTGTGCTCTCCGACAGGATCGGACGAAAACCCCTAGCTGTTATAGGCTTTGCCGTGCTTGCCATTTCCTTCCTGCTTTTTCTCTACTCCAATACGATTGCCTCTTTTCTGCGTATCCCGTCTGATGCTGCTGCAACCTTCTGTGCCGCTTTAAGTTTTACCAGTGATCAGGATGTTTTCCGTTCTTTCTCCCCGGGACTTCTCATGGCCTACCTCATTCGCTTCGTTATAGGTTTCGGTCTTGTCATGGTGTTTCCCCAGTTTAAGGCCATGATAGCTGATTACACCGATGAGAAAGGCCGGGGGAAGGGCATGGCCTTCAACGGACTCATGATTGGACTGGGGGCCCTGCTGGTCTTTACCGTGTTTTCTCCTTTGGGAAGGAGAAGCGGTATTGAAATGCTTTTTTATGCTTCTGCGTTGATAGGTGTAGTGGGTGTCGGTATGTCGTTCCTGGGGTTGCGGGAGAGACTTCCTGAACGCAAAGAGCACAATGCTGGTGTGAAGGAATTGATACATGTAGTGAGAGAAAGCCTTGCTATGAAAGCGAGCTATCTCTGTGCCCTCGTAACCAGGGTGGACGTTCCCATTACCGCCACCTATCTTATCACGTGGGCAGTAAAGGTTGGTCCCCGCTACGGTATGAGTTCAGAGACTGCTTCTTTCAAGGGTGCTGTCCCCATGATGGTTATGAGCACCTTTACCCTGGTTGCCTTTCCCGTCTTTGGCATCCTCCTGGACAGGTGGGGAAGAATACCAACCATCATACTCACCCTCTTTCTGGGAGGCATGGGCTTTTTAATTATAGCGGGAGCTCCATCACCTTTTTTGAGTAGTGCTACCCTGATAGGGGTAACACTGGTAGGATGCTCTGTGTGCGGGGCGGTAGTGGGGTCAAGTGCCCTGGCAGCAGATGCCTCTCCCCCGGAACTTATGGGATCGACACTGGGAGGCTTAAATACCATGGCCCAGGTTGGCTTGATATTTTTCCTGGCTATTGGTGGAGTGCTCTTTGATAAGGTTGGTCCCGGTGGAGTCTTTTTAGTAAAAGGAATGGCCAACATAGTGGTTGGAGTCTATATCTTTGCGGTAAGAAAGAAGATACGGATTACTCCTGGAGGTGCATCTGCCGTTTAGGGCTGTGCTAACAATCGTTCTAATGGTTTTAAACAGGTTCATGGCAAACCTCCTTAAGACAAAAACACAGAGAATAAACAGTACAAAAAGAAATGTCGGAGCCTTATGTTGTTCGCTGTACTCTCTGTGGTTTCATAGTTTGACTGCTGATCGCGCCTTCCGTTCCCTGGTGTATGCCTTGGCCGATAAGACGACCAGCACAAAACCTGCAACAAGGATAATGCCCCCCACAACAGTGAGAAGCCAGTTTCCATCCCGTATGTAACCCTGAATATTCCAGATCATGGCTGCTATGGTTGTAACGGACACCAGGACCATTGGTATGGTTGTCGGCCAGGTTGGGCATTTTCTCTGGAGGAGATAGATGGTAATAATGGCAAAAACCAGGGATGCCAGCAGTTGATTGGTTGTACCAAAAAGAGGCCAGAGTATCAGCCCCGCAGATTTACCGCCATAGGTTCCCATGGCAAATATAAACGCAATACCTGCCACAACACCGGAAGCAAGGAAGCGGTTTTTAAAAACATGCACCCTGTGCTCTTCACCCAGTTCGGAAACAATGTATCTCCCCAACCGGCAGGCAGAATCAAGAGATGTCATAGCAAAAGATATGATAATAAGCACAATGATGGTCTTACCCATCTGCAGGGGAATCGAAAAATGTGAAATGAAGTAGGCTGCCCCATCCACAAATGCAGAAAGTTTGTGGCTCAGGCCCGCCGCACCCGACCAGGTTGCATAGTGGTCCATCCAGAGTTCTCTGGTTGCAAATCCAGCAGTACAGGTAATGACAGCAGCGAGTCCCAGTAAACCTTCACCTATCATCCCTCCGTAGCCTACGAATTTTGCATCTCCCTCGTTGTTGAGCTGCTTGGGAGATGTTCCCGAAGCCACAATAGAGTGAAATCCGGAGAGTGCTCCGCAGGCAATGGTTATGAAGAGAAACGGCCACATGGGTGGGGCGCCGGGTACGTCTGTTCGGATGGCCGGTGCCGCAAAGGTGGGCGCTGCTACAAAGATGCCGAGATATACTAAGGTGAGACCTCCGTAAAGGTTAAAGGACTCGAGATAGTCGCGGGGCTGTAATAAGAGCCAGACAGGCAACACAGAGGCCGCAAAACTGTAGAGGGCTAACAGGCAAACCCAGGTTGTCTTTGCACTACCCAGAAATGTCTGTTCCGGCATGGGGTAGGGATGTCCTGACCCCCACCAGATAGAAAGAATCATGAGCCCAATACCAACAATGGTTGCAGGGGTAATGCCAACACCGGTCCGGTAGATAAGGGTCCCTATACAAATGGCTATAACCATCAGGGCAAAGACAGGAAAGACCGCTTCGGGATACTCGATGAGAAGACCGGAAACCACCAGCAGGAAAACGGCCATAACCAGCACCAGTATGAAAAAAATAATGATCATATAGGCCGTCATGGCTTTGGGACCGATCATGCCCTTGGCAATTTCACCGATGGATTTGCCCTTGTTCCTTACAGAAAGGATGAGTGCGCCAAAATCATGTGCACCCCCCCATGCGATTGTACCCAGTACTACCCAGAGAAGGGCGGGCACCCAGCCCCAAATCACTGCCAGTGCGGGACCTATGATGGGTGCAGCACCTGCTATGGTCGCAAAGTGGTGGCCAAAAAGGACAAACTTATTGGTAGGCACGTAATCCATACCATCTTCCAGGGTGTGGGAAGGTACCGGGGCGTTAATATCGACTTTATAAACTTTTTTGGCCAGATAGTTTGCAAAAATTCGAAAGCCCAAAAAAAATGCTAGCAGGCCTCCGAAACATGCTATAGCGGCATTCATGCCGGTTCTCCTTTGTTAAATTGGGGTCAGGCTTGCATAATTGCACTATTAATAGTGCAATTATGCAAGCCTGACCCCGGTGGGATTACTTTGAAAGGGAAGCTTGATCCTGAACCCAGTTGCAGAGTTCTCTGGTTGGTTCTATAGTGGCTTCAACTTCATCCAGCCATGCATCCAGTTCCTGGAAAAAGAAGGGTTTTGTAAAGGTCTTGCACTTAAGGTGGTGGGCCAGCGCTAAATCCTCTTCTGTCCAGTGAGCGGAGATGAGGGCAACGTGCCGGCATTTACAGTTTTTCTTTCTTTGATTTTCTATAAAGGTGAGTCCTGTCATGGCAGGCATTTGCAGGTCAGAAACGATTATATCGGTGCACCTCTGATTCGCACCGCAACGACACTCCGGTGTCATTTGCAGGGGACATATGACGGGGCTGGAAAATCCAAGTACTTCATATCCCCGGTCCTGGAGCAACTCGGTCAGCAACTTGAGGATTGAAGCATTATCTTCCAGTAGCAATACTCTATACGCTAACGGCGGCTTCCATTGTGCACCGATGGGGTCAGGTCTACACATTTGACAATTTTGTCAAATGTGTAGACCTGACCCCATTAGTTATAAAGAAATTAACTAATAAAATCCTATAACAAAAGGTGGTTGGTGTCAAATAGAAAGTCTCTTCACAGACTGGTGGGGAAGCACTTCTTTCATTGCCTCTACGACTTCTCTGATCTCTGTCTCTTTCAGGCTGACCGAACAGGGTATGTTTATCAATCTGTCATACAAATCCGGTGCAGTGTCGATTCTATATGCCTGGCAGTGTTTATAGGGTTTTTGTAAATGGTTTAGAAACCAGAGGGGACGTGCCTGTATCCCCTTGCCGTTGAGGTGTTCCAGCAGAAGATCCCTTTCTTCTTTGTGCCTGCACAGGACAGCATAAAACCACTTATTGGATTGGGCGTAATGGGGGTCATCTAAAAGGGTGTAGCTGGTATCAGACAAGAGTGTTTTGTAGATGTTGAAATTCTTCCTCTTTATGGCAACATAGGTATCTACCGTTTCCAACTGGGCAACACCAATTGCTGCAAGTACGTTAGCAAGCCTGTAATTATGACCAACTTCATTGTGGATGTATTCCATTCCTTCTTCCTTCGCCTGTGTGGTCAGATACCTGGCCCTTTTTGCCATATTTTCATCATCAGTGACAATCATACCACCAGCACCGGTGGTAATAATTTTGTTGCCATTAAAGCTGAGACATCCGAGATTTCCAAGCGTTCCGGTTTTTTTTCCCTTGTAGTCGGATCCCAGGGACTCGGTTGCATCCTCAATTACAGTTATGTTAAACTTTTCGGCCAGTTCAAGCAGGGGATCCATGTTAACCGGGGTGCCGAACACATGGACTGGAATAATCGCGGCGATCCTCTTGCCTGTTTTTCTGTTAAGTGTACTACCCTGAGCAAATTCACACTCTGTTTCAATAAAATCTTTTAGCTTGTCTGTGTCGAGGGTGCAGTGGCTGTCGCAATCCATGAACACCGGCTGGGCCCCGAGGTATTTCACTGCGTTGACGGGTGCAATAAAGGTTACGGTTGGAACGATAACCTCATCCTTCGGCTGTACCCCTGCGAGAAGCAGGGAGATATGAAGTGCTGCAGTGCCATTCACACAGGCTATTGCATAGCGTGCTCCCAGGTAGGCGGCAATATCACGTTCAAATTGGTCCACGTAGTGTCCGACGGATGAAATCCACTCGGTATCAAGGCATTCCTGTACATACTTTAACTCATTCCCTTTAAGGGAAGGTGCACTAAGCGGTATCATGTTAAACCTTTATGTTCTTCACGTTACTCTTTACCGCAGCAAGAGGTTCAGGGTGCGGTCTGGAGGTTGACATTTATTAGTTCCTTATAAGCTCTGCTCACTGTTTTTGCGAGTTCTTTGTGATCAGGATTGACTTTCAAAATGTCCTCATACAATCTTATGGCCTTATCATACAGGTTGTTGTTAAAATAGATGTTTCCCAGGATTTCTTTTAGTTCAAGATCATCAGGTTTAAATTCCAGTGCCTTGAGTAAAAACTTCTCTGCTGCTTCAACCAGACCCCTGTCAATAGACACCAGTCCCAGATCACGGTAGATTATAGGATCGTCAGGGGAAAGTTCCAGGGCTCTGCTCAAGGATTCAACACCCTCGTCAAGTTTGTTCATGGCAAAATAGGTGTGAGCCAGATGATAGTGGGCTGCGGACAGATGAGGGTACTGCTTGATCACCTGTTTATAGTGATGTTCCGCGCTGGTGTAATCTCTAACCCTGAAGTAGAAATTTCCTGCCTCAAGCAGTGCTTCTTTTTCAGTGTCTTCCTCAATGGAGTGTTGCTTCAGAAACTGCTCTCTGATCTCTTCGCACCTTTCCTGCCAGCGGGCACTCCTCTCCTGGCACTCCTTGAGGAGAGTGGTGACCTTGCCGATAGTGCTTTTGAGCTCCTGTGCCTGGGTTAAAGCAATGATAGCAGACTTAAAACGATTCTGTTCGGAGTAGATTTTTCCAAGATAGTAATGGGCATCACCGCACTCCGGATTGAAATCAAGCACTTTTTGCAGTGCACCCTCTGCGTCGGCATAATTTTCACAGGTGATCAGGGATTGTGCGTAGGTGAGATAGTCATTCCAGGTTTTGCCTGATTGTTCCAGCTGGTATTGGGCTTTGTGTTCTAAGGTAAGCCGATCCAGCAAGCCTTTAATGTCGTGGGTAAACGGTTTAAGGGCTTTAATAAGGCTCCGTGTAGTAAATCTCCGCCCGTTCCAGCTGCCTGTCAAGTCTTTGAAACGGATTTTCGATTTCATCAATTCTGCTTGTTTCATCTTTTCCCATAAAGAGGATGTTGGCAAAGTTATAATTTTCCAGCATGTGTATGATACGTCCCTTGCCACCTATCTGAACGGTCATTTTTTCAGCCTTTTGGGAGAGGGTGCTGTATTCAGGGCTTCCTTCTTGCCCGTCTTTTTTCATTCGCTTCAGTTTCCTTATGAGCTTCAGGGTTGATTGAGAGAGATGTTTCATTTCTTTTGCTGTGCTCAGTCCATTTTGCAGGTCCTCTATCAATTCATCATATTTGACGGGCTCACGCTGCACGCCTTCTTCTTCAAGGATTGATCGTATTTCAGGATGATCATCGGCACAATACCTTTCAATGGCATCCTTAAGCTGCATGATTACCGTTCCTTTCTTCCTGGCACCACCTTCAGTGGCATCAATACAGAGGGCATCAGTTTTTTTAATTTCCTGTTCCAGCCCTGCGACAAAGCTCTTAAAGGCAGGATCAGTCCTAACCCTATCCCCGAAAATGTCCTCACAGTTCAGGTTCTTCCCGGGTGTGCGATCAATCGAACTCTCCACATCTTTTGCATGGAGTTTATCTCCGGTAAAAGCAAGGTCCATTCCTGTTAAAATAATGGGATTACAACCCAGGGCCTCGGCCAGGCAAAAAGCAAGGTGACCTACGTGGAAGCCCGGAGGTAATACTTCCTTTATCCCCCCAGTAATAGCTCAAAGTAGTGCTCAAATTTCCTCCTTGGTTACTGAGAAGGCAGGTCCCCAGAATGATTTGGGGATTTTATGGTACACGGTTTGTGCAGATACCATAAAAAGTTTCTCCTCCAATTGGTGAGGAGCATATTTTTCATCATAATTTATTTTACTGTAATCTATTGACGGTACCAAATGGGGGGTAATACCCAGAGGAAGGAGGAGTCCGAGTACTCTATCCACTGCTATGATTACAGCCCTGTCTTTTACTTCCTTTAAAAGGGTTACATTCTTGTCGAGGGATGGTCCTGCTCCCACAATGATTGCGGGAAGGTTCTCAAAGCGGTTGAAGAGTCTTTTTACGCCGGGAGAGCGAATGATAGTGGGGGTATTTGCCAGGATATTTCCAGCCATTTCACTTCCTGCCAGGAGCATGGTGTTGGCACTGATCTGGAGGGTGAGTGTGGTATCCCTGGAAGTTTTTTCCCAGGCTGCATAGGTCTCTGGATCGAGTGAAAATGAAGGGTTAAACTTTACTACCGAAATCTTAGAGGTTAAAAACTTGATAGCCATGCGATTGATGCTGGTAGGTAAGTCGATATCCTTTCCTGCGAGAATCTTCACCCTCTTTGATTTCAGGACCTCTTCTAAATCAAGGTGTTTAAGGGCAACCTTTAACAGTGCGGGATCAGCCTCGCAGATGAGGAGCAAATGGCCTTCATCCATCTCTGCTGCCATTTCCCGGGCAAGGTATCCTAATCCAAAACCGAGGAGAACGGAGCCATTATTTCCTGATAAATTGAACTTTTTTAAGTGGTCTTGAGCCTGTTTCACAGGATCCTTCAAATCGTGCAACACAACCTGCTTACCTTGAGGGGTAGTGACTCTGGCGGTTGGCATACCTGCCGCTGAGGTCAGGATTTCGATATGACTGGTGTCAATTTCTGTCCTCATGAGAGCGGCCAGGTCGGGCTGCCGTTTTTCAAGAGCCGTGAGATTTTTTTCAAAGTAGTTCATGTGATTTTTCACTTTCCTTTTATCCTTACCCCTCACCCTAACTCCTCTCCCCCAAGGGACTCAGAATGACTCGTCATCCTTCAGGGCGCGAGAAAGGGAGCGTGGCAACTGTTTCATGCTTTGTTTGCCACCTGCATGAATATGTCTTAGATGTTGTATAGATTGCTTTTGTATGCGTGCTGATGTTCCTCAAACCAGCTTATGGTCTTAGCAAGTCCTTCCGTCAGTTTGACTGTGGGTTGCCACTGCATCAATTCTTTTGCCCTCTGATTATTGCAGAGGAGGCGGTTTACCTCACTGTGAGCCGGCCTCACTCGCTCTTCTTCACACTCAATAGTTATTTCCTTGCCCACTATTTGAGCCAGGGTATCTGTCAGGTCGCCAATGGAAATACCCTGGTTCGACCCGATGTTAATCACTTCTCCATTGATTCCGTCTGCCTCGGCTGCTTTGATAAATCCATCCACCGTATCGCCGACGTAGGTGAAATCCCTTATAGGGTGAAGTGAACCGACCCGTATGGTTGTGTCTTTAAGCATCTGAAGAATGAGGGTGGGTATAATTGCCCTGGCTGACTGCCTGGGTCCATAGGTGTTAAACGGGCGAACCGTAGTAACGGGAAGGTTAAAAGACCTGTAAAAACTTTCAGCCACCATATCTGCCCCGATTTTGCTTGCTGAGTAGGGTGATTGTCCCTGAAGAGGATGTTTTTCATCTATGGGGATATACTGTGCTGTTCCATAAACTTCGCTGGTGGAAGTATGAATAATTTTTTCGACACCGCACTCCAGACCCGTCTGAAGGAGATTGAGTGTGCCCTCAACATTGGTCTTGATATAGGATGAGGGTGATGCGTAGGAATAGGGTATAGCGATGAGTGCTGCCAGGTGAAAGACAATATCAACATCTTTGAGTGCCTGCTTCAGAAGATCTGTTTCCCGGATATCACCACAGACAATATCCACTACTTCTTTTTCTCTGGATGAAAAGGTGTCAATCCACCCCCAGGTGTTAAATGAATTATACATCACAAATGCCTTTACCTGAGCACCTTCTGAAATGAGCCTTTCCGTCAGATGGCTGCCGATGAATCCATCTGCCCCTGTAATCAGTACTTTTTTAGTCGTCCAGTCCATGTGCTGTTTTTATAACCTCTTGCTTTCGGTGTGCAGTTCTGTTGAACAGTGCTCAGATACTATAGTTTTTTTGTGAAGCCAGTTCCGTAAGGTTATGGGGATTCTCTCCGTTTGCGATAAAATAATCTTTAATCTGACCGATATCAGTCCAGTCTTCATCAATAAGATATCCAGCAATTTTTTTATTGTGAGAGAGAAGGCTGGCTATCAGGTCGGTCATGTCATAGTGGGTATTTACCGGAATCTCTTTAAGACACTTATTATCTATAATATATATGCCGGCATTGACGTAGTTTTCCACAGAGGGCTTCTCACTGAGATCAACGATACTATTGTGCTTTAAGGTAACGGTTCCGTAGGGAACATCGAGATGAATTTTTTTGATGGCCATGGTTACGGTGGCGTCATTGTCCCTGTGAAATTGATACATGGCCTTAAAGTTAATTGACGTGAGTACATCTGCATTGGTAACAAAAAAGGGAGAGTCCATTTCAGGTAACAGAGAGAGTCCACCAGCTGTTCCGAGACTGTCAGTCTCACGTATATAGGTTATGTGTACGCGCCACTTGCTTCCGTCTTCCAGGTAGTCTTCAATCATTGCGCCTTTATAGTTTACACAGATAAAAAAGTCCTGAGCCCCTTCATCACGGAACTTTTCAACTATATGAGAGATGATTGGTTTACCTGAAACCGGCAGGAGTGGCTTCGGGATTTCTTCTGTGAGGGGCATGAGGCGGCTGCCCATTCCACCTGCCATAATAACTACGGGGCAGGGAACAATTTTCTGCTGGGTAAAGGTCCTTTTGAAAATGATTCCCTTTATTTTTTTTGCTTCATCAATTATGGGGAGGTGAAATATATTTTTATCTACCATTATACGTACCATCTCCCCGTTGGCGTAACCGGTGTTGAGACAAAATGGTTTTTGGTTCATGGCTTTTCGTACATCTTCGCCGGGGGTTATACCACTGAGGATAGCCCTGCGGATATCTCCGTCTGTTACAATGCCTAAAAGCCTGTTTTCTTGATCTACGACGACTGCAATACTTCTCTTGTGCTGGTCCATTCTTTTAATGGTTTCCCCAAAAGAAGTTCCTGCTCGAACAAGTACCTCTTGAGCGTCTGATACAATACTTTCCATGGTGAAACTCCCCATTGTTGCTGTCAGTCTTTATTAAGAGGAACTATTATCTGAATTGATTCAGTGAATTGTGGTGTTTCCCAGGTGCTTGATTACTTTTGCGGGCATGCCTGCACAAACAACCCTGTCAGGTATATCTTCAAGCACCAGTGCTCCTGCTCCCACAATAACCTGTCTGCCAATGGTAACACCCTGCTTGATAAGGGCACCCATTCCTATGTGAGAACCCTCCTGTACCGTGACACCCCCGGCAAGCTTGGCACCGGTTGCAATGTGTACATGGTCTTCAAGAGTGCAATCGTGCTCTATTATCGTGCCGGTATTGATAATGCAGTTATTGCCGATAGTAGTGTGGGTATTGATAATACTGCCGGGCATAAGCGCATTTCCGGTGCCCATGGCTACTGAAGGACTGATTATCACGGAGGAATGCACTACATTTATTAATGCAAACCCAATATCTTTAAGCATGTTATAGAGGCTTATACGTGCCCCTGTCTCATCTACCGATCCCAGGCTGATAAAGGCCCGCTTGATCCCTTTCGTAAAGTAGGTGTTCAGTATCTTGTCATTGCCGATAATGGGCACACCGGCCACCTGCATTTTTCTCTTGGCAGGATCATTGTCGGTGATACCAACAATGTGGTATGACTTTTGTGCAGTAATGATTTCAATAATTTGTTTGGCGTGACCGCCACCTCCTACCAGGATCACACTGTCCATCTTAGTGTACCTCCTTTAAAAGCATAAATGCATCGGCATAGGTGACTCCGGCTGTAGCACCTCGCAGAGTAGCGAGGGCCCGGATGTTTTACTCACT
>CAVVWZ010000076.1:0-7729 GCA_963752035.1 uncultured delta proteobacterium | reverse complement strand
CACAACAGGTGTTAAGGGATCCCGTGCAAGCACAATGTTGAGCTCATTTAAGGCAATGGTAACCGCCAGCTGCTGATCTAAAAGAGTTGACTGGTCATTATTATAGTTGACCCGGGCATTGAGTAAATCAGTTGAAGAGGCCGCTCCCAGCTCCCGGCGTATCTCCTCCAGTTCAAGACGCCTTTTTGAAACTGCCAGTGTATCACTGAATAACATCGAGCAGTTGTTCCTGCTGCACCAGATTAAAAAACGATCCCATGATGTTTACTACCGTTCTTTCTATCCTGTCACGGGCTTCATATTCCCCGCTCATAGCAAGTTCGTCGTAGCGTTTCTTGTCAGCAAACATCCTGAATCCATCAAACAGTGTCCAGGTCAAACTGAGGTAGGTGTCCGAAGTTCGCGCAACAGAATCACCAAAGTTCATTGGTGAACCTGTATTTTCGTTTGTGTTATCGTAGCGGAGATCGCTGTTGGTATCGATGACCGGCAAAAAGTTAGCCAGACCCTTGCCTTTGTTGTTGACCGCTATCTCAGCCGTATTACGGGCAATCTGAATATCATAATTGTTCTTTAAGCCCAGTCGTATGGCATCCTCCACGGTCATTTCCTCCGGGGATGCGTAGGTGCACGGTACTACCATAAACAGTGCTGCTGCAATGACTGGTAAGCAAGCTTTAAGAATGCTGATAATTACATAACCAACCTGTTTCATCATCCTTCTCCATTTGATCTTACTGACAGATTTTCCACCTCGGCCTGTTCCCGGAAAGAAGGTTCAACCTTTTCCGGGGTTACCGGTTCCCGGGACACCATTCGTGCCCAGTAACAACGCAGCCTGTTCAACGCCATGAATCCCGACGGGAGAATGATCAGCAGAATAAAAGTCCCGAAGAGCAAACCATAGGCAACGGAAATTGCCATAGGAATGAGGAACTTGGCCTGTCGGCTGGTTTCAAAAATAAGGGGAGCAAGTCCTATTGCGGTTGTCATAGTTGTGAGCAGGATAGGTCTCAGACGGGACAGAGAAGCATTGTATACAGCCTCCTGGAGTTTCTGACCTCCCAGCAAATTACGATTGATCTGATCAATAAGCACGATACTGTCATTGACCACAATACCGGTAAGGGCTATCAGACCGTAGATGGAGAGTATGTTGAGATTGAGGCCATGGAAACCATGGCCCCAGAAGGCACCCACCATGCCCAGTGGTATCAATGAAAAGACCAGGCCGGCCTGGGCATAAGAGCGAAATACCAGTATGATTAGGATGAACATACCCACAAACGCTATGGGAAATGCCCTCCCTATAGAGCGCATTACCTTTCCCTGTTCTCTGGATTGGCCTTCATAGGATACCTTTATCCCATCGGTCTGTGAAAGTATCTGGGGGACCACCGTCTGCTGTATTTCCTGAAGTATGGGGAGCAGCGGTGTCGATTCATCGGCGAGGGCTGCTTCAACGGTTATTTCCCGTTTTCTGTTCAGGTGATTTATATGGCTGACACTCCGCTTTATCTCATATTCAGCCAGCTCGCTGAAGGGATATTCGGCACCGTCAGGTGTGCGAATACGCATCTGCTCAAGAAATCCCAGGGACGCACGGTCGTCGTCGGTGTAGCGGACCCAGACACGGATTTCATCCCTCCCCCGTTGAATACGCTGTGCTTCCTGTCCATAAAACCCCTGGCGGACCTGTCCAACCACATCCTGCAGCTTTAATCCCAGGGCGTGGGCCCGGGGCTTCAGGGTAATAGAAACCTCCCGGCGTCCTTCCTGTTCAGAGTCGGTTATATCTATAAGCTCAGTAAAGTTCTTCAGCTCCTCAAGAAACAGCCTGCTCGCCATTCTCAGTTGTTCCATATTATTCCCGAGAAAGCTGACCGAAATTGGTTTCCCGAACATGCTGAAACGGCCAAAGCTAATGTTCTGGGCCTCGGGAACGGGACCGACTGCATCCCGGATGCGGGTGGCAATAAGATAGCTGTCCATTTCACGCACTTCACCGTCAAGCAATTGCAGCATCAGTCTTCCCGTATGGCTTCCGGACTCATTAAAATCATTTCTGCCAATTTCACGCATAATCCCCAGTACAACATCACGCCCATCCGGACGTTCATCCTTTAAGTCCTCATTCACCTGCCAGCAGATCTCTTCAATGCCTTCAAGAACCCTGTTGGTATCCTCCTCCTGCCTGCCCGCAACCAGTGACAGGTTAATGGGCAGGTTGTCCATATCAATAAAAGGGAAAAAACTGATCCCTATAAATCCACCCCGTAACAGTCCCACGGTCATCATAACAAATGCCAGGGGGGCCATGACTGTTATCCATTTGTGTCTGAGTGTGAGCCTTAGAAACGGCGCATACATCCGGTAGGTTAAAAAGGCAATACACTTTTCAATTTTCTGCCGGATGGGCGGGTCAGTTTTATGGGGGTGAAGCCCTTTTGAGTGTGCCAGGTGGGAGGGAAGTATCAAAAAGGCCTCGACCAGGGAAAAGAGCAGTGCGGAAATCACAACCAGGGCCATGTGCCACACAAACTTCCCCAGGAAACCATCCAGGAAGAAAAAGGGTAAAAAGGCGATTACCGTGGTAAATACCGAGGTAAATACCGGTGGCACCATTTCCGCAGCACCGTCAATCGCTGCCTGAAAAGCGGGTTTTCCCTGCTCATAGTGGGAATAGATATTCTCCCCCACCACGATTGCATCGTCAACCAGGATACCCACAACGATGAGCATGCCCAGAAGGGAAATAACATTGATGGTAATACCTGACAGCAGAGCCAACAATAAACATACCTGCAAAGGAAAAGGGTATGCCCACTGAGACCCAGAACGACAGACGCAGGTTTAAAAAGAATCCTAACAGGGATACGATCAGAACAAGACCGATCAATCCGTTCTTGCTGAGCAGGGAGAGTCGCTGCTCTAAGGGAATCGTCTGTGTCATTTAAAATGATTGCCTGTATATTGCTGTTCTTCTCATTAAACTGGTTAAGATAGTCCTTAACCCGTTCAGCGATTGCAAGAATGTCTTCCTGGCCGGTTTTTTCAATGCTGATCTTAACCGCATTGCGGGTATTGTAATAGACCTTATCCGGAATATCCTCCCACTTTTCTTCTACGGTAGCAATATCACTCAAGCGCATTACGGTGCCGTCGGGATTTCCCCGCACCACTAACCCGTTCAACTGATTTGCATAGTACTTCCGTCCCCAGGTACGGATCAGTATCTCCTCTTCCGGCGTCTCCAGCTTCCCACCGGAGATATTAATATTTGCTGCAGCAACCGCCTGGGCAATTTCATCAAAGGTAAAGAGATACCGGCGCAAATCAGCCTCGGTTACCTCAATGGAAAATTCAAGACGGGGCAGACCTGAAATGGTAACCTGGGATATTTCAGGCATTGCCAGCAACTCATCCCGCATCTCATCGGCTACATATTTCAGATTAAACAGGTCTGTCTCACCCAGGAGCACAATGGACATAACATCATCACGGTACTTACGCTCATAGATGACCGGTTTCTCACTTGCCCTGGGAAAGGAACTGATACGGTCAACTGCATTTTTGACGTCCTGCAAAACCTTATCAACGTCTTCTCCCTTCATTACTTCCACAATCACACGGGCAGAATTCTCCCGGGACACCGAGGTAATACGCTCGATACCCTCAATCCCCTCAATGTTTTCCTCCATTTTTATGACTACCCCTTCTTCCACTTCTTCAGGGGAACCCCCGATGAGCTCCACTTCAACGATAATCATGTCCGGTGGTAATTCAGGGAAAAAGGAGTACTTCATACCCCGCCAGCTGAGCAGGCCGAACCCTACAATGCTGAACATCAGCACATTAGTCCAGATAGGATAGCGGACAAAAAATGCAATAACCTTTTTCATCAGTTTTCATCCTCTCTGGTTTGCTGTTTTTGCCGGGCAAGCATACCCGGGCTAACACCCTGCAGCATCTCTACCACCAGCAGATCACCATCGGTTAAGACCACCGTTCACAATAACATAGTCGGGCTGCCGTCGTGCAACCTCCACAGGACGGTAGGAAAGCTTGTCATCTTCCAGGAGATAGACAAATTGCTGCTCATAGAGCGCCTCCCGGGGCACAACACAGGCATTGGGAATGGTGAGGCCGGGGATGGTTGCCTTCAGAAAAACCCCGTCATAGAGATTCTCATCTCCTGACTGGTCAACCTCAATATAAATCTGAACCGTCTGGGTTCGTGTGTCGATGGTCTTGCCAATCCGGCGGATTGTACCTGTCCAGGTGCCCTCTATCTCCGATGAGGTCAGGGTAACCGGTTTGCTGCGGTCGATCCATCGGATATCATCAGCCGGAACCGGCATTTCTGCTTCAAGGTTTTCAAGATTGATGATATCTCCCAACCGGGTGCCGGGACGGGCATTTGACCCAACCCGAAGATCAGCTGAAACGATTGACCCCTTAAAGGGTGCATAGAAAAAGTGCTTCTCATAAAGGATTTCCAAATCACGAATGGTAAAGTAAATCTTGTAGACATTAAAGCGGGAAAGGTAGAGCTTTATCTTCTGATTTGCCGCAGCAGGCAACTCAGGAATCTTTTGATCAAAGCGGCAACTGTTAAAATAATCCTGCCAGACAGGAAATTTCTCGGGAAAGTCAATTTTGATTTCCGGCAGCACCGAGGCAAGGGCAGTTAAAAGATCACTTTTGGCAGTATTGATGTCGAGGGTTATCTGGCGTGTGTCAATCTTAAGAAGCAGGTTACCCTTCTGAAATGACTGACCGGGACGGAAGTCAAGGTCACCACGCTGAAGAGTCCCGTCAACCTCACAGTACAGAATCACCGGCTGGGATGAGGCAAGCCTGCCGTAGGCAACTATCTCAGCCGGGACATCATCAAGTTCTACACTTCGTGTTTCCACAATCTTTACAACCGGCTCTGGTTTCTTTTTCTCGGGGGCAGTCTTAAAACTGGACAGAAACCGCATGGCAACAAATCCGGCAATCACAATCAAAACCGGGAGCAGGTATATTATTTTCCTTCGCACGTTAACTCCTCTCTCTCTTTGTTGATGCAAACTGTTTAATGGCGTTCAGTGAAAATTGTGTAATGTGGTCAGCAAGTTTTTCAATACCTGACTGATCGTACTTTTGCTGGGGGTTGAGTTTCACAATAACCGGTTGTGCAAACCGGTAATAGAGGCACTGTCCGGTAATACTAAAACAGTAGCGACGAACTGTTTCCTCCTCTACACCTTTCCCCAGGAGTTCCTGTACAATTGCATAGAGCTGCTGAAATCGGGGTTTAATCATTTCCTTAATAACAATACTCAGGGCATTTGTCGGCTCAACCATTTCCCGGCTCATGATCATGTGTCTCCAGCTGGACGGTTTTGTGCCCAGAACATTTACTAACAGAGCCTGAACAAATAACTTTCAGCTGTTCTTCAGGTGTACTCCCGGTCTTTAATTTAAATCGGGCATCACCATCCTCAGATGATATCCCGCAGGCGTATTTACACACCTCCTCATAGAGCTTCTCCTTGCTGCTGAAGTAGTAATTTACCGAGGCAACATTTACCCCCGCCTGCTGACAGATATCCCGAACGGTGGTTTTACGAAATCCCCGTTTGGCAAAGACCTCACAGGCAATCTTAAGGATACGCTCTCTGGTTTTGGTATGTTCGTTTTCTTGATTGATCATAACAGTCCCCTTTTCCCTCTCGTATCGTAAACATATGTTTTAAACATTAGTATAAAACATCTGTTTTAATTTGTCAACACCCCAATTTTTTTCTCCTCCCTCTCCCTTTGGATACTGTGTCATAATCCTCTCTGGTCATTGCGAGCGACGACGGAGCGTGGCAATCTTCATGCTTTAATTGACATCACTCTTGTCCAAAAACGAAAAAGATTTGAATTTTACCGCCCGCTTCGCTCAAGGCGCAAAGGTCGCAAAGGAAAACTTCTTTTTTCTTTGACACTAATGAATTGACACCAAACTTCACTTCCTCTATAGTCTTCCTGTTTATACCAGTTAGAATGCAAAAGTAATGCTTGCCAGAGGTTCGATCTTATTATGATGCAATTCCCGACCGTAAATCATGTACCTGATTATGACTTATATTCCATCAAAGGAGGATTTATTATGCCCCATACTACTTCTACAGAAACGGGTGCTTTCGAGTCCACGAAAACTACAGTTTCCCGCCGTGAGTTTCTCACCATCAGTGCCGCAGGTGTAGGGGCAGTCACAGCTGCCGGATATGGATTGAGTGCTAAAGGAGCCGATGCTTCTGATTCCGGATCCTCAAGTTCTTCATCCAAGCCTCCTTCACACTCGGCCCCATTTGATACCCTTCGCGAGTTTATTGAAGCGCTGGAGAAACGGGGCCTGGTGCTGCGCTTTGAAAAACTGGACCAGGATAAGTATGAAATGACAGCACTGATGTACCGTCTCATAGATCAGTACGGCTGGGAGGAAGCACCGGTCATCCTTACCGAGCAGGTAAAAATAAACGGCGAGTGGATCAAAGGACCCTTGATTGCCAATCATCATGGTCACCTTGATATCGAAGCAATCGTGTTCGGAGTTGAACCGGTTATAAAAGATCCGAAGGCAACCTATCGAAAGGCCATGGAACACCTCCAGAGTAGACTGGTACAAGGTTCATTTCCTCTGATCGACCCCATTGAAGTTGAACCCGGTAAGGCACTGTGCAAAGAGGTTGTACTTAAGGGTGATCAGGTCGACCTCACCAAATTTGCCTTTATCAAGAGTAACCCCGCAGATGCCGGCCGCTACATCACCACAGCTTCGGTCTTTACCCAGGACCCTGAAATGGGCCCGAATTATGGCACCTACCGCTGCCAGCTCAGAGGCCCCCGGCTGGTGGGCGTCAACCCTGAGCCTAACCAAACCGGCTGGAAGCACCTGATGGCGGCTAAGGAAAGGGGGGAGAAGACGGCCAAGGTATCCCTCGTACTGGGTCAAGATCCTTACGTATGGATCGTCAGCAGCTCAAGGGTCGCAAACCGTATGCTGGCAGAGGGCCCCATCGATGAGCTTGCTGTAGCAGGAGGTTTGCGGGGTAAAGCCCTGGAAGTAGTGCGCTGCGAAACCAACGACATGCTCATTCCCGCCCATGCTGAAATGGTGATTGAGGGTGAAATTCCCCTGGACCAGCCTGGATTACCGGAGGCCCCCTTTGGTGAAATGGCAGGATACATGGGTCTTAGAAAGAAGGAAAATTTCTTTATGAATGTGACGGCCGTCACCCACCGCAAAAACCCATGGCTGGTGAACCAGTTAACCGGGGCAACCCGTGGTTACTGCACCGGTCCAACAGCGGTTATCTTCAACACGGGGTTTAAACGAATGGTACCTGAATTAATCGAATTACACTCACCGGTACATGCACCTGGATTGACCTATGTACGTATTAAGAAGACCGCACCGGGACAGGGCCTCGAGGCAGGTAAAACACTGGCGGGAATAATACCAATCTTTAAGGTGGTCATCGTAGTGGATGAAGATATCGACATCCTGGACCACACCCAGGTGGACAATGCCCTGGCCACCCGCTGGCAGCCCTACACAGGCCCACTACCTCTACGAGCAGATCAAAGGGTTACACTTGACCCGAGCCAGACCGAAAGGGGCACAACCAGCAAAATCGTTATTGATGCCACCCGGCAGTTGCCTGAAGAAGGCGGCCCCCAGGTGTTTCCA
>CAVVWZ010000075.1:0-33617 GCA_963752035.1 uncultured delta proteobacterium | reverse complement strand
CGGGGAATTGAAAACCAAATAGTAAGTTGCTTTCGGAACCAACGTCCCCTCTTCGAAAAGCATTTGCAAATGCAAGGTGTAGGGGATATAGTAAAAGTATAATAGAGGGTATTCTTACAGTGAGGATTGTGCCCTATGGACTATAGCGACCTGCATCCCTGGGATGTAACCCCCAAGGCAGCGATAGGGATACAGAAGAATTTAAAAAACCGGATTCAACTTGATGATTCTTTTAAGTCTATACGGGTAATAGCCGGAGCAGATGTTGCCTTTGATAAAAGCAGGAACTTGGGATATGGGGGGGTTATAGCCTACAGTTTCCCTGAACTGGAGGAGATTGAGCGGCAAGGGGTCATCAGAGCAATTACTTTTCCGTATGTCCCGGGCCTCTTAGCCTTCAGGGAAGCCCCAATATTGCTGGAAGCGTTTTCCTCCCTTGTAACAGAACCTGATGTCATTTTATTTGATGGTCAGGGGATTGCCCACTTCCGCAGAATGGGGATTGCAACCCACATGGGTATAGTGCTCAACAAGCCAACCATAGGCTGTGCTAAATCACGCCTGATTGGGAGCTACACAGACCCCGGTGAAGATGTGGGCTCTTATTCATCCCTCATTGATGGTGCAGAGACTGTGGGGGTGGTGTTAAGGACTAGAAAGCGGGTTCGCCCTATTTTTGTTTCTCCGGGAACCAAAATTTCACTTGAAACCTGTATAGAAGTTGTTCTACAGTGTGTGGACGGTTATCGGATTCCTAAACCTACCCGTGAGGCCGATCGCTATGTGGCGGTCTTGAAGAGAGAATCAACCTAGGATACAGGTTACTAGATGCTGGATGCTATAGGTTATCCGGATAATCCGTTACCCATTTTTACCGCAAAGACGCAAAGTACGCTAAGATTACAAAAAGTAAAAACCACACTCTGTGTCTTCAGGGTAAACGTATTCCTGTATTTTTTAACATTATTTATATCCTGTATGTTTACTTTGCGTCCTCTGCGTCTCTGCGGTGGAATTAATTCTGAATTCTTATTTTTTTAGTGTGCTCTGTGGTTTTGCAAATACAAATGCTGGAGGAGGGAAAGAGAAAATGACCAAGAATGAGGATGCCCTTACAAACTTACTTAAAACAGAGCTTTCTTCTGTCAACCAGGGGATTCTAAAGAAGAGGAAGTCTTTGGCGGACTTACTTAAGAGTCCTGTATTCGAAGAGAGTGACAACACTGTTGAGATAGATAAAGCTGTTCTTGAGGAGGTTGCTTCCAAGCTTACTTCTCCCTCATCCGAGGTGCTGTTTCCTGTTACCATCTATCTTCCTTCAGGAAATTCAGAAGGGTACATCAGGGGGGACCGGGAGGCGAAGACCGCTGATGAACTTGGTGCTGAGGGTGTTTCAAGAGAAGACAAGTACTGGATACAAAAATACCGTGCAAGGAGCATGTCACAAAAATACCCTGGCCTTTTTCAAATTTTTTACACTGTTTAGAAGTAATACTTCATTTGTACAAAGGTGTAAATCGGATATGTGCCGAATTCACTTTTAAGTTCAGGTAAACGTGGTTCCTCACCAACACCAATTACCATTCCCGCAACCAATTCCGCATTATCACTGAGTGAGTATATGACCGTCGGGTCGATTAGCGTGCTGCCATCGAGAAGGTTGACAATGGTGGCAAGTGATACGGTAAAGAGAGGTGTTATCTCATAGCTTCCCAGGACGCCCAGGTAGTGTCGCGAGATATTGTAGAGGTCCCCTTCCAGGATACGATCGGATAAGATCTTTGAAAGGTAGCGGGAGGTATGGGGAGTGCCAAATCCATTGTAAAAATATTCAGCGGACAGATAGAAATTATTTGTAAAGCGATACTCACTTCCAACTACTACCTGAGCAAAGTCAGTATCGTCATAAGCCGCAAAGTAAGCCAGTTCACCCCGTAAGCCAATACCGGGTCCCACTTCTCCACTGAAATCTGCACCCACATATCCATCCCTGCGGTACCACCCTGTTGTCATTGAGAGATCGAAATTGAAGAGGTTAGTGAATGGGCGGAGTAGAAGGGCACTCTTATTAAAATCGAAATCATTGCCTGCTGCATAAATCAGGCTGATCCCGCTAAATTCTCCCAATGTCATGTCGGCCTTGGCCGCATCAACTCCCGGTTTGTAGTCGCGGTCAAATTCGTAGGGAGAAAAGTTGGTCAAGAGATCAACGGGGTTCCAGAAATAGGTTGTACCAAGGGAAATCGCCTGCCTCCCCACCGTGAGGTCAAAACGGGAGAAACGAAGGCTAATGTTGGCCCGGTCGATAGCCATAAAGCTTGAAAAATCTTCACGGGTTGTTTGCGTGTGAACCAGGCTGTCTACCCTGAATCGATCAGCCCCACTGAAGGCAACAAAACCTGCAGCGGCCTCCGGGAGGGGATTGATGGTTCCCCCTTGAAGCAGATGAAACTCAAACCATGATTTTTGGGCAATATCACCGGTGAGGATCAGGCGGAGGAGCATAAGTCCACTGTCGTGGTCTTTACCAAGGTGATTGTCGTGAATCCCCAGATAGTTACCCCTGACATTGCCCGACAGATCACATGAGAGGAGATCGGTATTGATGAGTTCAATGCTGTGAGATGGCACCGGCAATGAAATGATCAGCAGTGCAAAGAAGAGACAAGGGAAAACGAGGAAAATGATTGCACAGGAACATTTCTTACCGGCTCTCATTTTACCGTGTCCTTTTCAATCATTCCATCCTTCAGTCTGATAAGTCTTCGAGCCCGTTCCATGACGGCTGGATCGTGTGTTGAAAAAAGGAATGTTACCCCATTCTCCTGATTCAGTTGTTCCATCAGGTCTAAGAGTTCAGCGGCAGTGTGGGAGTCAACATTGGCAGTTGGTTCATCGGCAAGAACAAGGGCGGGTTCGGGAGCAATGGAGCGTGCAATGGCAACTCGCTGCTGTTGCCCTCCACTCATTTCCCGGGGAAACCTGTTTTCTAATCCCCCCAGACCCACTTCCTCGAGGAGATTGACGACCCGCTGCCTGCGTTCTTCAGGGGGGCGTTTCTGAAGCAGCAGGACAAACTCGGCATTTTCATATGCAGTAAGTACAGGGATCAAGTTGTAGCTCTGAAAGATAAAACCTATACGATTGAGCCGTAATCTACTCAGTTCCCCTCTGCTCATGTCGCTCAGGATCTTATCTTCAAGCAAAACCCTTCCTTCAGTGGGCTTATCAAGACCCCCCATAATATTGAGAAGGGTTGTTTTGCCTGAACCTGAGGGACCTGCGATTGCTGCAAAGTCTCCTTTCTTGCAGCTCAAGGTCTACTCCCCGGAGGGCAGTCGACAGCAACCTTCCCATCCTGGTATACTTTTGTTACTCCTTCCAGCTTGACAATTGCAGTCATACCTATTTCCCCTTTTTTAGTGCCACGATCGGTACTGAGCGGGCCGCCTTGATGGCCGGATAGATCCCTACGAGGACCGTCAGAAGAAAAACCAGTGACACTGTGATTATAAGATGGTCGGGATAGAGATTGGAGTAGAGAATAGGATCAAGGGCGATCCCTGAAATATCAAGGTCCTCCCTGGTAAAGAGAGTCAGATCAAAACCGTTAACGGTAAAGTACTGGTTGCAGATAAGCCCCAATCCCGTGCCAATGGTTACTCCCAAAAGCCCCAGTAGAATAGACTCAGCCAGTATGAGGAAAAGAAGGCTTCGGGGATTAATCCCCAAACAGAGGAGTACTCCAAACTCGAATTGACGTTCTAACACGGACATGAGAATAGAATTTAAAATTCCTGCTGCAATGATGATAAAGATAATAATCTGAAAGATGTAGTTGGATGTTCCGTCAAGTTCAACGTAAGAGGCCAGTTCCGGCATCACTTCTCTCCAGGAAAGAACAGCGACTTCTGTGAAGCCTGCGAGGGCTGCCTGCAGGACCTTAATGACCCGGTCTGTATCCCGCTGGTTAGTGATAAAGACGGCAAGCTGTGTTACCTCATCCTCCTGCATGGCAAGCAAGGTTTGGGCACGTTTTAAAGTGATCTGGCACACATAACCATCAATCATCTCAGATCCGGTCTCGAAAATTCCTATTACCCTGAGCAGTTCACTTGCAATCTCACCGTGAAGATTGTTTGCCGTAATTACCATTTTACTACCGATGGATGCTTTAAGCCTTTCCGCCATTTTACGGCCAATCAGGACATCTCTTCCTTCGTCCTCCTTAAGATAGCTGCCTTCCTTAATCTTATCTATAAAGAGGGTGTTCTCTACTTCCCGTCCTGGTTCTACACCTACGAAGGCAGTTCCCACACTCCCATAGCTGGTGCTGAGCATTGCCTGTCCGAGAATCCGGGGGGCCCACCCTTCAATTTCCTTGATTGTGTCAAAGTGGTTAACTATTTTGTCTGTGGATTGCAAGGTCAGACGGGTTAGAAGGGATGTTCGATAATCTGTATGTTCCAGTGTTATGTGACCTGACCCCAGCCGGGCCGCGCTGTCTATCATAGTGCCGTAGGTTCCGTCCCCCAGTCCGATAAATACGAGAGCGAGCACCAGACCAAAGCATATGGAGGAGATGGTAATGATTGTTCTCCTCTTATTTCTCCATAAATTACGCCAGGCAAGTTTTAAAATCCACATTGTATTATGCTAAGCCTGCTCAGTGGAATACCAGAGCATCCACCGGTTTTAAGAGTGATACCTTTATAGCCGGGTAAATTACCGCAATGAGCGAAAAGACAAAGAGAAAAATGAAAGGCGGATAAACGGTGTTAAAGGTGGTTACGGCGAACCAGTGAGGTTCCGCCATGATACCCACAAAAGAGAATCCCTCAGTAATCGAGGTCAAGTCAAGGCCATAGTAAGTGAGGTAAAGGCTGAGGCTCACACCGAGGAAGAGACCGATGAGAGAGCCGCAGAGTGTTAAGAGGAATGTTTCAAGAAAGATGAGGATCAATACCTGCAGGGGCTTAAACCCTATGGCCATCATAATCCCCAGCTCTTTAATCCGTTCAAAAACTGACATCAGCATGGTGTTGAGCATGATAAGAGAGCCGGCAAGGTAAATTATGGTGAGAAGAATGTAGATGGAGACATCGGTTAATTCGAGCATATCTGATACGGCCGGGAACATTTCTCTCCATGTCTTAACCTCTTCAGTTGGGACAGCCTGTTTAATACGGTTCCGGAGGGCAGGGAGGTCATCCGTTTCATCGGCCCGTCGTATTACAATTTCTGTTGCCACATCCGGCAGACTAAAGAGTTCTCTGAAATCAGTGAGTGACATCATAACGGTTGATCTGTCAATTTCTTCACCGATGCCCCTCAGTATCCCGGCTATCCGGTACAGGTCATTCCCTATTGACCCGTCCGCTGCCTGGGTAACAATTACCAGCTCATCACCAATTGATACATTCAGGGTTACCGCAAGCTTTTTTCCTAAAAGGACATGGTTGTCCTGTGTTATAAAAGACCCCTTAAAAAGATGGTTGTGAAATTCTGTTACCCTGGTTTCCCCTTCAGGATCGATTCCCATAATCTGGGAGCCCGAGGAGTTTTCCCCACTGCTTACCAGTCCGAAGGCATGCAGCCGGGGTGCAGCAGTTACTCCCAGTTGTTCGATGGTGGTTATAATGGTGTGAGGGTGGTTTATCACGCGGTAAATGGATTTGTCATCGAGGTATCCGGGGTGGTGGATCTGAATTTCCCCGGGGCCGAGGAGGGTTGCATTTCTCTCCATCTGTTTAACTAATCCCCAGGTTAATCCTGAGCAGGCAATCATCAGTACAAGCGCCACGATCAGGGCAAACTGGGTAATCATCGTACGTCTGCTGTTCCGCCAGATATTTCTCCACGCCAGTTTGAGATAGAGAAGCAACTGGTTATCCTCCCTGCTGCTTGAGATTCCTTAAACTGAAAAAGGTGTCGGGAAGTTCCACATCAAAACTGATTTCTCCATAGGTTACTTCGGTGAACTCTCCGGGTTTGTCATAGGGCAAGACAGTCATTCTGGTCGGTAAGAGCCTGCCCCCCATCATTTGCACATCGGTAAGGGTCATTTTCCTGACCGGTTTTTCGTTCTCATCAAAAAACTCTTCATAGAGGGGCATGAGATCATCTTTGCGAACGAGAATTACGATTTTCCCCCAGACAACTGCTGCATCTTCTTTGGGCAGAAGTGTGATTTCATACACTTCCAGTCCATCACGTTCTCCCTGAAAGGTTATGCGGTGATGGTAGTCATTGGCCAGAGTACTCTCCTTAACCAGGTCATCATTGGTGAAATGGCTTCCCATCCAGCTTCCCATCATGAGTGAAGAAGGCACCTTGATTACCCGGTTGATTTTTGGAAGGTAGTTCCAGAGATTATTCTGTACCTTAAGGGTTGCGACGCCTTTCTCTTTTTTTGGGTATTCAATTTTAATCAGGGTGTGATCGAGGCCCCTGGTCCAGGATTTAATTCGGAGAGTGCGTTCCCAGTTGGAGGTCTTAATTTTCATCTGATAGGTGCCGGTACTGCTTTCACCCCGCCACATCGTGTCGATCTTATCCAGAATCTCCTGAGAGGTGTTTTCTGCTGAGAAGGAGTCACCACCCGAGACAAAAAGCAGAAGCAGCAGGGTCATGAACAGTCTGGTTATGAGAGAAGATATTTGCGTTAGCATGTCAGCCTCATCTTATCTATATTCTGTAGAAGTACATTTCTTACCAGCAGTAAAAGCATAACAGAGCCTGTTACCACTGGCAAGATTAATCTAAAAAGAAGGTAGTAAGACCTAAAGGACGTTCTTGAAAAATTCACATATTTAGCTTTCTTTGTCAAAATATAGATTGCTTCGTCTTCCAGCCCAGGAGGGACTCCTCCCAATGGCTGGAGGATTATAATTCAGGCCCTCGGAAGAGAGGATTGAGGTAAGGCGCTTGGAGGTTACCTCTTACTTGAGTATCTTAATATATTATAAATCAAACTATTTTGAATAGGTAGTTTACAGGCAATGTAAAGTTAACTTTTTGATTTTATTGTGGTTTTTTGCTTGGAATAATGCCCCTGACATGTTATCTAAAGAAAAGGATATATCTACTGATAGGGAAAAGGAATGATTGGGAAAAAAGAGATAGGCTCTTTAGTAATCATACTACAGTTTTGCTTCTTTTCTGGAGTGTTTTCAATTGCCTACGCCACCACCACGACCACATCCTTAAAACCCGATTCTGCAAAGGAATGTGCCATATGTCACTACAGTTGGGTAGAAACCTTCTTTTACGACAAGAAGGGTACGGTACTGGCTCCATTACCCGCTGAACCGAAGGTGGCTACTTCTAAAATGTGTTTTTCCTGTCACGATGGTTCAACGGTAGACTCCCGCCAGCAGGTGTATAATGACCACATGCATCAGGTTGGTGTTATTCCCTCGGAAAAGGTGAAGATTCCTGAAACCTTTCCACTGGATGAGGAGGGGAAAATGGACTGTGGCACCTGTCACAGTGCGCATACCTTAGCAACGGAACCTGGCATCGAGAAAACCATTTTCTTAAGGACAGCTAACGAAAACTCTGTAATGTGTAAAATGTGTCATGTGGATAAGGAGGGGGGTCCTGAAAAGGGAAACCACCCCCTCGGCAAATCTACTCTCAGTACTGCAAAGGAGATTACCCGGTATGGTGGTTCTCTGGGGACTGAACCCAATCAGGTGATCTGCGAAAGTTGCCATGTGGCCCATGGTGGTTTTACCCAAAAACGTCTGGTGCTGCCTGTGGACAACCCTTCCTCTACACAAGTGCTCTGTGAGGTGTGCCATTCCAAGCAGCCCAGTTTATCCAAGAAGACGACCACAGGCCGCTTTGCCCATCCACTGGACCTTCCCCCCGGATTAACCATGAATCTGCCAAAGTATTGGGACAATGGCCAGCAGATGGTGCTGGGAACAGGTGGTGAAATGGTTTGCAGAACCTGTCATATTCCCCATGGGGGTGCCAGCCAAAAAGCACTCCTTACCGTGCGAAACGAGAAGGACTCCCTGTGTGTGCAGTGCCACAAGGAGCAAAGTGAGATCACCGATACAATCCACTACCAGATTGTTATAAACAAAGGTGAGAAAGATGTGGAACCCCCTCAAAAGACTGATCTCGGTTCCTGTTCTCCCTGTCATCTGGCCCACGACGGGTTGGGAGAGCTGATTACCGACTTACCCATAGATGTGTTTGGTACTAAACCGGGTGAACTCTGTACAAGCTGTCATTCTCCGGAGGGAGTTGCCGAAAAGGTGATGCCCGATGATTTTTCCCATCCCAGGGATATCAATGTACCTGAAACTGCTAAATCCCTTATACTTCCCCTCTATGATGAAAATGGCATTGCTGCAAACGGAAAGATACGTTGCTCTACCTGTCATACCTACCACGATCCTTTTCCTGTATATGATGATCCCGAGGATGAAACGGTAAAACATGGTACCTACCTCCGGTATGCAGAAAGAAACCCCGAGTACATCTGCATGCAGTGTCATCCCCAGCATGGACTGGTTGAGGGGACTGATCATGATTTAACCATAACGGACCCTGGCTTTATTAACATCTTTAGACAGACTCCGGCCCAGGGGGGAGTCTGCAGCCCCTGCCACGTAGCCCATAGGGCAGTCCAGCAAAGGCACCTGTGGTCAGGCCCGATTGGTCCGGTTATTCTTGAGGGATGGGTGGAGGAGTATAAGATTGAAGATGACATGATGACCTCACTCTGTACAGGATGTCACTCTCCCGGAGAAAGTGCAGAGAAACAGGTTCCCGAATTTGGTTTACATCCAAAAGGGTTTCTGATTCCCCCGGAGGGTGTCGCCGGGACAACCAGTAGTTTCCTTTGAGATGCTTAAAGATGAATTTCCTATTTTTACCCCTGCAGGAGAGATTGCAGAAAGTGGAAATATTGTTTGTTCCACCTGTCATAACCCCCATCAATGGGACCCCCGTGTCGATAAAAAGGGGCCCGGGAAGGAAACAGAGGGATGTGCCTGCGACAGTTTTTTGCGACCCAAGCTGGATGCAAAATTTTGCACACTGTGCCATGGTTTCGAAGGGATTCTGATGCTTAAATATTTTCACAGTCACCTGGGGAGAGAAAAAAGAGAAGGGACCTTTTCGTTTGAAAAGCCAATAAGACAGTAGTCAGAATTAACTGCAGCAGTGGAGTTATGAGAGTAATGTGAGCTTGCAAGCAACAAATCATGTTAAGTTGGTTGGATTAGTTATATTGGTTACATTGGTTTTGGCATAACTTTTTTGAGTACCATTGGCATTACGTTAACCAATGCAACAAATTCAACCAATAAAACCAATTGAACTGATGCAACTCTTTTTTACTCCTGACAAGGGGTTAATTTTAGGCATTCCAGGCATTTTAGATCATTTTGGCAATTGATTCTGAATTAAAGGATTGTGGCGTATGAAATTAAAGGGATTTGTACTGAGCATATTTGTGACGGGAGTAACTCTTGTCCTCACCCTTGCTTTTCACTCACACCTCATGGCTTCAGATGTTGAAAATTGCCTCATGTGTCATAAATTTTCAGGCCTGGGAAGAGTCGATGAGTCGGGCAAGAAACGTATCTTCTACGTCAATGAAAAGCTGTATGCACAGTCTGTCCACGGGAAAATTCGCTGTAAAGAATGCCACACTGATGTTGATGAGTATCCCCATACCAGTGCAGAAAAAGTTGATTGCTCTAATACCTGTCACCTTGTGGATCCTGCGACCAATAAGAATTTCTCCCATGCCACTATGATTGATAAATATGAGCTGAGTGTGCATGGACGAAAGGATGCCCAGGGTAAGCTCAAAGAGCATGCAGATGATCTCCCCGAGTGTATCTATTGCCATGAAAATCGCATTTACCAGCCTGTCAGTGGTTTGGCCCAAAAGGAGCAGGGTGTTGCACAGGAAATCCTGGACAGGTGCCTGGGGTGTCACACGTGAAAATCAGTGGGCCAGAACTTTTTACAATCATTTCACCCACCGTCTCCATCAGCGCCGCACCTCGAGGAAAATGGTGGAGTTGTGTGTCTCCTGTCATGAAGACCAGGAAACTATGGAACGTCATGGTCTGATCGTAACCGGTACCTTCCATGATACCTTCCACTGGCAGGGCATTAAGTATGAAGATCCCAATGCCCCCAACTGTATCACCTGTCATGCCCCGGTGGGCTATTTTTCACATCAAATAATGCCCAAAGAAGATGCCGGTTCGGCTATCCACAAGGATAACCTGGTGCGTACCTGTGCGAATTCTGATGGTCTCCAGGCATGCCATCCCAGTGCTACCCCTTCCTTTGCCCAGGGGAGAATTCATCCTGCAGGGTTTAAAATTGGTGTCTTCGAATTTAAAATGAAGGGACTGGACAGGTTGAGAAAGATAAAAAGGGGTGAAATGAAGCCCTTCCAGGAAGTACGGGGACAGCAACTGGATTCAGAAGAACTGACCAAGCTTGAGTACTATCAGGCATTGATTCTTGAACTTATAAAATATGTTTACATGCTCCTTATAGGGGGGCTCATCAGCTTCATGATACTTCACCAGACCCTTGACTATTTTGCCACTAAAAGAGAAATGAAGGAAGGAGGCCCGCATTGACCATTAGAGTTCGAGAAACCTGGACTATCGGGGACGAAGATTCCTACCTCCCTAAAAAGGAGGAATACTACATACGGATGAACATTCATGAAAGGATTCAGCACCATCTTGTCTGGTCGAGCTTTGTTATCCTGGCCATAACGGGATTCATGGTAGAGTTTCCCGAATCGTGGTTGACCTATTTTGATCCTTACCGGGAAGAGGTTTTTTACTGGCGGGGATTACTCCATCGTATTTTTGCGGTGGTTATGATCTTAAATATTGTGTATCAGGCTGTGTATCTCGCATTCTCTAAAGAGGGGCGGGGTTACTTTGTGGATATGCTCCCTGGTCTCCAGGATGCCAAGGATTTTGTCCATAACATGTCTTACTACCTGCAGCGTACTAAAGAAAAACCCCTTTTTGACCGCTTCAACTACAAGGAGAAACTGGAGTACTGGACCGGTTGGATAGGAAACATCATCATTACGGCAACAGGATTTTTTCTCTGGTTCCAGGAGTATTTCCCTAAGTTTATTTTCGACCTTTCCATCCTTATTCACACCATGGAGGCAATACTTGCCTCCTGTGCCATCATGGTGTGGCATTTCTATGAAGTGCATCTTAAGCCGGGAAAGTTTCCCATGTCAATGATCTTCCTGGACGGAAAAATCTCCGAACATGAACTGGAAGAGGAGCACCCTCTTCAGTATGAACGGATCAAACCACAGGCATCAACTTCTCAAATACCCGATATTTAACCACTGGAAAAAACATGGCAGAGACAAAAAATATTCTTTTAAAATTTGCTGGTACCCTATTCGGACTTTTTCTTATCTGTTTTATAGTGGTCAACTTATACCTTCTCGGTACGTTTCTTTACTCGACCCCCTCAGTGGAACCGGTCCCCGAGAATGGCGAAATGCCACCGGATATGTTTTCTAAATCAATAGAGCAGACGCTGGGTGCGGACCACTTTCACATTCTGGATGAAACTGTGTATACCGATTTGCAAAATGCCCCCACCTGCCTTAAGTGCCACGGAAACTTTTGTCATGCCAAATCTGAATGGCTCCGGTCGTTTTATAACATGCACACGTTTTTTCTTGCCTGTGAAACCTGTCACATTCGAGCGACAGATGAAGAGAATGTTATATTTCAATGGTTCGACGACAGAACGGGATCGTTGCTCACCGAAGTCACCGGGAGTGACGGTAACTACGGTGCCAAGATTGTTCCCGTGAAGGGCAATGCACGTTTAGATATCTTTCCCAAAGAGGAACTTGCCCGTGAGTACATGATGAATAAAGAAAGCTACAGTGAAGAGGAGAAAAAAAAGGTGCAGGATGAGTTGATGGCACACATCTCGGAAGAACCCGTTACCTGTGAGGAATGCCATCATGAAAAGGGATATATTGATTTTGCTGCCCTTGGCTATACACCGGTGGTCGTATCGAATCTGTCCCATATTTCAATTGTAAAACTTTCTAAAGAATATAGTGAATTTCATCTGCCAACTATGTTTGACCCCTGTGTGGTAAAGGGAAAAGAGGATGCTAAATAGTGTTCCTCATGGCAATGTTTTAACCTTACAAATAAATGTCCACACGTCATTGCGAGGAGGATAAAACCGACGAAGCAATCTCTTGAAAATCTGTTACAATTTGTACATGCTTCTAGAATGAGATTGCCACGCCCTTTGGGTTCGCAATGACTACAATCATTAGCAGGCTAATTTATGGTACGAGAAACGGTTTCCTTGATGACCAGAAATAATTTTTTGTTCTATAATTTTTTACTATCTTTATTCCTGACAGCACTACCCGGTGCCCAGGCCCAGGAGACTCCTCTTCCTATCTGTACAGCTAAACACCTGTTTACCATTACCTCGGATTTTCAAAACCCGAGTGATGTGGTTGCAGGAAGAAGTGGAAAGATATACGTGCTGGATGGAGTCAACAACAAGGTAAAGGTCTTCAATCAGAAAAACACCTTTCTCTTTTCTTTTGGAGAAACGGGCAGCCGGGAAGGGGCAGTTTAACTTCCCCCTGGGCATTGGCATTGATGTTTCTGATCGAATATATGTGGCTGATTCCGGGAACCACAGGGTTCAGGTTTTTACCCCCGCAGGGGAATACCGGTCACAATTTTCAACAGAGACCAAACAACAACAAATAAAACCTTCAGACCCCACGGACGTAGTAGTGGATAGTACATCAAGCAACTGTTTTGTGGTTGACAATGACAACCATTGGATTTTTACCTATGATCTCAGCCTGGGAAAACCATCAGGGGTTTATGGAACTATGGGAATGGAGAAAGCTGAGTTTCGTTTCCCTTTTTTACTGGATCTGGATCAGGAGGGAAATCTTTATGTTGTAGATGTGATTAACACCAGGGTACAGGTGCTTAACCCTGAAGGGAAATACATCACTACCATTGGCGGGTGGGGTGTGGAAATGGGGGAATTTTACCGTCCGAAAGGGGTAGCTGTTGATACTAAGAATAGAGTGTTTGTGAGCGACAGTTACCTGGGGGTAATCCAGGTGTTTAATCGTGATGGAACCTTCCTCTCCATCCTCGGAGATGAGAAGGGTTCCATTGTCCGGTTCGAAACACCAACAGGTCTATTTATTGATAAAAAGATGAGACTGTATGTCGTAGACATGCTGGCCAACAGGGTTGTGGTTATGCAATTACAGGACTGATGAATATTTGTTGCTTGTACGGTGAATAGTTTCTAAAGACCTTTACTTCAAAGTTCCTCTTTGGGCTCAAGTATCAGCTCTTCATTCCCTCCTTCTCCCAGTTCCCGGTAGAGTTTCAACTCGTTGGTTGTTACGCTCAAAATGTCAAATATTCTTGTAGAGCTTTCATCAACTAATCGTAACTTTCCACCATTATTGATAATTTCCCATGTCCCGGGATTGGTGATGGGAACTAGATTCATGGCTTTGTATGTTTCAGTGAAATCACCATCGGGATGGAATTTTATTACGTAATCTCCGAAGGCCAGGTTAAATGATTGTGTGTTTTCCTCCCCATTCTTATAGTACTCGTCTACCTCCCAACTCCCCTGCAGGGATATTTTATAGGATTCCTGCGCAGCCGGTAAGTGCTATTGTCAGAGTGATTCCAATCAGGAAAAATAATAGTTTTTTGCCGACCATTGCTACACCTCCCGTTAAGAATTCTTTGCCTTAAATATAGTTACAAGATTTTGGTTGTGCTGTAATACAATAAGTATAGTATCGTCAGGGAAGGGCACAATCTTAAATGGTCTAATAGGAGGTTTCTGGATGCACCTGTGTTCTGGTGGTCAGCTGATCTCCAAAAAAGAACGGACAACTGGGACTTACGTTGTCCGTTCTTAAACTATTTCTGAGGCATTACTTCCTTATAGTTGATAGTGGCCTCTAACTGGCAGGAGCCTCTTCAGCGGGAGGGGGGATGATGACGACTTCAACACGACGGTTTAATTGTCTTCCGGATTCGGTATTGTTATCGGCAATAGGTTTTGCCTCACCGAAACCGAGGATTTGGATACGTGCAGGATCAACATTTTGTGAAATAAGTTCATTTTGGATAGCCATAGCACGCTTTTCAGAGAGCTTTAAATTATAGTCTTCGCTCCCCGTACTGTCGGTGTGTCCTTCCACCAGAAGGGAGGTTTCGGGATAGCGATTAAGAATTACTGCTGACCTATCAATGTCTTTATATCCCCCGGGCTTTAACACTGCTGAGTCGACATCAAAGTAGAAATCTGATTTGAAGCTCAAAACCAGTACCTCCTGCTCACGCCGCTTGGACTCCTCGACTATCCCCTGTTCACGCAGTTTTGCATCCTCAACTATTCGTTGTTCCCGTTGAATAGATGCATTTTCTGAATCGGCAAGTGCCCGCTTGAATTCCTTCTCCTGTTTATCGAACATGTAACCGATACCGCCTCCGGCCAGCGCACCCACTACGGTACCGATTGCTGCGCCCTTTCCGCCACCTACGGCATAGCCAACACCCGCTCCAACTACAGCACCCGTGGCTGCTCCGATGGTTGTTTTCTTATTTTCTTTCATGGTAGTACAGCCTGCTGCAAAAAAGGCGATGACAATTGCTAAAACTAAGGTTTTTTTCATGACACTTTCTCCTCTCTTTTGGAATTTATGTGGATATTTTTATGTTGGGAGTTAATTTAGGTATTCTATGATAATAAGGGGTATTAGTCAACCTGAAAGCAGGTTTATAAGCCAGTTATGCCATTATGCAAGCCTGACCCCGGTTATAAGATTCGTCCTCTTACTCCCGACAAGCCTCTTTGTCTCTGGGGGATTCGGGATTTTCTCTGATGCTTCAGGCGGGGTGTGCCCCGTTTTTTCATTGCCTGAAAACCGGAAGGTTGTCGTGATCGTTCCCTTTTCAGTCCTGACGATATCTTTGCCCTGCCGAGAGTGCGGCGCTTACCTGTCCGGGTTAGATTCCTTTCCGGTGCCCTCCATGTTCTGGATTTTGTACGGGGTGTCCTTGACCTTTTAATGGCCTGCTGTTTAAAACTCGTCCGTTTTTGCCTGTTTCTCTTATCCGTAGAAAATATTCTGGGGGAATTCCGTGCTTCCCTTATGGAATTACGCCTGCTGGTGATGGGTTTTGTCAGTGGTTTCCCTACCCGCGTTCCATGTTTTTTTAATAAAGAACTTTCCCTTTTTTGTCTGATGCCTTTGGCAATTGTCCAGTTCGGTTTGCGTGTTACATGTTGTTTGCCGAAGTTGAAGCGTTGTCTGTTATTTTTGAAGTCTCGTATAACGCTGCTGTTAATGTGGGTTGTACGGTGACAGTTGTCAATGAAGTTGTTGTGTATCTTTTTTACACGGACCGTGTTGTAATCCCCGGTTTTGTAGAAGCTTGTTTTCCTGACAACAACCGAGTGATTCCTGTAACGGCAGTGTCTGGTGTCAAAATGCTCTATGCGATTCCTGCCTGCTGGCAAGGTACATGACCGTGGCCCCCAGTAGCGACGGGAGTAGTATGGTTCCAAGGGTGCTAAGGGAATCCAGCCCACATAGAGGCCTCTGTTGATCCAGGACACCCTTCCCGGATACCATCCGGATCCAATGCTATGAAACGGCCCTGTACCACAAGCGGGTGGCGCCCAGTACCATCGTCTACAGCTGTCAATATACACCCAATTGCCATAGTGATGTGTTACGTATCCGAAGGGTTCACAGGGAACCCAGCAGTGATCACCATACCATTCAGTCCACCTCCCCCTTGTGAAGGGGGCCCAACCGGGTGAGACGCAGCGTGGCCGCCAGAAAGAACGGCGGCTGCCTTCATAGTAGACATTTTCCCAGGTACCATTTTCTTCCAGGGCGTATGACTCATGCTGAAGGCTGTCGGGAAGATAGCCTGATGAATCTCCCTGCTCTGCTAATCTTTCTTCCCAGATCTCGTCCCGGGATTGGTTCCAGGCATTCCACGGATCGTCTAACAGTTCTTCACTGGTTGTTGCCTGCTCAAATCCCGCTTTCAGAGATGATAAGCCTGCAGTTACCCCATAATGTGTGTTATCACCAACGTGTAAAAAATCAACGCTCCCCTCCAGTGCTGTCAACAGCAGGGAATCTTCTTCGAGATAGAGGTCAAAAATAGTGTTTGGAGGTGATGTGATTGTGCCGAAAGGTGTTGAGGTTTTAATGGTAGCCGTGGAACTTTTATTGTACAGTCTGGCCGTTCCCGACTCGATATTGATTTCAGTTAAATCACTTTCGAGCCGTTTGATGTGAATGTTGGTGTCACTGCCTATTCGAATCCAGCTGTTATTTGGCATAATCAGCTCTGCCCGTGCATCTGTGTCGGCGTACAGCAGGTCATCTACCCCACAGGGTGCATCTATGACCGTTGCAACCCAGTCATCAACATCAGGGGTATAGCGAAGCAAATCTCCCTCGATATGGGTTATGTGTCCTACCAGAGGTGGTTGTTCTGCAGGTGTAGAGGTTTTCAGTGCAAAGGAATAAGAGAAGGGAGCAAAGAAAAATATAAAGAGTAGCAGGAGAAATCTTTTTGCTGTAGGCATTATTAATCCTCCTGTAAAATTGAGAAATCAAAAATCAGTAAATTTTAACCACGAAGCACACGAAGAAGTACAAAGTGAAATGAAATAAAAACTATTATACCTATATAAACGTTTCGCAGATCCAAAGGATTTGCGCTTTAATTTATATTTAAATTATATCATTTTTTGCTTTGTAGTGCCAGTTTTTATTTTATACACCTACAATCCAATTACTATTATATATATTTTTCCATTTTGCTCTACGGTATCATGTTTTTTAGAAAAATGAGACCCAGGGGACGTTCCTGCAAAATTGCATTATTATCAGTGGGTTTTAAACCAGGGAATCATGGATTGATTGGTTGCTTTCAAAAAAAGCGCCCTTCTCTAAGTGAGAAAGGCGCTTGCTGTTACAGTATTAGTTGTTGTACTGACTGAAAGGTTACTCAGAAATGGGGAACGAGACCCCGGGGGACAGGAACCCTTTAGGGTCAACCACGTCCTTTAATATCTTTGCCATTGCAAAGTGAGGTGGGCACTCGGTCCAGGTCCTCTTGTCACGGCCTACACCCAGCGGTGCCATTCCGATCTCCTGCATCAGTTCGTCAAATTGTGCCTTGATTGCACCTACGTAGGGCAGAAATTCCTTGCGTGCGTAGTCAACTGCAAAGATAACCTCTCCCGCAGCGTTGGCATGTCCACCCATGGCAAGATAGGTCTGACCGCAACTTGCATAAAGGCGAAGGATGGGGTGTGGGTGATTCAAAAACTCGGGATTTTCCCGGCAGACTTTCTGGTAAACCTTCATCCCCCGGTCCATATAGTCTTCCAGTTTTTCTAAAGAATCAAAGACTCCACCTGAGACAAAGATACCGCCTGAGTCTGATTTTCCATTGAAGGTGCCGCAGATTTTCGGGCTGTTACACTGCTGCCAGCCGGCTGCGTTTTCTTCATGGCCGTCGAGGATGGCAACCATCCAGGGTGGCATAACCACACCGCCATGCTCCTGAAGGATGCGGATACAGGCCGAACGTTCAAAAGCGGTTTTTGCAGGTGTGCCCCTGAAAGACATACCGATGAGATTTATATCCTGGGTAGCTTTAACAAAGTGAGCCCCTTCCTGCCAGTGTTTGCTTGAGTAGAGGGCATGGGTCCAGCATCCCGGTCCCATCACGGTAGCTCCACAGGCATAGTCTTTCATCATCACGTTGTACATGGCCTTCACCGCACCACTTAAGGTTGGGAAAGTCACCCAGAGAGAGTCCACCTTCTCCGGGGTGGCGAAAAAACGGAATTCCATTTCGGTTACAATGCCAAATCCCCCATTGGCAAAGAAGGGCAAAAATGTCAGCGCCGGTCCCGGACCGTGGGGCCAGGCTGGACTGTTTTTATCTGCCATGGAACCGGTGCGGACGACTTCTCCCGTGGAGAGAACAATTTCCATTCCGCAAACGCAGTTTATACCCATGCCATCCTGGTATCCTGCCATCTTGTTCTGGCCGGTAAAGACCTGGTAGGGTACGAAGAGAGATGTTCCCGGACTGCCGCCGAAGTAGGGCCTGTATCCGATATCCATTTCTCTAATGAGCTGGCTTACCTGCAAGCCTGTTGCACCGGGTTGTGCACGCACAACCATCCGGTCCTCAAAAACGGTCAATGTCCTGCATGCGGTGAAAGTCGATGGTAATACCAACATCAGGGTTGCCCGGTATGGAGCCAATGAGCAGCACTGTTCCTCCGCCCACCGGGTAGATGGGGAGATTATTATTTCTGGCCAGGTTAATAATTCCCTGGACCTCTTTGGTGGATCCGGGATAGACAATGGCCATGGGATGGTTTTCAGGGTAGAGTGCTCCCTGCCCGAAATGGGTCATCACGTCAGCAGCGTAATAATACCTGGTGAGCTGATCGGTACGCACCCACTCAGCGCCAACAATCTTTTTCAGTTTTGTGATTATCGTGTTCATTGGATCACCGCCTTTCTATTTATATCCGTATGCCTGCGCCATAAGGGATGTTATGTCTAAAACCTTACCACCTTTTGGTTTGCTCTGGTTCAGATTGAGTGTACAAAAGGGGCAGGCAGTCACTATTGTTTTTACACCAGTTGCTTTTGCCTCGTTCCAGCGGTTGGAGGCATATTGTTTAGCAAGTTTTGGCTTATTAACCAGAACTCCTCCACCGGCACCGCAACAGAGTGAGTTGTCGCCGGATCTCCACATTTCCTTTAAGGTGAGACCGAGCCCTGTTATAACCTGGCGTGGTGCAAGGTACTCTTTTGCGTAACGTCCCAGATGACATGGATCCTGGTAGGTCACCGCCGGCATCTTCAGTTTTTTGTGGGCTTTCTTTTTGAGCAGTTGGGCATAAAACTGGGTGATAGACACAAATTCCGTACGGCTGTTACTAAACCTCATAAGCACTGAGAGGCTTTCGGGACTGTAGCAGATGACCTGCTTGATACCATGGGTTTCCAGACGGGTGTCAATTTCTTCCATGCATTCTTCTAAAACGTCCTGGTCCCCTGCACTGAGGAGGGTGGTGTCAACAGGAGGAAGCGGATCATTGATGAAACAGCCAATCTTCTTTCCGCTTTTTTGAATGAGGAAACCGATCTCCTTTAACTTGCTCTGATTGGCTATGATTGATCTGTCAGCAAAGAGGATAGTGTCTGTCTTTTTCCCCTCCCCGGGATCGGCAATACCGAAGGATTTTAAGATGTCCAGTTTGTGCCCTGCGGTACTTGTGGTTGATTGAGCAGGCTTTTGTGAGATTCTTTGGTTTCAAGTTTTCCGGTATGGTTCTTCGCAGTTCCTCCAGGATTGAGATAGAGGGGGTGTGTCGATAACCACGACTGCACAGGTCTTCACAGTACCCACAGAGGGTACATGAATAGAGGGCATCGGCAATATCCTTATCCCACTCCAGGGCACCGAGGGCAAGGCCTTTTGCGCTGTACATGAGACCAGCCGGCTCATAGGCACCGAAGAGTGTCATCCCGGATGGGCATTGGGTTGAAAATTCCTGATGAGGGACAGTATCCTGAGAAACACCGCGGCAGCTCCCGCATCGGTTACAACAAAGCGCTTTTTCTAGTAATTCTTCTGTCGTCACGATTTTCACCTCCTCAAAGCCCTAATTTTTTGGGGTTCATAATGTTATTGGGATCTACTGCTTTTTTAATGGATCGAAGCAGTTTAAAGTATGAAGGGTTGTGGGCAGCCACCTGTTTTGCATTGAGTGCTGAGGGGCGGGGAAAGGTGACGCCAGCCTTTAAAAGTTTTTCGCAAATGGAAAGATATGTCTTACGTACCTTCTTTTCGTCTCCCAGAGGATAACGAAGGTCGGGTTGATAGTAAAAACACCCACCTGCCTGGAGCGGCATAATCAGGGAACCGGAATTTTTGGGGAAAAGGCCGGCTGATTTTTGTATCTGGCTGTCCGTGGCAATGGTTACCACCGGTGCCCAGCCTGAGCCTTCTTCACTGTGCAGTGAAAATCCCGTGGGATTTTTTATTTCTGCCAGGATTTTTTCTCCGGCTTTTTTTGCTGAGGTAAGCCGTGTTGTAAGTTCGCCTTTAAGCTGTTTTGCAAGGGCAGTCAGGTCTTTTTTCTTGTAGGCAATCTCCGCCTTTTCAAAACCGCGCGTTACTATTACCACAGTCCAGGGGGACAGCTTTTTGGCATCTTCCTGTCCGATGAGTTCTGAAAGATAGGTCTTGTTTACAGCAAAAATCTCATGGGGTTCCTCGGTTGCAATAAATGCCTTCAACACCTTGGTAGCCCGGGCGATGTTGTTACAGCCAAAAAAGAAAACCTGATTTTCCGGGGCGATGGTCTTAAGTGTCACGGCGGCATTGGTGATGATACCCAGTGTACCCTGAGCCTGACAGTACAGTCTGGCAACCTGGGCCAGGGAAACACCCCAGGAGTACTTGTCAGGCCGGTCCTGTGACATTGCCATCTGGCCGGTGGCGAATAATTCACCGTCAGCCCTTACACCCTTCATGGTGAGTAATTCCCAGGGTGATATTTAGGCCAGCCATAGAGTGGCATCATCTCGAGATACGTTCCCAGGACGGAGGCCTCCTTTGGTACATCAATGGCGGTGAGTGTGCGAAGTCCTTCTGCCTCACATGCCGCTTCCAGTTGGGCAAAGGTTACGCCGGGCTCGATAACGGCATCACGATTCCTGGCATCAAGGTAGGTTATTTTATTCATTCGGGAGAGGTCTACCGCAATGGCATCTTTAACGGATGGTAGATGGGTATCCTGCAGGTTAGTCCCTGAACTGACGGGGACCAGCGGTGTGCGATCACGGTTGGCCTTTTTTATGGTTTCCTGTACCTCTTCGTAACAGGTTGGTTGTACTGTTTTTTGTGGTTGGTAGTCAGAAAAGAAACTCGTCATTTATCTTCACCTCCCTCGTTGCATTCCTGGAGCATTACCATGAAGCTTAATGCCAGTGAGCCATTGTGGTGATCAGAACCCATCTTTATGTTGTTCTGATCATTGTTCATGGCTACCAGCAGGGGAGGGCACGTTCCGAGGAAAAGTTGGTTAAAGGTTTCTTCACTCATGGTCCAGGAGCAAAATGGTTTTTTAGCTTCCCTTTGTGCAATCTTGATTTCAGATCCGTCCCAGTTTACGACGAGAGGAGTGTTACCGCTGACTGTGAGTGACAGTAAGTCTCCCTTTTTCGTAGCGGGAAAGCCCTCGGGATCAAGGCGTCTGAGCCGTTCTTCCAGACCGGGATCTGTGCGTAATGTCGACTCCCATTTCTCTAGGTTTATGTTCATTTTTATAAAGTCCTCCTTCCAAATGTTTTTTTAAACTCGTACTGCACTTAGAAAATAAATATACAAAAAGGGTGTCCGATACTGCTTTCGAACACCCTTTAAAATAACTGGTAACGGAGCAAACCGGGTATTCGTGTTATTTTTGATGAAAAGCTACACTCTTGCCGACTTACGAATTTTAGGCTTTGCTTTCCCAGTTGAGAAACTTTCTAAAGTTATCTCCCATGAGTTTGTGCTTGAATTCCATGGATAGGGGAAGGTTCATTATGTTGTCCACCATAGCACGGTATACCGGCATGGTGAGGGGAAAGTCTGTGCCGTAAAAGACTTTATCGGGCATGAAGAATTCAAGAAAGCGCATGTGGTCAAGGTCCCAGTAGTACTTGAACTGCATCAGTGTCGGGTGGGGAATAGTAATGTCAGTGTAAAGATTCTCGTGTTTCATCACATTCCAGAGTCCCATCATGGGGTTGTTGAAAACACCGCAATGGAGCTGCAGAATTTTCATGTCGGGAAAGTCCATGGCTACATCATCAAGGTAGACAGGGTCCTGATATTTAGCCCTGGTGCCGGGGAGTTCTTCAACCCCGGTGTGTATCTGGACATGGAGTCCGAGTTCCTGACACTTTTCATATGCAGGGTAGAGGTCAGGGTTGTTAGGATAGCCTATAGTAGGGGGATGAATCTTTATGCCGGGGAATCCGCACTCATGGGCAGAGATGACCATCTCGACAGCAGCCTCTTTTCCGTAACGTGCATGGACTCCACCCACTGCCGTAAATCGACCGGGGTAGGCATCAATAAACTCTTTTTTTACGTACTCATTGGGCACGTACCACTTCCACCCGTCTTTATTTCCCGGATAGGGATCGGTGATACCGTGAATACACTGCAGGCACATGGCTTCAACATTTGCGCTGTCCATGAACTGAATAAATGTTGCGGGGGTGAGCTCGGGGCACTCTTCAGGCTTGGTGATGGGTGTAAACGGGATTCGGGTCACCCATGGCTGCACGGGCCCCCATCATACTTCTGGAAACGACTGAGTTGCCGCCCCAGAAGTCAAAACAACCCGGTCTGTCAGCAATACCTTTTTTCTCAAGGCCCGGATGACCGTGGCTGTCAAAAACTTTAAAGGGCTTCATCGCCAATACTTTTTCTATGGTTCCTTCCTGTTCAGACATGGCTAGTTCTCCTTATTAGAATTAAATAGTATCATACAAACCACAGAGAGGTTACTTTGTGGTGAGCCCGTTATCCGGTTTGCCCGACGAGCCCGTTAGTGATTTTATAAAACCTTTGTCATTTCTGCCAGCTGCTCCGGAGGTACCACATTGGGTACGGTTGCGTAAGGCGGATTTGAAACGTTGTTGGGATCAAATTCACGTTTCATGGCCTTAATCAGCAGGTGTACGTTAAAGAACTGTGGGCCGAGCAGATCGTAAACGGGACCAAGCAGGATTACCGTTGCGGATGCGCTTTTGGTTTTAACCCACTCTTTTAAGTTGCCCAGGAGAAACTGGATTGCCTCTGATGCCCGTTCGGGCTCCTGTTCCGGCCAGAGATCGGTTGTCATCAGTGCACCGTATCCCTTTTCAGTGGGGCTGATCCATCCGCCGTGAAAACTGATGGGCAGCAGGTTGGGTCCCTTACCCTCTTCGCGCATCTTGCGCTGTGCACGGTTTGCCCTGAGGATCTCTTCAGCCACGGTATCAATGGAATCAAGACAGGCGGTTCCCTGATGGAAACAGTCAGTGGGACGGCTCAAACGCATTGAGTGACCGACACGGAGCCAGTCGTTAGTAATACGCATCCAGGAATTGTATCGTTCACGGTCCAGGGGATCAGAGGAGTTTTCTGAAAGGAAGGTTCCTCCCATGCTTTGGACAATGTGCTGTAGAACTTTCTCTTCATACTCAAGCTGTTCGACGTTGGTTATGGAGGCCAGTGCCACGATGTTGTATCCATGGGGAAAGAAATCCTCTTCTGCGCCCTTATGAAACTCTTCTTTGGTGCGTGCAGCCCAGGTCCACATGAACTGTTTTGCATTGTGCTGTACGACTATTGCCAGTTCCGCCCGGGCTATTTCGTACTGCAGGTCACAGGACCAGCGAAGCTGTTCCTCTTCTTTTTCCGGGTAGGCCTTAAGGTTTTCGGGAAAATCGATCATGTACCATCGGACCTTGTCTTTGGGGAAGTGGGATTCTTTTTCAAGGGCAGTCTCCCTCTGTGGGAAACGCTGAAGGACCGGGCCAGGGGAAGAGACGTGTAGAAATCTTGGTGACCATGCCCATGCCACCCGCGTGTCCAAACTGGGCACCACGGTAAAACCCCCGGAGATCGGGTCCCGGACCATCGTTCCATATCCAGTCCTCACTGCCGGTCTGTGCTATTGATCCACTTCTTAAGAGTTCACCGTTGGGGAGGACAACCTCGAATGAGAGGAGCTGATGGGCTCCCAGCGCAGCCACCCAGGAGGTTCCATAGGCACCGTGCCACTGGATATTCGCCAGGGCTGATACCTGAGCACCCGCCGGAGGGGTCGGTATGGTACAGCCCACCTTCATTGCTTCTGCCTGGAGAGATGCAAAGCTCACATAGGGTTCTATAACGGCGTACATGTTGTTGGGGTCAACCTTTATAATCTTGTCCATCCGTTTCGGATCTATAATGACCACTCCCTTTCCCATCTGAGCCTGGCCCGGATTAGGAAAGGCACTGTTTATCATACCTGTTCCACGTGGAATGAATATAAAGTCATAACGGTTAGCAAGCTTGACGATGGACTGTATCTCTTCTGCTGACCCGGGCATGACAACGCCCTCCGGTCGCATCTTAGTTCCGAGCTGGGAACGCTGTACACAGCCGTCTGCCGTCCATTGAACCCGTGAATATGACTGACACATTAGCGGGTCGTTGGTAACATTTTCTTGACCCACAACATCTTGCAGTGCTTTATATGCGATATCGGTAAATGCCATAGTTCCTCCTTTAGTACAACTTTGCGATGTGCGAAAAAGATTGTGTTCTAGAGAGCCAGTTTTCCTGGATTGAGTGTATTTTGAGGATCAAGAATCTTTTTGAGCTTTTTGATTGCCTCATGTGTGTAGCCTGACCGGGAAAAGACCATGTCGGACCAGTCGTAGTAGGGTCGATAAAAGAAGGCCCCGGCGTTCATTACGGCTTCACTTGCCTTTTTGTGAAAGGCCTTTACGTTTTCAAGGGAGGAGGTATCATCAGGGTCACAGGGGATGTGAAATTCAACGTGACAGACCCGTGCCCGCTGCCTGGGCTGGATGTAGAGACCCAGGTTAGTGGTGTCTATGCCGTGTTCCCCTGCGATCTGTTTGAAGAGCTTCCAGTATGATGGTATCTTATCAAGGCCACTTTGAAAGACAACTTCAAGGCACCCTCCCAGTTGGCGTTCCTTCCAGTATACTTCACCTTCCCAGGGACGGTTGAGCATCTTTTGCAAGCGAAGGTCGGCTTCGGATACACCCTCCAGCTTTTCAGCCGGGGTTACATTATATTGCTCTGCAATGTCATTAACGGCCTTTTCCTCATAGGCTATCCGGTCTTCCGGAAAGAACTGTCCACCCCAGAGATTTAACACGATAACGTAGCCTGGAATGGTGCGGGTGAGTTCCGGAATGTCACTGTCATTCTCGGCCAGTATAGCTGCCAGGTCGTAACCATTTAAGAGGAAACACTCATGACCTATTTCATGCTTTTGAAGTGCGTAATAGGGCATCACTGCATCTTCCAGGTTTTCAAAGGGTAGAAAGACAATTTTCTGCTTGAGTGGTTTGTGGAAAATCTTTACGTTCATTATGGTAACCACGCCAAAGGTCCCCTGACATCCGGTTAACAGTCTCCACCAGTCAATTCCGGGGCCACCGGTGCTGCACAGATCAGAGTTGGTCTTGTCCGGAATCTCTTCCGGGGGAATGGTGTCCACACACATGGAACCCGTTCGCAACAGCTCACCTGTACCCCACACAAGTTCCATTGTCCTTAAAGGTTCGTCACACTCCGTTTTAGTAGTAAGCACGGGTTCCCTCTCCAGGACACTTGTGATAACCGATTTGTCCTTGCGGGGGAGCAGGGGGTTTAATGGTTGCATTCCGTGCTTTGCCAGTTCTTCTTCCAGCTCACCAAAGGTCACACCGGCCTCAATCAGAACCCACCTGTTTCTAGTATCAGTGCGTGGGATTCGATTCATACCTGAAAGATCGAGGATGATTCCCCCCTCTTCAGGTATTCCGGTGCCATAGGTGCCTGTTCCAGAACTGCGGGGGACAACCGGGTAGTTGTTTGCACTCGCAATTTTGAGAACTTCCTGCACTTCACTGGTTTTTGTTACCCTGACTACCATGTCGGGCATGTGGGGGGGCTGCATGCTGGTATCACGGGAGTATTTCGCAAGTGTTTCAGGTTTGTCTAAAACATTCTTTTTCCCGACAACTGCAGCTAAGGCTTCCTTGATGGTTTCTGTTGTTTGTGCGGGTGTATTCATAGTGTTCTCCGACTTTCGTTATTGTTGATTACATGCTAATTAGAATCCCGGTGAACATGCTTAGATCATCTTCACCGAGAAAAGGCTTTACTCATTACCCAGTGATTCAAGATTGTTTTAAAAGGGTTTTCTTAAATATGAGTGGACTCATATATAATCACACTTCTTAGATTATGTCAAGGCAAAATGCGGACTTTTGTAGCATTGGTACGTGTAAATAAAACGGCAAATCTAGTATCCTGCGCCTGTAGGAGATAACATGGTACCGGAGAGTTTTTCAAGTGTTTTTTGGAGATTTTTTGCCGGGGGAGGACATTCGACAACCAGGCCCTCCTCAAACCTGGCAGGGCAGGGGATGAGCCGACTGTTCGAAATGATGGGTACCGTATGTTTTTATTAGTAAAATTGAGTGATTTTTCAGAAAAAACCGTGGTTTTAGTCCTGCCTCTTGCTGATGACGGTTGCTATCTTAGCCATATCAGCTTCCTGAATCATTTTCATCCTTTCCTGGAGATCTTCGGGTATTCCTGGCAGGCTTAAGAAATAGTTCATGAGCTCGCTGGTGTAGTCAAAAACCCCCGCATCCATTTGATCCACAACGGCAGGGTGCTTTTTGGCCAGATCGAAGAGGAAGTCGATCTGTTCCTGGGAAAAGAAGCGGAGAAACAGTGTCCTCTTAACGTAATCGGCCATTCTTCGGGGTTCAGTATTCCATTCAAAGGAGGCCATCCACCAGTCGGTGTAGTCCTGAAAACCATTTTTGCCTTCAAGCTCTTTGAGCATCCCCTTTGCTCCCATATAACCGCAGGAAGTAGCACCCTGGTAGAGGCATTCGGCAAAGGCTGCTGCATCACCAACCAGAAGAATGTTTCCCCGGTAGGGGGTTTTTATGGGGGTGAAGATTTCAACAATAGCACCGCTTTTCTCAACTACTTTGGCATTTTTAAACCATTTTGCGTAGGGGCTCTTTTTGGTAAAAAACTCAATACGGTCATAAGCTGATTTGCCCGGGAGGGCTGACATGGTTTCAAAGCGGTATGCACCCTCGCCGCGATAGCTGGGGATTGCTATAATGCCCCCGGGCCCGCCTATATTTTTTTCACCTGTAGCAAAGATGTCACCACGGTCAAGAGGACAGTCGACATCGGTGAATTCATATTCAATGGTAGGGCCTTTACCGAAACAGATACGGTCTTTGTTAAACCCAAGGTTTCTGGTGATACGGGATGAGAGCCCGTCAGAGGCTATGAGTTTCCGGCAGGTCTTGGTGCTGGTTTTTCCCTTGTTTCGAATGGTTAGTTCAACGCCGCCATCAACTTCTTTTGCTCTTATGATAGTAGTGCTGGTCATAAAAGGGACCTTTTGCTTTTTTGCCCTTTTGTAAAGATCAGAGAGCCAGGTGGCGGGATTGAAGAGGTGGTAGAGTGGTTTCTTGCGGGCGGTTGCCTGAAACTGGCTTCCGGAAGGGGAAATAATATGGGTGTGGTGGATCCCTTCCATGGGCTGTGAGTATTCAAAGGAAAAGCCGCACTTGGTAAAGTTGATTTCCGTTTTTCCGTTTAAGGGTTTGAGCTGAACGAATTCCCCGTTCATATCCTGATCGTCGATGCAAAAGCCGGATGCTGAGCGTATATTTTGATCAAGCTTGGGTTTCTTGTCTATACCGATTACATTGACTCCCTTTGCCTTGAGTTCAGTTGCTGCCGTTAGACCTGCAGGGCCGCAACCCGCGACGATTACATCGTAGTCAAACATTTCTCTCTACCTCCTCGTGACGCATTCACCTTAATTTGTATGATCCACTGGTTAGAAATTGTTAGCAATAAAGATTGTATCCATAACATTATTGGTACTGTTTGGCAACAAAATACTTTAATATGAATATCCGTCAAAATTTCACTACAGGGGGTATAAAGTGAAGCATGAAGTATTCCGGCGGAACCCCGAATTGAATGCCCCCCTGGAAAAAGCGGTTATCCATAAAATTAAACCGAACCCACTCCGCCCGCTGCTTAAACATGGCGTCAAGGTGAACTGGTGAGAATTCCATATCTTTCCTTTTATCTACCAGTGCAAAGTAGATGTCAAACATGGTATTGGAGGCATCGTGGAAGTAGTCAAAATTTTCTTCCTCCGGGCGGAATGCCATGCCCACGCCGTAACCCACGCCAGAGCCGACCTCCTTGGCCTGAAACATACGTTTGTATCCCTCTGCCAAAGGCTCAAAGTTTCTACCATGCTTTTTTGCAACTGCTTCCATTTCTTTTTGTGCGTACACCCGGTCTTCTTCAAAGGGTGTGGCGGGATAAATGTCGTAGTAGCCGGGGGTGTGTTCTTTTCCTTCTTCAGAGACGTGCTCATAAACTCCCATAAACATCGGGGCCAGTGGATTAGCGGGAAAAGCCTGTACTCCCAGCCACTGGATTGTGCTCTCATAGTCTCTTCCCGGTATGGTCACCGTTGCACAGATAGTTGAAACAGTGGCCTTTTCAAAAACCTTACCCCGCATCACGTTCACTTCCACTTTACCGACTTTTGTAGGAAAGTCACATTTCTGTGTTTCTACGGACTTGTCCTTATTGCACTCGCAAAAGGTATCGATATGCTTCTGTTTCAAGTCGATGAGATATTGATCGGTAAGCATATAATCCTCCCAAATATGATGATAAATCCGAAATTCGAATTTCTAAATCCCAAACAAATCCAAAATCAAAATTTCAAATGCCTCAAATGATCTAAAGTGCCTAAAATGCCTAAATTAAAAACTTAACGAGTCAGGTGTATGACTTTTGAAACCTAGAAAACCATTACTCCAGTTTATTCTGTCTTCTGACTTCTGCTTTTTAGTTATCTAATCCGAACATCACTGTGCGGACATACTCCTTCTGCTTTTCCGGGCCCAGTAGGGTTTTAAATACATTGACCGCAGGACCCCCCTTTGCCAGCAGGGAAGAAACATACCCCTCTATGCCTTCCTGCACTTTTGCACTCATCTCCTGACTTAACGGTTCTGCGTTTTGAGCCATGTCAAGATAAGCGTTAAGGTAGGTCTTATAAATGTCAAAGAGGAGCTCGTCATCTGCTCTCTCTGCATTAATGTGAATGCTGAAATCGGTTACTATGTCCTTGCACCACTCCATTTCAATGTCCATGTGTTCGAACTTCTCGATTTCAGGCATCCGTGACCGCATCTGTGCATAGTGTTTTTTGATATTGTCATCTTCAATGCGGGCGGGATCAATGATCTCAATGACAAAGACCCTCTTCCCGCCGATGAAAATAAAGTCCACTGATAACATGGGGAGGTTGTAATTGTAATTGGGGCGTACAAGGAGGGTGTACATCTTCATAAAAAGAACCATGGTTGCATCAAGGTGTATTAACACGTGCAAGTTTTTCTCCCTCCTGGCTGTGCACCAGGATTTTAAAGAGCTTGAGCGCCTTCCATGGGTGGATTTTCTGGTATTCAGGTTTAATCGGGTACTGTTTTAAGTTGAGATTTTGGGCAAGCACTTCCTTTGTATAGCTGTCATACTTTTTATACATCCGCTCCCCCTCATTACGCGATTTGATAATGAGGGGAGTAGCTATGAGAGCAGCCAGTATGATAATTCCGACAACCGTAACAACCAGGTATTTAAGTATCTTAATGATCATAGTGGTTGGCCTCGTTACTGTTTCAGGTAATCAGCTGATCAACTGTTTATGGTGTGCTTTGCATGCGTGTCAGGATTTCTGTAATAGTCTGCCGCTGTTCTCCGTCAACTTTCCTTCCATCGGCCCAGAGGATCTTTTCTGCCTTCTCAACATCTTCTGGAACGCCCTTACGATTATCGGGTTTTTCGTAGGAGCGAAAGGAGATGTGAATATTACCGGGGTCTTCAGTGAGTTCTGCAGCAACGATATGGAGGGTGTGCTCTTTCCCCTCATAGGTCTTTACGGCATGGTAGTAAACATTGAAAGAGGTCTTTCTTTGTTCCTGCAGATCGATATCTGTCTGCTTGGCCCAGGTCTGAAGATGGGTGATTGTATCATCCAGGCTGCCTTTGATCCGTGATCGCCTAAACAACACCCTGTCGGTGTCCTGATCTTCGTTATAGGGTTTGGGATGAAATTTTTCCTTTGCAGGATCGGAAAGGGATGCAGGTTGCAGTGAGTGCCAGTAACCACGGTATGGTTCAACGTCATACCGGAGTGGCAGCCCCAGAACCTTTGCTCTGACCTGGTTGGCAAATATCTCCACCCGTTCCGGGATCAAAGACTCCCAAATGTCAAGACCTTCCCAGGGGGCTCCCTCCTTGGCCAGTTTACCCAGAAGCCAGGTAAACATAGAATCCATGGTACCCAGGGTAGGCATGACCTGGCGGCCACCAAACGCTCCGACAAGTACCGGTTTAATAGTGGGAAATTTTTCATAAACATCAATGAGATAGTTTCGTCCGGCGATAAGGTGGGGAGTTCCTCCGGGGGTTTTCAGAACCATGGTTTCGTCATTATCACCGCAGGTGAGAAAGTAAATTACTTCTTTTTCAGCCAACTTATCCTGATAAGTTTCCAGAAATTTGTAAGTGTCCTCGGAGGGTTTTTCATTTCGGATGTAGCTGCCAATGATCACGTAATCGTAAGGTTCTATGGTAAGAAACTGGGAAAGCCGTTTGACATCCAGCTTATTTTCCGGACCAATAAGGGCCTTTATCCAGTAGGCTACTTCAATGGTTGATCCATAAATAGTATCATAAATGAGGAGTCCTTTTTTCGCATGAGCCAATGACGGACTACGCAAGCACTGCCCCCAGTAGAACCATCAGAATGGTTTTCATGATCCTTGAATTTCGTTGCATGGTTTGCCTCCTTTTGAAATTATTAGAAATTGTAAAAATACTGAAGCACAGAGGACACTGAGAATAAAGAAAATATCAGCAACTTCCTTCCTTTATTTTTTACTATCTCACCCACTCACAATGGGTGAGTGGGTGTAGGTGTCACTTTATCAAGAATGTGTATCGTTTTGCAAGCCTATTTTTCTAGATGGTGAACCTGCAGCAAAACCCGGAACGCATGGTATTTCTTAAAACGACCTCCGGTGGTAGTGAACCGAATTCCTCAATTTTTTTGAGCAGATCTGGTTTCTCTTCTTTAATGGTAGGAATGATCTTTGCCAGTGCACTGCCCATATGTGCAGGAACTTCGTAGGGATCAAGTACGGTGGGAAGGGTTTCTTTAATTGTTTTGAAGAGATAGTCAATCTCGCTTTCTGAACAGAGGATGGGCATATACAAGTTTTTGAGAAAAACGTTGTAGTCCATTTTTCCCAGATAGTATTCCCGCCACCAATCGAGATAGGGTTTTATGCCTGCTTCATTGTACTTTTTTTCCTGCATGGCAAATGCGACTGAGTTACCGGCTTTCCATCCGCTCATAACTGCCCCGGTCATCTCTGCTTCCTGACACCATCCTGCATCACCTGCAAAAAGGACATTGTCCTTAAAGGGATGGAAAAGGGGTGCATACATATTGCCGGTACACCCGCATTTTCGAACCTTGCGAGCCCCCTTAAACCAGGAGGAAAATCTGCTCTCTTGTGTAAAGGCTTCAAAGACTGATTCATGGTCAGCCTGCATATCGACATTTGATGTCATGACCAGCCACACATCTTCTCCCTCAAAATCACATGCACGGGGTATGATAAATCCCATCATGGGGGGATCACCACTTTTGAAGAGTGGTTGGTGAAGGGCCTCTGGATGGGGCAGGTTGAGGTTTGTCATCTCATAACCAATAGAGGTTACCGAGGTGTAAAAGCCGCGATTGATGTTCATGTCCATGCTGCGTGCGACCCGTGATTGTCGTCCATCCGCCGCAATGACAAAGATGCCTTTAAAGTGCCTGCCGCCTGCAGTGATGATTTCAACTCCTTCACCATCTTTCTGTGCGTGATATGACATTTTCGCCGGTAAAAAAGGTTACACCGAGGCGCTTACAGTCCTCCACCAGACACCCGAGCAAGCGGCTTTTATCGTAAACGGCACTTGCCCGACCTGCTTTCCCTTTCTGAAGGTTGGAAGTATAATCGCCGAAGACAATTGTTTCACCGCCGGGAGAATGTATTTCCCAGGAAAAAAAGTCTCTGGTGGGTCCGTCATATCGCAGGTTAAACCCGTGATGGGGGAAGCACAGGAGCCCATCTTTCTCGTTGTGGATGACCCGCTCTCCCATGTACTTACCCGAGAGGGTTACCAGCATCATGCCACACATCCTGAGAATTTCATGGATGGTGTCTTTTCGTTCGAGAACTGCCACGGAAAGGCCACTCTCAGCGGCCACTTTAGCAGCAGTGAGGCCCGCAGGACCCGCACCGACCACAACAAGATCAAATTTTGTGCTCATGGTAATTTCCTATCAAAAGGTTAATGTTTATAAAGATTAGCGTTTACAAGGAACCGGTGTGCCTATAATTTTCCTGAAGTGCTACGGGTCATTCCTTCAAGGCAAATGTTTAACCTGTTAAACAGGTCTTTAGAAGACATGCTATAACTCTTTTTTATAAGACAGTCAATAACAAACAGGGTAAACACTCCTTCAAGAATATTTGCCAGTTTTATGGCAGATACATCCCTGCGAATATGTCCCTCCTCCTGTCCTTTCTGCAAAACCAGGGAAAGTGCACTTCTAAAGTCCTCGAAGAAAACGCCGTTGTACTCTTTGTTGGAAAAGCTTGAAAAGTTTTTGATGAGCATCGCCCGGGTTATGTTCTCGTTTTGTGCTGCAATCCGTGCTGTGATTGAAAAAATTTTGTTGATCTTGGTTGTGATGGGGGCATCCAGTTCGATAATTTCCTGACATTTCTTCCTCAGGAAAGGGAGTTTCCTTTTGAAAATTTCAACCAGGATGTCTTCCTTCCGGGGGAAGTAGTTAAAGAAGGTGCTTTGTGCTATATCTACCTTCTCGGTAATGTCTTCTACGGAGGTGTTTTCAAAACCCTTCTGGTTAAAGAGCCTCTGGGCAACTTTAAAGATGGCATCTCTGGTTGCTTTTTTCTTTCGATCTCTGCGTTTAAGCGGGCTGCTTGTACTTTGCATAGTGGAAAAAGATTACGTGTGAACTGTAATGACCCTCTATAAATAAATTGTCTAAACATTTATGAGTCTACTCGTATATAACTGAATGGTAACCAATGTCAAGTAAATTTCTGATAATGGTGAGGTGCCTGCCGGGTATTCATGCATCCCGGTCAGGAGCAACTTTGTCTAGTAGCACAGGCGATCAGCTGCTCTAGTTAACTTCACTATTGTCGTATCCGCTTGACTTACGTGATCTAAACATATAAAATCTCGCCTGTTGCCTCCGTGAAAAGGCAGGACTACCGTAATCTTTCTGGCCTCTATGTAGAGCCTCTCAATCATGTTGAAGCGAATAAACCGTACATACAGTATGGTTTTCTCGTAAAGATGGTAGGTTGTAAAATGGATAGAAGGAGTGTTGCATGATACAGAAAAATGAGCATGTACTGCGCTTTGACAATTTAAAGGACTATCTCCTCCACAAAAATGGTAACTACCTTTATAAGGTGCCGTTCAGGGGAGGATGGGCAGTCCTTAAAGTTTACTTCGGTGATCAGAGTAAATTCCGCTACGTCCACAAAACCT
>CAVVWZ010000074.1:0-41713 GCA_963752035.1 uncultured delta proteobacterium | reverse complement strand
GATTCCCCTCCTCTATGCCGTGGAGGGTAAAAGTGTTTATAAAAGTTTCCTTGCAGGCTGTTTCTGCGGATTCCTGTTCTACACAGGTCTCATCTACTGGATTGTAGTAGTGACAACAACCTATGGAGGACTAATTTATCCACTGGGTATTTTAGTGATGCTCCTCTTAGTGACCTACCTGAGTCTTTACCTCGGATTATCCCTTGCATTGTCTCGATTTATTGAAGAAAGGACACCTTTTACCCTTCCCCTCATTTTCCCCTTCATTTGGGTTACTCTTGAATACATTCGATCATTTGCGTTTAGTGGCTTCCCCTGGGAGAGTCTTGGCTATTCCCTCTATCGAGCACAGTACATAATCCAGTGCGCTGACATTACCGGTGTCTATGGTATAAGTTTCCTCATTGTATTTACTAATGTCACCGGATACCTCCTGCTGCGGGGAATACCACAGAAAAAAATTCCCTGGAAGGAAGTTGTTCTCACAACTCTCTTGCTTAGTACTGCCCTGTTGTATGGGAAGGGACGGGTTAGCACAATAGCTAAACTGAGTGAAGCTTCTCCCTCCATCCCGGTTGGGTTAATTCAGGGAAATATCGACCAGGGAATAAAGTGGAACAGGGCATTCCGGCAACAGGCCATCGCCATCCATCAGGAGCTCAGTGTTAAAGCCCTCAAGCAGGGTGTACGACTAATCATTTGGCCTGAGTCATCCACCCCGTTTTACTTTCAATCCGAGTTAGACTATCAAAAGGTAATCTTCAACATCATTAGTGATAGCGACACCTTCCTCCTCATGGGAAGTCCCTTTTTTGACCAGAAGGATGGCAGGATACGTAATTTCAACAGTGCATATTTACTTGCCCCTACGCGAGAGGTTCTGGGAAGATACGACAAGATGCACCTCGTCCCCTACGGTGAATACATTCCTTTGAAACAATTTTTTCCCTTTATCAACAAGATGGTGGTAGGAATCGGTAATTTTTATTCCGGTGATACCCGGCAACTCCTCCATTTGCCCGAGGCACCATTCGGAGTTCTTATCTGTTATGAAATTATTTTTCCTGATCTTACCAGACGATTCGTCAAAGATGGTGCACAATTCCTGGTAAATATCACTAATGACGCATGGTTTGGCAAAACAAGCGCTCCTTATCAGCATCTTTCCATGGCTGTAGTTCGTGCAATTGAAAACAGGAGATTTATTGCGCGGGCAGCTAACACGGGTATCAGTTCAATCATAGATGCCTCGGGGAAAATACAATCTTCCAGCAAACTCTTTACTGAAACAGTCTTAACTGGTACAATACGCATGCTTACTATACCAACATTTTACAGTACGTACGGGGATATATTTGCCTACCTGTCCGTATTATTCACCATTGTACTCATTACCCTTGCCCTGGTTAGAAGATTTCGAGGGTAACGGCACAGAAAGAACACAACCACAGAGTTAACGCGGATCGGATTATAAGAATCAGAGTACTGGATGCTTGAAACATTGAGATGAGCAATAGAGAAACAGTTATCTTAATTTAGGCAGTGAATTTATAATCTGCATATTTGCTCTTTAATTTGCTTTAATTATCAAAGTTCATACTTCTAAAAGGAGATACTATGACGTTTAGCGAACTTGATACACGCATACAGGAAGTTGGAGACAAAATTATCAACCTCCGGGGTTATCTTTGAACTGGACGGCAAAGAGAAAAAACTTCAGGAAATAGAGAAAAAACTGGAAGAGCCTGATCTCTGGACAGATAATCTGGAGGCCCAGAACCTTCTTAAGGAACGCAAAATTCTCACCACTGTCATTGATAACTGGAAAAGCATTCATCACCAGTGGGAAGAAAACAAGGTTCTCCTTGAACTTGCCGCAGATGAAAATGACGAAGGGGTAAAAGACGAGGTTGAGGCTGCTATCGAGGAAATTGTCAAAAAAGTTGAAATTGTCGAATTTCGCCATATGCTGCAGGGAGAACATGATATCAATAACGCCTTTGTGAGCATAAATGCCGGTGCGGGTGGAACCGAAGCCCAGGATTGGGTAGAGATGCTGCTTCGAATGTATCTGCGCTGGGCGGAAAGAAAGAACTTTACAACAGAAATAATTGAAATTCTCTCCGGCGATGAAGCCGGCATAAAAAATGTTACCTTCTCAGTAGTCGGTGACTACAGCTATGGATATCTCAAGGCAGAAGCAGGAATACATCGGCTTGTGCGCATTTCACCCTTTGATGCCGGGAAACGCCGTCATACCTCATTTGCATCTGTTTTCCTCTATCCTGACATCGAGGATGAAATTGTTGTTGCTATTGATGAATCTGAATTGCGCATAGACACCTATCGAGCAAGTGGTGCCGGAGGACAGCACGTCAATAAAACGGATTCGGCTGTACGAATCACTCACCTGCCAACCGGGATAGTAGCCCAGTGCCAGAATGAACGTTCACAGCATAAAAACAAGGAAATGGCGATGAAGGTGTTAAAGGCTCGCTTGTACGAACGGGAGCAGGAAGAACAGTCAAAAAAGATTGAAGAACTTCACAGCTCTAAGAAGCAGATTGCCTGGGGGAGTCAGATACGCTCCTACGTTATGCAACCCTACCGGATGGTCAAGGACCACAGAACCAATAAAGAAGTTGGAAATGTAGATGCAGTTCTTGATGGTGATATTGATCAATTCATTGAGGCATATTTAATTAGCCAATAGTGCACACTATTAACATGACAGGATAAAATGAACTTTTTTCTCCTACTCATACTCATCATTATTGTTGGGGATTATATCCTTGATATCGTGGTAGAAACCCTTAACGTCAGGAGCCTCAAGACTGATTTACCTCATGAATTTGAGGGTTCCTACGATGCTTTGAAGTACAAAAAATCCCAGGAGTACCTTAAAGAAACCACACGTTTTGGTATTTTCATTGATTCCATCACCACGCCACTCACCATAGCCTTTATTCTCCTAGGTGGCTTTAACCTGGTTGATCAACTTGCACGAAGTTTCAGTCAAAATCCTTATTATAACGGGCCTTATCTTTGCAGGTATACTCATGCTCGGCTCCCAACTCCTCTCCATCCCTTTCTCAGTCTACAGCACTTTCGTAATTGAAGAAAAATACGGTTTCAACCGCACCACACCAAAAACCTTTGTGCTTGATATTATTAAAGGGTGGATTGTAACTCTAATACTTGGTGGTATTATTTTTTCAATTATACTCTGGTTTTTCGATAAGGCCGGTTCTCTTGCATGGGTTTACTGTTGGTTGACGGTAGTCATTTTTCAGATAGTAGTAACCTTTTTTGCCCCTATTATCATTCTCCCTCTCTTCAACAAATTTCATCCTTTAGAAGATGGTGAGCTTAAAACAGCAATAGAACAGTATGCCCGGGCACAAAATTTTAAATTAAAAGGCATTTTCAAAATGGACGCATCCAAGCGGTCAACTAAATCAAATGCCTTCTTTACCGGCTTTGGGAGATACCGCAGGATTGTTTTATTTGATACATTAATAGAAAATCAGACTGTTGAGGAGCTCCTTTCCATTTTAGCCCACGAAATGGGACACTACAAAAAAAAGCACATTCTAAAATCGATACTTATCTCCATAGTTACAACCGGGGTAATGTTCTACATTCTCTCTTTGTTTCTCAATAATGCAGGATTGTTCGCAGCCTTTAAAATGGAACACACATCAATTTATGCAAGCCTTTTCTTTTTCGGTTTTCTCTATACACCCATTTCCATGATCATCTCCATTGGCAGTAAAATGCTCTCTCGAAAACACGAATACGAAGCTGATGCCTACGCAGCACAAACTTACAGGAAACCAGAGTCCATGATTTCAGCCCTGAAAAAATTGACCGTTGACAACCTCTCAAACTTAACACCCCACCCACTCAAAGTCTTTTTAACCTATAGTCATCCTCCCGTACTTGAACGGATTCAAACATTGAGAAAAATGGTATAAGCAAACACAAATCGCCCCCTACCCTGCTTTAACCGGTTTACCCTTACAAGTGAGCTGAGAGGAAATTACACATCTGATATGTATATGTTTTCCCCATCCCTTGACAGTTATGAGATTATATTTCCCAAAAGAGGTTTTGCATGCAATGCATTAAAGGTGTTATTTTCGATCTCGACGGAACACTAATCGATTCACTAGATACCTACAGCCTGGCTTTCAACCGAACGGTCAAGCGTCACCGGTTAAAACCCATTGACATACGGGAGATGGCGGATTTCCTTAATCAATTCCTTTCTCTTAACCAGTTATTAACTCAACTGTATCCCTCTCTTTCACCCGATGACATTACGACTTTTATGACAGAGATGAAAAATGAATTTATAGCCCTTTCTAAGGATCACATCACCCTACAGCCCCATGTAGAAGAAGTTCTGCAAACCCTCAAAGAGCAGGGCCTGAAAATAGGTGTTGCCACCGGTCGGATGTCGAAAGGTGACAGTAAATGGAGAGACCTTAAGAACTTAGGAATTGACTGCCTGATCGATGTGGTGGTTACCGGTGGTGAGACCAAACCAAAACCGGACCCGGCCTCCCTTCTCAAGTGTTGTCAGGACCTGGGGATACCCCTCACTGAATGCATTTTTGTGGGTGACTCCAGGGCAGACGTTATCGCAGGCAAAAGTGCCGGGGTGCAGGTAATTGCGGTCTCTACCGGTGTTGCCAGCAGAGATCAACTGGCACAAGAAATGCCGGATTATATGATTGACAGTCTTGCCCTTCTACCCGACCACATAATGAAGATCCACCAGGATTAGTCATTTCATGCTTTTCCTCAACTCGACACTCACTTTTCCATGACCCCTGATACACAAACATCTAAACAATCGACAAACACATTTATAAGCGGGAATATCTCAGGAGCTATCTGGCATATTTCCTGGCCTATGATGCTCATCATGCTATTCAATTTTGTGGTGGGTTTCACGGATATTTATGTAGCCGGATTGATAAACCCCGAAGTTCAGGCTGCGGTGGGATTTGTCGGCCAGCTCTATTTTCTGCTTATAATAATAGCTAATGCCATTAGTACAGGATCAATTGCCCTTGTTTCGAGAGCTATCGGAGCAAATAATTTCCCCAGGGCTATAAGCAATGCAAAACAGTCTCTTCTCTTTGGGGTTATCTGTGCGGTTACACTTACCCTTACCGGACTCATCTGGTACCGGGAAATTATTGCGACAGCAGGTTTCCCTTCCCAAATAAGGGGTATTGCAGAAGCACTTTTTAAGGATTTTTGCATTTGCCCTGGGGCCCAACTACATTCTCATAATCTCTAATGACATATTCCGTGCCAGTGGACAGGTCAAAAAACCCCTTCTGACTATGCTGGTAGTTTCCACTCTCAACGTCATCGGTGATTTCGTTTTTGTCTTCGGACTCTTTTCATTTCCTGAAATGGGATATGCAGGCATTGCCCTTTCGACAGCTCTTTCAGTCTCAGCGGGAATGATAATCAACCTGTTATTCTTCCTGAAAAACCCCTGGAAAAGGATTTATCGTCCTCCCTGGTCATTCGTTTCACCCACAATACTAAAGATCGTAAAGCTTGGCTGGCCTGCAGCACTGCTCCAAATAGGGTGGAATGCAGGAAGTATTGTTTTATACAATATTCTGGGACGCCTGGGGGAAAAAAGCATCACTGCTCTTGCAGCCATTACCAACGGCTTACGGATCGAGGCTATTATCTTCCTGCCGGCCTTTGCCTTAAACATGGCCGCTTCTGTGCTCGTAGGTCAAAATCTCGGTGCCGGAAATCCCCATCGTGCATCTCAGGCAGGATGGAGAATTGCCTTCTTCGGTTCAGCCCTCTTAACCATTCTTGCGGCAATCATATTTTTTTGGGCAGAGGAGTGTGCCTCCCTTTTAACAGACGATCCCGCCGTGCTTAAAGAAACCACCTGGTATTTGAGGATAAATATGTTCTCGGAACCCTTTATGGCATTCAGCTTGATTCTGGGAGGAGGACTGCAGGGAGCCGGTGATACCAGGGGTTCAATGACAGTAATCATTATTGGGATGTGGACAGTACGGCTCCCGCTTGCAGCACTACTCGCTTTCACCTTCGACTTGGGATCAATTGGCGTCTGGTCTGCCATGGTCATTTCCATGATGGTACAGGGAGTCCTCATGGCTGTTCGTTTTTATAAGGGGAGTTGGAAAACTATAACATTCGATTGAGCCCTATGAAAGCTTACCTTGATATTGAAACCTCTTTTAGTGGCAAAATTTCCGTTATTGGTATCTATCATGAAAATGGCACATTGATCCAACTGGTGGGGGATGAAGTCACCGGACAAAATCTGATCACAAGTCTTACAAGACTACTACCATCGTTACCTACAATGGGAGCCGCTTTGATTTACCGGTAATCAAAAACCGCTTGGGCACTGACTTGAAAAAGCAGTTCCACTCCTCAGACCTCATGTATGAATGCTGGAGACAGAATCTCTATGGCGGTCTTAAAAAGGTCGAAAAACATCTGGGAATCACCAGGGATTCCCTTGGTATTGATGGTTGGGAAGCCATGCGACTGTGGGAACGCTACAATAAAAATGATGACCTGCAGGCTTTAAAAACCCTTTTGGATTACAACCGGGATGATGTGATCAATCTTCCTATTCTTGAGGAAAAACTTTTCCCTTGACAATAGAGCTGCTCTCACTTTTAATGAATCATAACAGTATTTTCTTGCCACAGGAGAACTACCATGGCACGCTGCCTCTTGATACTTATGCTCATAACAACACCCTGTTTTGCCCAGGGTCTGGGAAACATGGGCACATTTGGTGGAATGAACTCACCCCCCGGTTCTTTTCAAGGTTATGGGAATAACACAACAAGCTCTAATAATTTTTATCAAAACTACGGGAATAACCCTAATGTTTACGAGAACTTTCGCCCTCAAGTTGGTGATTACCTGACCCAGGACCCAAGGGCCTTTAACGGGTATAACAACTTCATGCAGGGGCCGAGTAGTAACTTTCCCATGAGAAGGTACAATAAGTTCAATCAATTCGACTCCACCATTCCTCCCTACTGAGTTTATTTGCTTTAGCAACACTTGTCTTTCCTATCTCTGCCCTCTTCCGAAATACATTTATATCATTGCGGGATTTATTGACTATTTTCTAATAGTATAGTATAATTATATCATACTTATTAACTATATCTTTAATGAATAGCAACCATCAATCTGTACATACAAATACGACAATGAGCCATTTAAAATCCTGGTTTGGCAAAGATAGAAGAAGACAATCAAGAAGGGCTGAAGATTTAAAAAGGTGTGTCTTTTGTGACATACACTTTTCGTGGGAATCATCAAGTGCCATTTGTAATGATTGTTCCGGTAAACTGAAGGGTTTACATAAACATAAAGGCAGTATTGTTAACATCCGCGCCTAACCTCCCTTTTCCCCACTCTGCCCACCTTCACCCTCAGTTTATTCTCCAGCAACGCACAGGGACTATTCAGGGGATCATATTCCTCGCTTTCGCATTAGACCTTCCTTACATGTTAAAACGTTATTAATGAGGGAAGTGTATTTTCAACCTTCACTTCCTTCCTTTTTCATGGTGTAGAGCAGGGAAGATAACCATTTGGCCCCCTCCTTTTATGGTTATCTTCCTACTCTCACCTTTTATCCGCCATATGACCTGTGTTATCCCCTAAATGCTGCTTAAAAGTTTTACCTTGACATTACCCGGTGCACTCTATAGTTTGGCTAATTAGATTAGATACTTAACACCATAAAATAAAATCAGGGGTCTCAGATGAAATATGGAGCTATGAATTTACCCACAAAACCAGTTCTTCAAGAAATCGAAGATATTGGAAAATTGGGCTTTGACTACATTGAATTAACCATTGATGCACCCGAATGCACCCCTGAAAAAATCCTCAAGGACCGTGAGCGCATTACAGATCTCCTTTCTTCCTGTAATTTGGAGATTGTCGGACACCTGCCAACCTTTATCAGCATTGCTGATTTATATGAGAGCATACGGAAAGCCTCAATTGATGAAAACATCAAGGCACTGGAGGCGGGAGTAGCAGTCGGAATTAAAAAGTTTGTTCTCCACCCGGGTACTATCCGGGGAATTGCCCGCCAGGTCAAGGTTATAGCCAACAAAAATGCTGATAAGAGCCTTGCCCAAATTATCAAAAAAGCGAACGAATTGAAAGTTACACTCTGTTTGGAAAACATGTTTCCTGAAACCCATGGCCCCACTGAGCCCTTTGAATTCGATAAAATATTTTCCAAATATCCTGAACTGCGCTTTACCCTCGACATTGCACATGCACACATAGGTACAAACAGAAACAGGTCACCTGAGTTCATCAAAAGATTTCCAGGCAAGGTTTTTCACGTTCATATGAGTGATAATTATGGAAGGGAGGACAACCATCTTCCCATTGGCGCAGGTATGATTTATTTCGGGAGAATATTTAAAGAACTCAAAATGATAGGCTACAATGAAACTATCACCCTCGAGGTGTTTTCACGAGACAGGGACTATCTCAAAATGAGTAAAAGTAAAGTCGCGCAGATGTGGGATAATGCCTGATTAAACTCGTTCGTAGGGTTCAAAGAGCTTTTTGTATTCATCCAGGGCGTACCGATCCGTCATGCCGGCTATATAATCACAGATTACCCTCTCCTGTTGCTCTTCACCTATCCTGTCACGATACTTCTCTGGAAGTAAGGTGGGATTTTCATGGTAGGTTTCAAAAAGGAGCTTTATATAACGCTCAGCCTTTATTCTCATTCTTTCCACCTTGTAGTGCTGATAAACATTCTTCTGTAGAAAATTCTTGAGCTGTAATGTCTCCTCTTCCATGAGAGGAGAGTAAGCCAGCAGAATAGTATTAACCTGCCTTACATCTTCCAGTGTTTTAATCCCGTGGTGCTTTAGTGCGTTAAAGGAGGTACTGACTACATCAGAAATAAGAGAACCGATCAGGGAGCTTATTATCTGATATTTCTTTTTGTAGTCAGGGATCTGAGGATACTGTTTCTCGACCTTACGAATAATCCCTTCACACAGTTTGATACTTCTCAATTCATCAAGAGAAAGATATCCGGCTTCCAGGGCATCATCAATATCATGGTTGTTATAAGCAATTTCATCCGCAAGATTAATTATCTGTGCCTCAAGTGTTGGAACCTGGTCAGGACAGTAGTCATCCAGGTGATCATAGTCAGGATGATCACAGTGAGAAGTATGTTTAATAATACCTTCTCGCGTTTCCCAGGTCAGGTTTAATCCCCTGAATCCGGGATACTTATCTTCAAGATATTCAACTACCCTCAAACTCTGGCGGTTGTGCTCAAAACCTCCTTTCTCCTTCATCAACTGATTGAGTGCTTTCTCACCGGAATGTCCAAAGGGAGTGTGTCCCAAATCGTGGGCCAGGGCAAGTGATTCGGTCAATTCCTCATTCAGTTGTAACTGCCGCGCTATACCTTTTGCTATTTGAGCCACTTCCAGGGAATGAGTCAGGCGGGTTCGATAATAATCCCCTTCATGATTAACAAATACCTGGGTTTTGTACTCAAGTCGCCTGAAAGCAGATGAATGGATGATTCGGTCCCTGTCCCTTTCAAAAGCAGGTCGATCATCTTTAAAATCTTCAGAGTACTTTCTGCCCCGTGAAAGATGGCTTTTTGCTGCATAAGCAGCTAAATCAGGTCTTTCTAATGAACTCATGTACTATCCCTCACTGGAATTCTTCTTCTTCCCACTGTTTAAGTGTTACACTCATCTTGCGTTTTTTCCTCATATAGCCATAGATAAAAATAATGGTGATGATAAACCATAACGTAGTGCTGCTGGTAATTATGGGTATCCAGCTGAACCTCATTTTGAGAAAACTGTGCCATTCCCTTTCCAGTTCATGTAAATTCATTGCATACACTGAAAGAAGTGCGTCGTCCAGCTGTTTATTTTTACTGTATGCCTTAATAAAGTTGTGAAAGGACTCTCGACCAAAACGGGTAATCAAAAACGAAACAAGATAAAAGCTCTGGGCGTAAGCAAGTTGCAGATCTCTGGGATTATCCGGAAAGACGTGGGTGAGTGCAGAAAGGGGTATGATTGAATCAGTAAGTACAGCCCGTGTCATTGTGGACACCCTGCCCAGGTTCCACTCCCGTGATTCATAGAATGCAATACCCTCATTGAGCCATCTCGGAACACCTTGATCAGCATTAAATGCGGACCCTAACAGTATGTGCGTAAGCTCATGAACGAATGTTTTTCGCAGGTCTGATTGGAGGTTACTACTATCTCTTGGGGATTTAAGTATTATAAGCAATAGTCGAGAATAGGCAACTCCTATTATGGACTCGGGGAAAATGGTAGCCGTTGGCTGCAGTTCTTGAAATGCACCCCGATCAGCTATATACACCCTGATTTCACCTGGAAAACTTACCCCTAAATCTGACATGATGGCATCAATACTATCTGTAGAATTATCTGCCAACCATTGTGCAACACCTCTGTCATCTTCTACAAAATAAAAGAGGCAGTATGGGGTGTTGAGCGTCTTATAGTTGGAGGAGTGAGCCATTCGGGGGAAAAATAAAATCAGAAGTAAACATGCTCCCGCAACGGCGAAAAGCTCTTTGCTGTTAGGTGTTTTTCTCACAATAGTCTTTTTTAAGAAGTGCAATCAACTGGTCTCTTTTTTCATAAAGTCTCTTGTGTGACCTTCTCTGTCCTCTACGAAGCGCATAGGCAGCAATCAGAGGAAGGGCTATGGTACTATCAAGATAGGCAACCACCATATTGGGGAGTCCTGCAGGGTCAACCTTTCCCCAACTCATTGCCTCGCTTGGCGTAGCTCCGGACAGTCCTCCGGTGTCGGGCCGGGCATCAGTAATCTGCAAAAAATAATCATGCCCTTTATCCTGCAACCCTAAAACTTCCTGGATATGCGGTTCAGTCTGCAGGATGAAGTTTTTCGGTGACCCGCCCCCAAAAATAACCACCCCACTCTTACCACCATCCAGCTTAGCGCTGTAGACAATTGCAGCAGTTTCATTGACGTCCAGGGCTACATCAAACTTCAAACCATCGCTGACTCAGCGCAAGGGCTGCATTGTTCATTCCGATTGAACTGTCTCCCGGGGAGGGGGTATAAATGGGAATTCCAAGTCTATGGGCAGTGGTTAGAATGCTGCCGCCTGGTGTACCCCTCTTCTCTTCTTCCCTGCATAAATGCTCTCCGAGACGATAGTGGAATTCTGCGCTGCCCATCTCTTTTCGAAACTCTCTGCTGCTAAAAAGACTTCTTAAAAAAGCATCTGTATCTAAAAGTACGCTGTAATCAAAAAACACATCATAGATCCTTACTACTCCCTCCCGTCTGAGTGAAGCATCATTACATACGTGGCTCCCTTTATGGAGAGGAAGTCCCAGCCCAAAGTGAATGTCATGATAGAGATTTGCGCCGGTTGAGACTAGCCAGTCAACAAAACCGTGTTCCATAAGCGGGATGAGACAAGATCTCCCTAAGCCCGCGGGTGTCAAGGCCCCTGAAAGTGAAAAACCAACAGTCACATCGTCTTGAAGCATATTCTGTGTGAAAATCTGGCATGCCTCTCTTATGCGTCCTGCATTATAGGACAGGAATGTGCTATCCACCAGGTCATCCAGACCAATGGTAGGAGTAACTGATTGGGGGTTAATCTTCTCTCCCCTGAGTAATTCTTTTTTTGTTACCATGGTTTCAGCGTCCTCATGAGTCATTATGTTTATTGTTCAAACTGGTAGACTATGTACATGCTATGTCCTTGACCTTTAAACAAGACTACAGGGACATAGAAAAAGCACTTCACAGGTATCAAGGTATTTGACCTGGTAGATGCTGGTATGATTCTAAATCAGATGAAAAAGGAAAATCAAGCACTTTCCCTAAAAAGTGACTCTGCAGAAAATTCCGCTCAGGTACTGCTTTCCGGATAAATAGCTGCATTATCCACAGATAACAACAATACATAACTGGATTTAATGCTTACAGGAAAAATGGAAGGGATGTGTTAGAAGATGTGATTTATTAATTAATTGAGGGTATATGACAGGCCCTGTGAGCTGTATTTATACAGTCCACCATTACCGTTTGTAATCTCTTGTCTCCTGAGGATATTAGTGATCACCAAATCTTCAAGCTCATCAGGATATTTACCATTCTCCCAGTAATAGATCTGCAAAGCATTCTTTACTTTCTCAGTTCTGGAATGATCACCATGAGCATAAAGGGTAATCGGTAGATTAAACCTGTCTTTAAATAGTCCAAATGTACTTGTCATGTCCGGCGTGGATACTGACATGAGGCCTACAACAAAAAAAGCAAGCATGGCATAGGCAGCAATGGTCAAAAGCTGCTTCCCAAAAAGATAATTTGCCATCTTGTTTTTCAGAACTTGCTGCCCGTCATAATGGACGATTTCTACATAATCATTGTCCAGGAGTATTTTTATGGTTTTTGCAGCAGTATATCTCCCCAGCAGTGATTTATCCACCACATCTTGAACAGAAGTGTTCCCGTCCAGGAGTTTGAAGACCGTTTCTTCGTCAGGAGACATTTTTCCACTGTCATCTTCATCGGTTACAGAAACGGCCCGGCCGGTTTTCTTGAAAAGTGCATCCATTGAACCAATACTTTTCATAATATCCGGCAATTCATCCATCATTCGCAGAACATCTAAAATAATGTGTTCAAGTGCAAGTGGAGTAAAGACCTTTTCATTAAAGTTAACCATTTTTGCTTCAAATGCGTAACTTCCTTCTTTCCATTGAAACAATTCTGAGAAGGTATCATAAATTTGGTTGCGAATGATGTGGTCAAGCCGGTCCTTGCCCAGAATGCCCATTTCCACCAGTATTTCTCCAAGGTGCTGAAAATTGTTTCCCTGAAGATCTAAAGCACGTTCCAATTGCTCAGGAGTGATCAATTCGGACTTTACCAGTTTTTCTCCGAGAAGTTCTTTCTCAGCTTTTGCAATGGGATGAGCACTGATAATCATCCCGTTCCAGAAGAGCACTTCGATACCTTGATCACTTCTTTCAACAATGAGAACGCCTGTTTTCTGCTGTTGGCTAATCAACTGCAGGATGTCAGCAACTCCAAAATCAACAATCTTACCTTCTAAGGCCATTGTCTATCCTACCTCTTATCATGTATTCTTCTGAATCTGTAGTTCTTTACGGGTAACACGGATCAATGAAAGAAATTGAGAAAGTTTACCTGATAGTTTGGTGAAATCCCATATGGAGTATCCATACAGCGCACACAAAAGAATAGATAAAATAAAAATGCCTCCCGTGGGAAGAAACGTTTACCATTTGCCATGAGTTATCAATCATTCCTTCCCGAAATACAATTTTCAATCCAATAAAAAAGAAGCTAAAAAGCATGAGTGCACCCTTTACAGGTTTATCAAGAAAGAGGTGACCTGCTCCGGGAAGCAAAAATGACAGAATTTTACCTATGATAATGTGGTAGGTATGAAAACGCTCAATGGTAATAACATGTTTCTCTTTATTCTTTACACTGATACTGATATTTCTATTTCCCTTGAAAATACCGGCACACTGCTTACAAAGATTGTATTCAGAAACAAAGGTTTTACACTTTTTGCATGCCGTTCGTCCACAGTATTCACACCCAAGGGATAATCCTGAACTATAGCGGTCTACGTAAATCAAACAGACAAAAATGAAGAATACCAGGAAAACACTGTACCAGTACTTATAGGGTAGTCCTCGAAAAAAAACATTCCAGAGGTATTCACTGGTGCGTGCCTTTTCTTTTGAAGGTTGAAATGTTTTTTCCCAAAATATTTGCAGGGGTACGGTTTCATCAATCACCATGCGGTTGATATTCTCGGAATATATCTTTATAAAGGAATCTATCTCCCCCGGGTTAAGTTCAGCAGCTTTTTTAAAGCTCTTATTGCTCTCCTTAAACATGTATTCCAGTAACTGGGCACGACTAAGGTTATAGTAGCCCCGCACACTTTCCGGATAAACCGCAATACAGCGATCATAGTTCACAATTGCTAAACCTGGTTTCTCGCGTGCGATCATCACATTGCCGAGGTTGCATAAAGCCCGATAGTGGTCAGGATCAATTGACAAGGATTTGTTCATAGTAGTCCTGTGCTGCCCTATAGCTGCCCTCTCTTTTTTTGATAAGTCCCAGAGTAAACAGAGTCTCTATATCAGTGGGATTATTTTCCAACCATTTAGTGAGTTGCACTTCGGTTTCACTATCCCAGTTGTCTTCATTGACTTGGAAGAGAGAATAGTAGCTATCCGAGGAACTTGTCACAATCAAGTTAGAAACAAGTTGAATAAAAAATGGTGAAGCCAGAAAGAAAAAGGCAAAGATTATGATGAGTTGCTGTTCTCGTTTAGCATGAAAAACAAAAAGCAGGATCAACCAAAAGAAGAGAATTAGAAAAATGCTCCAGTGAAAAAAGAACGGAAGTACCAGGATGAAAATACCCCATAATAAATAGAGGTGTCCTGGCAGTCCAAATGGAAAAAGATGGGTGAGTTGGTGAATAAAGAGCCTGGAATACTTATAAAGAGAAATAAGGGTAAAAACTCCTATTAAGAGTAGAAAAGCAAGGAAGAGCAACAATAACTGATTGGTGAGGACATAGACTGCAAAGGAATAATTACGGACCACTGCACGAAGAGATTTGAACCACCCGGTAAATATTGAATGGAGACGCAGCCTGTTTTGGGTCCAATACACTTTTCCGAGATGAAAGTAGACAGGTGGGTATGCGGGAGCAAGGCGAAGGGCATACTCAGCATATTCTACCGCTTTTGCAACCTTTCCTTCATTAAGTAACCGATCACTACCCCTCAGAAGAAAAAAAGAAGCTGACGAAAGATTCACAATACCTCTGTCAAGCTTATACTGGTAGATGTGTTCAAGCTCGGAGCGTTCCAGGGGATGTTTGTTAAGAAAAAAATCATCCAGTGTCGAAGATGAGTATGCAGTACTTATTCCAATACAAAAGTTCAGAACAATAAGCAGATAAAAGCATCTTCTGAATAATCCGGAAATTCTTAGCACTAGTTTCCTTTTATCATGGACTGAGGACATATGACAGAGGAGCCCTACTGATCAGACAAATACCTGCCTCTTCCTATTTCAGCAGACCGTTTCCGAAGTCAATTGCCAGATCTACCGTAAACTCTTTCGGGGTTCCATTAACCTTCAGGGTCAAAGGCACTCTGATAGCAGTGTGGGAAGTTTTACTGGGCTGACCACATGCGACAATTTCTAAACCATTCCCGCCGTTTACACCCTGTGCTACTTCAGGGGATACTGGCTGTTCCTGAGTGAGGGGTTCCAATGGAGCAGGAATTTCATCAATGACCGGGGGTTTCCACAGTTTCTTCTCCCCCGTCAGATAAAAGATTAACTCTGCAAATGGGGCACTGTTTGACATTTGGCTTAAACTTGAGGGAGCAGCGGGGGCAGATGTTTTTTCTTTCCTGTGACGCTACATTTTCAGTTTCTGCAGGTACCTCCGGAGCAGTTTCAATCCTTGTATTTTCAGTATCTTGTTGTAATCCCTCATTCTTAAAATCAAATTCGGCGGTCTTTTCAAGATTTCCGGCCAATGGCTCACTTGCCAGCTCATCTGCCTGCAGATCAGGACTGTTCCAAACTGAATTTCAGGCTCTCTCTCTAAAAGGTCGTCTTCTGTAATAATTTCTTGAGGCTTATCACTGTGCGGTTCTGCCTGAGCCGTCAGTTCATGGTCCTCACTGGAATCTGCAAGTTCCATGAAGCCCTCTTCTCCTGCACCCTCTTGCTGCAGGGGATCGTCCTGCATTGATTCCTGCGGCAATACCTTATCACCCGACTCCTGTTCTTCCTCAGAGTCAACCAGAGTCAATTGAGGAAGTTCAGGAGAAGACTCCTCAACATTGTCCTGAGCTTGTTTGGCTTGAGTAGAGGCCTGTGCCGTATTTGATTTTTCTTGAATCTGTTGAAGAACCATTTTACAGCACATGGTCAATGTTTGCATAACTCCGTTGCCACTTAAGGCACTGGCCTCAAACGAAGGTGCGCCCACCGTGTTCAACTGTTGATCCATTTCACTAACGGGCATAAGATTCTCGAGATCCCTTTTATTATATTGCATAACAAAAGGAATAGACTGCAAATCTTTATTGTAATATTTCAGATTTTCTTTAAGGTCATCTAAGCTCTCAATGTTTTCCTCCATCTTGCCCTCTTGGGAATCAGCGACAAAGATGATTCCATCAACACCGGTGAGCACTGCTTTTCTGGTGAGCGTGTAAAGCACCTGTCCGGGAACAGTATAAATATGAAACCTCGTTTTGAAGCCTTTAATGTTATCCAACTCAATCGGAAGGAAATCAAAGAAGAGCGTGCGATCATCTTTGGTCGCCAGAGAAACCAGTTCACCCCGCTGATCAGGATTTAAGCTTAAATGGACCGATTGAAGATTGCTGGTTTTTCCACAGAGTGCAGGGCCATAATAAACTATTTTAATATCTATCTCTTTTTTAACCGGATTGAATACTACCATGGCTTATCCCACCTTTTATATGAGGTTCACAATTAATCTAGTCCAACTAAGATGATTCTTCGGCCATTTCACTCCTGACCTCTCTAAAATCACTATCCGTTTTGTATATCTTCTTAAAAATCTTTTGTGCTTTCCTCGCTTTTCCTTGCTTTTTATAGGTTACTGCTGTTTCGTAGTTAAAGGCAAGCTCCTTGTCCGGTGGAAGGTCCTTGCTGTTTAAGCCTTTTTTAAGAAACTGCAGTGACTCTTTGAACATATCTTTCTCACGAAAACAAACAGCAAGTCGCAAATAGCTGTCCAGCGCTCTCGTGGGATCCTCCGCTGCCTTGGTCAGCTCATCTATAGCTTCATCAAAACGTCCTGTTTTTTGAAAGGCGGTGCCCAGGTTATAGTGGAGGAGTGAATTTTGCACATCATCTTGCCCTGTCTCATTTTGTTTAATCTCTTTAAAGATGTCATCAAACCCGGGCATTGTGTCTGTTTTACTCTCATCCGCCCCCTCAAGAGCCTGGAAAGGCTCCTCTACCGTCATGAGCTCATCTTCAAGTGCGGATCCCAGATCAAAAAATGAATCTCCCTCATGAGATACACTCTGTTCTGAAGGCTGTACACCGCTGGTGACAGGGTCAGACAGTTCCCAATTTACATAGTGGGTTCCCGAGGGCGAATCTATTTTCTTCTCTGTATAAAATTTCGCAATCTTCTTTTTAACGTAAACACTTTTTGGATCAAGACTCACCATTTTCTCCAGTATCTTCATGGCATCGTCTTTGGATCCGTGATCATAATAGTATCGGGCTAATTGCTCGTATGTTGCAATAGCATCTCCGACAATACCTTCTCTGCAGTAAAGGTCAGCCAGTGCGGTATAGACATTGATCTGTTCTGGATCAATCTGCAAAATCTGCTTATAGATGGCCGCTGATATCTGAAAAAGGTTGCTTGCCTCGTATGATTCAGCAGCGTGAATATATTCTTCAATGGCCTTATACTTTTGCCCTAATTTCATCAGGACATCCGCTATGCGCAGATGTACCCTGATATCGTCAGGGTTTTGTTCGGCAAAGGCATAATACTCATTTAGTTCATTTGTTAATTTTTTTTGCGACTGCTTACCACTAAACATACTAAAGAGCTTCATAATATTTCTCGCTGTAGTTCATAGTGAGATATGAAAAAAGGTCTGGATAAGGTTTAATGCTATCCCCGTTCCAGCTTATATCGCTCCTTTTCCAGGGCTTCACTTCCAGCTTCCAGTGCTTCGAGGATCTCCTGTTTCTTATCCTCCGCAATATCTTTGCCCTCTTCTATCAACTGGTTAACCTTAAGCTTTACATTCCCAATCAAGTGACTGACAGAATATTTAAAATCTTCCTCTAATCGGTGTGCTTTAATAATTGTTCTCTCAGCCTTTTCCTTCATTTCCCGTCTTGTGAGATCCCCTGACTGTGGCGCATAAAGTAGTGCTATACTTGCACCAAGGACGCCGCCTACTACAAAGGATATGCAGGACAGGCCGATTGTAGTGTCTTCATCCCTGTAGGACATAAAGCTCCTCCTCATCAATTGCAGTGTGAAGATTTAAAAAACATTACTATCTGTTAAGAGATTGCCCGTTGTTGAAAAAAAATTTCACACCTCGGGATACCCCCCTGATTAATGCTGCGATATCCAATACAGAATCATCTATCGCATCATGCAGTATGGTGGCCGTTCTTGTCCACTGATCGACTACGGTGTTTACATTCCTATTGACATTTGTTGCCGTGAGATCCACATTCTCAACCTGTTCTCTGACCGTAGCGCTCATGGCAGCAAGATCGCCCGTAATCCTCTCAATGTTGGAAAAAAGAGGAGTGAGTTGATGCTCAATATTCCCCATGAACTGCTCTGTTGTGTTTCTCATTTTTCTTACATCAAGCAGGACAAAAATTAATCCTGCTACAAGCGACACTAAAGCCAATGCAATAATAATCATACACACATCAACAATGGTCACCATAGCCACCTCCCTCTATCTAATGTTTAATTATCGGTTAATAATAAAAAATCTTTAATGTAATTACAAAATTCTCATACAGAGCTCATTTTATTTGCAGTTTTCATAAAAAATAGGTAAACTTAGCAAAATAAATTGCAAACAACAGATACATTTCAACAGTTTACCAGTCAGAGCACCCTTGGAGCTTTCAGCCATGAAACACTGTCCCTTTTCTGGTATTTTTTCATACATTAGTGATTCTTACAAAATTATAGTTATTTGTAAATAATAAAAGTATTCCTTGCACCTCACAAAACTCTCTTTTCACGATCTCAACTGTTCACTATGGCAAAGATTCCAAACCAGGCACTTTCCCTGAAATACGGTCATCACGCTTTATCCTTGCCGGCAAATCTTCCTTCTTCCTGTACACTCCTCAAACCATCTCTCGACCTGAAACCTCTCCTTGACACCCGTGCATACATTAACAGTGTGCTTGATTCTCCAGGTGATGCTGCTCCCTTTGATGAATTTTTCAAACCGGGACATTCAGTCCTCATTATTCTCTCAGATAGTACCCGAACGACACTGAGCGAACAGTATCTACCTGTCATCATCGAACGACTACAACAAAAGGGCATTGCAGATAGAGACATCACGCTCTTGTGTGCACTTGGTATTCACAGAAAACAAACAGAAGATGAACACAGGGCACTTATCGGCCCTACCCTCTCTGAGGGTTTTTCCGTTATAGATCACGATCCTTTTGACAGTACTGCTGTAGATATGTTTGGTACCACAGGTCGGGGAACTCCTATCGCACTGAACCGCCTCCTGACACACACTGATAAAATTATTTTAACAGGCAGTATTCGTTTTCATTATTTTGCAGGGTTTAGCGGTGGAAGAAAAAGCATTCTCCCGGGTGTTTCATCCTTTGATTCTTGTGTTGCTAATCACCTCCTGGTGCTCAATCCCCAGGACGAAGGGGGCAGAAATCCCGGGGCGCGACCAGGTGTTCTTCAGGGAAACCCGGTCCACGAGGACATGGAGGAGGCAGCTCGCCTTGTAAAAAATGCCTTCCTCTTCAACACAATCGTATCACCTCAAGGACAACTGCTTAAAGCTGTTTCCGGGGATATCCACACGGCCTTCCAAAGGGGTTGTCGCTTTCTCAAAGACCATTGCAGAATACCGCTTACTGAGAAAGCAGAGCTTGTAATCGCAAGCTGCGGTGGCCATCCATGGGATCTCAACTTTATCCAGGCACATAAAACAATGGATATGGCCTCAGGTGTCCTGAAAGACGGGGGTGTAATGATTTTGTTAGCAGAGTGCTCTCAGGGTTTTGGTAATCCCCGCTTTCTTAAATGGTTTAAACATACTAACCCCGATACCTTTGAAACCGCCCTTAGAAAAAGCTATGAAATTAACGGCCAAACAGCTTACGCCACTTTCCTCAAGGCACAAAAACACCATATTATTCTCATATCAAAACTCAAGAAAGAAGAGGTGCGAGCTGTTTCAATGGCACCCGCACACAGCATTGAAGAGGCCCTTGGAATTGCTTACCGTACCCTCGGCAAAAATCCCCTGACCTATGTTCTGCCTGAGGGAAGCTGTAATCTACCCTATCTTGTATAAATCTGTTATTTTCTCTTGATTTCATTTTAACTCTATGAGAATATGTCTACACAATTCAAGAAACTATTCTATTCTTACTTTCCCAAACAGTGTATAAGACCATGCGATTTTGTCCAAAATGTTCATTAAAGATTAAGGCTAATATAGAGAAATGTCCCATATGTAAGGTGGAGTTGCTCTCCTGTGCTGATGATGAAGAACGTGCAGCGCAGTCATCCTGTACCAGAACAGGCTGATCAAACGGTAAATACCGGGCCTACTGCCCCTTCCCCTGAAAAAACAGTTTCTGTTCCTGAAGATAAACCCCATGCTTCTGTACCCCCTGCCCCTGCTTCCACTCCTGCACAATCTGTCAGTGGCAATGAAGAGCTCGCACAAAAAATCGAACAACTTGGAACCCGGCTGGCTTCAATTGAGAAAAACCTGGCGCTTGTCACCGGTAAAGATACTGTTATAAAAAAATCTGTCGTAGATCTCGAAGCAAAAATAAATAAACTTGAGAAACAGGTAGTGCAACAGGAATCATTTCCCTTGGACCGTATCGAGGCCCTTGAGCAAAAGATGGCCAAAAGCACATCCCTTACTACCTCCTCTCCAGCCACTGATGTACAGTCATCTGAAACCACTCCGCCTACCAGGGGCAATATACAAACCCTCAGGTCACTTGCAGGAAAAATGTCTCCACAAGGATTCTCACCCGACCAGAATACCTTCCCTGAAGAAGAGACCGGGTTTACCAAGGAAGAAAATGACGATTTCTCACCTGCCTTTCAGGCATCGGAGATCACACTGGACGAAGATTCTCCTTCACAGTTTAGCAGTGAACGCAAAAAAAAGATACCCCTGCTCATTCCATTGATTGCTTTAGCACTGATTGCCCTCTGGCTGGGTTTCTATTATGCAAAACCACAAAACCAGCAAATAGAGACTGCAATAGTGACAGAAGAAATTGCTCCCACCCCCACTTCCCCAAACACCGAACCCTTAAGCGGGGAAGTACAGCAACCCGTGATAACTACAAACAATGAAGCTGCCAGGGAAGTCAAAGAGACAGATCAACCGTCACCAGAATCAACTGAAGAAAAACCCACTCTATCCAAGACTCCGCCCCCGGCAGTCAAGGGGGTTGCAGACAAACCTCCCCGTTTTACAATCAATGTCGGCTCTTTCAAAGATAAGAAACTGGCCACGGCATTAACTACACGGTTAAGAGATAATGGTTACACCGCACTGATGTCCCAGTCCGGGCCAAATGATTTTTACCGTGTAAAAGTGGGGGCATTTCCAACCATTGAAGAAGCACGTACGTATGCAGCCCTCTTGAAGAAAAAGGAAAAATTAGACACCTTTGTCACCAGCATAGACCAGCCCTAACTACCCCTCCATTGGCCTTCATTAGACACTGCAAATGCAACCCTCACTGTTACAAGGGGCTTAAACCCGGCATTACCTCCTGAATTCCCCGTAAAGTGGGAATAAAACCTCCCCACTAGATGTAGTGTTCTGGAAAAAAAACACACATTTTGTTGTATTTTTATCTTTACAAATGGGTATGATTTTGTTAATTTTAGAGAAATAAAAGCAGTTGCCCCTAAACCTATTTATCTAGCCTGCATAATGAAGATTAAAACTATTGAAATTTCAGGGTTTAAATCCTTTTCAGACAAGGCATTGCTCAACTTCATGCCTGGCATAACAGCACTGGTTGGCCCAAACGGATGTGGAAAGAGTAATGTTGTTGATGCATTTCGCTGGGCAATGGGGGAACAGAGTGCCAAGCAGCTCCGTGGTAATTTGATGGAGGATGTCATATTCAGTGGCAGTGAATCAAGGAAGCCGATGAGCATGGCTGAAGTATCCATTACCTTTACCAACGATAACGGCAGTGCTCCCCATCACTACAGCACGTATAGTGAAATCATGGTCACCAGACGGCTTTTCAGATCCGGTGAAAGCGAATACTATATCAACAAAGCGCCCTGCCGACTAAAAGATATAACCGAGCTCTTTTTAGATACCGGGGCCGGGGCCAAGGCCTATTCAATAATAGAGCAGGGAAAAGTTGATCAAATCATTAATGCCAAGCCCTTTGACCGAAGGGTGCTGATTGATGAAGTTGCCGGTATCAGCAAATATAAAAACCGTAAAAAAGAGGCCCTTTCTAAAATCGAATCCACTAAAGACAATCTGCATAGAGTTGATGACATTATCATTGAAGTCAAGCGTCAGCTCAACTCAATAAAACGTCAGGCCAGTAAACTCAAACGCTACCAGGCACTGAAGGAAGAGATAAAAACAATAGAGATTGCCTCATCTTTAAAACACTATGCTTCCCTCAAAGAGAGTGACGCTGCACTGCGCAGTGCACTGGAACACTCTTCACGGGAAGAAATCAAACAGGGAACCCAGATTAGCTCCATTGAAGCACTGCTTGAAGATGAGCGGTTACAGCTCAACCACGATGAAAAACTCTACCAGTCAATCCAGGAAGAAATCTACAAAATCACCACCACTTCCCAGAAGGAAGAAAGCCGTTTAGAGTATCTCACAAAGGAGATCTCTTCTGCAGAATCCCAGTATCAGCAGCACCTTCAACAGATTGAGACTCTACAGACCCGAGTCCAGGACCATCACCGGGAAGAGTTAACCCTGGAGGGAAAAAACCGCGAGCACAGTAAAACAATCCAGGATATTAGTGCGACTCTTATTGAAGACGAGGAGAAAGTTGTCACCTTAAAAGATCAATACACTGAACTTCATTCCCACATAGAGAGTCAAAAAAATAATCTCATTGATATTCTGACGGTTCTGGCCCGTGTGAACAATACCTTGACCCAGTTGGAGAAGGACCACCTCAGCCTGTTACGTAAAATTGAGTTTAACAAGGAAGAATCCGTAAGCCTTGAACAAAAGAAATTGGCCATGGAGCAGGATCTTGCCTCAAGCGAGACAGAACTTTCTACCACTGAAGCATCCAAACACAGCCGTGAAGATGAGAAACAGCTTCTCGACCAACAAATACTTTCTCTCACCGAAAAGCTGCAGCAGGCAGAGATTGATTTAACGGCCATTAAAGAAAAATGTGAAAAGGCTGAATCGCGCTTATATTCACTGCAGGAACTCAAGGATAAGTTTGAGGAGTGCGATGATGGTGTTCGATCCATCATGCTTCGGACACAACACGATACCCCGGCAGAACAGAACGGCATTTATGGTCTGCTTGCCGATTTTATTCAAACAGAGCCCCAATATGAATCAGCCCTTGAAGCAGTGCTGGGTGAAAAACTGCATTATATTATTGTTGAAAGTCATCTCTCAGGCATGCAGGCACTTGACTATTTAAAACTCCAATCTTTGGGAAGAGCAAGCCTTATCCCCATGCATATTAGAAAGCAAAACGGTGAGAACTATTCTTCTGTTCTCGCTGGAGAAACTGTTAAACCACTTCTGGAACTTGTTACCGCACAAGACCAATACCGCGCTATTGTTGATTCACTCCTGGCTGATGTCGTTCTGGTTGATACCCTTGACGCAGCACTCAAAATCTGGAATAGCAACGGCCATAAATACACACTGGTTACCCTTGACGGTGAAATCATTGATCCCGCCGGTATCATTACCGGGGGCCGTCAAAACGGGACATCCTCACAAATATTGAGCAAGCGGAGAGAAATCAGGGAATTGCAGGACAAACTTTCAGAGCTAACACCTCGTCATGAAGAACTGTCACGCACAAAGTCTCAGCTTACCAATCAGCTTGTACAGCTCAGAGAAAACAGCGATGCCCTGAAAGAAAAGATACACCAAAGCGAGCTTGCCACTTTTTCTGTCAAAAAGGATATAAACCAGACGCTTAAAGACATAGATGAGGCATCTCAACGAATCGAATTTTTCAAAATCGAGAAGGAAGAGTTTGAATCGGCCCTGAAAATGGCCTCTGATGAAACTTCCAGGCTCCAGGAAGAGAGAACCCAGAAACTCACAGCACAACGTGAAAAGGAATCTCTTCTCGCCCGTTTGCAGGAAACAGAGAAGACTCTCGCTCTGCAAATAGACTCCCTGCAAAGTGAAATCACCAAACGTAAAATTCAACTTACAGCTGAACGTGAAAAATTTGAAAATAACCTCACAACCCTTACACGCACTAAAGAAAATCTTTCCCTGCTTAATGAGGAACTCAACAGTAATCGGGAAAGAACTGAGGAGTGGAAGCAAAAACAGATAGCCCTGTCAGGGGATGTTCGCACCACAGAAGAAAACATTGCTGAATATCAAAGGGCCCATCAGGACCTCGAATATTCGCTGGAGAAAACCAGAACTGACCTGGTGCTCAAAGAAGAAAAGATTAAAGAAAAAGAAGTCACGCTTAAGGCAGCACTCAGCCAGCGTGAAGCAGAAAAAACAAAAATTAATGATCTCAATATCAAGATAACGGAAAGTAATCTTACCATTACTCACCTTCTCAATTCCATCGAAGAAAAATATCATCTCAATCTGGATAATATTCTTCAGGACGAGACGGGTGAGGATCAGGAAGAAGATACACACTCCTACGAGAAACTGGAAGAACTCAAGGCCCAAATTGAGAGATTGGGAGAGGTAAATCTCGCTGCTGCTCAAGAAGAGGAAGAGCTGACCAGCCGCCACCAGTTTCTTTCTGATCAGCGAGATGATTTGTTACAATCCTTAGAATCTCTCAACCAGGCAATCCGAAAGATTAACCGGACCACACGCCAGCGGTTTATCGACACCTACCATATCATCAATGACAAATTCAAAACTGTATTCCCGGAACTTTTCCAGGGGGGACGGGCGGAACTGAAGTTAACCGATGAGGAGAATATTCTCGAGACAGGCATTGAAATAGCGGCCCAACCGCCGGGCAAGAAACTTCAGAGCATTGACCTGCTCTCCGGCGGAGAAAAAACCCTAACTGCTGTTGCGCTACTCATATCGATCTTTTTAGTAAAACCCAGTCCCTTCTGCCTGCTTGATGAAGCTGATTCTGCACTCGATGACGTAAATGCCAGCCGCTTTAATAGTTACATGGAAAAAATCTCACACACCTCACAGTTTATTCTTATTACACATAATAAACTCTCCATGCAGGCTGCCCATACACTGTATGGCATCACTATGCAGGAGCCAGGGATTTCTAAGGTTGTTTCTGTAAAACTTCAATAATTCTGCCACCTCTTCCACCTTTTCACCAGAGCCCATTATCTTGACATTTCTTAAAGACTAACATATAAGAAATTAATCTAGGCCTTATTAATTGGTTCTCTACTAGGTAGATACACAAAAACAGAAGTACCGTTTTTCTGCTTATCACACTAACCAGTCATCTTGGATTTGCAACAATGGGATATTCACTTTTTAAAAAAGATACGAAAAACAAACCTGATACCCAAACCGATGAGAAGCAGACCAAGGGCAAAGGGTTGCTCAAAAGCCTGAAAAAAGGCCTTGCTAAAACTCATGAAATTCTTACCATTAGAATTGATGACCTCATTTTAGGTAAGAAAGAGATTGATGATAACCTCATTGAAGAACTGGAGGAAATTCTTATCACGTCGGATCTCGGTGTGCAAACTGCCCATACACTTATTGAGCAGGTTCAGGCAATGGTTAAACGGGGAGAGGCAGATAACCCTGAACTGGTAAAGAAATATCTTAAGGATTCAATTTATCAAAAGCTTGTAACTGTCGAAAATAACATGCCTATTTCAGACATTACCCCTTTTGTGATAATAGTAATCGGGGTTAATGGGACCGGCAAAACCACAACTATTGCAAAGATGGCAAACAACTTCACATCTCAGGGTAAAAAGGTTTTGCTGGTGGCCGCAGACACTTTCAGGGCTGCAGCTATCGAACAGCTGGAGATTTGGAGTAAACGCATCGACTGTGAAATCATTAAACAGGACTCTGGAGCTGACCCCTCTGCAGTAGTCTATGATGCCATTAAAGCAGCCCAGAAAAGAAACAGTGACATCGTGATAATCGATACGGCTGGCAGAATGCACACAAAAGTCAACCTTATGGAAGAGCTCAAAAAAATATACCGGGTTACCGAAAGAGAGTACCCGGGAGCCCCCCACGAAACCCTGCTGGTAATCGATGCCACCACTGGTCAGAATGCCCTTTCCCAGGCAAAGCTTTTTGCAGAGGCCTTAGAGGTCTCCGGTATTGTCTTAACCAAACTTGATGGGACCTCAAAAGGCGGTATCATTATTACTATTGCCGATGAGCTTAAAATCCCCATCCGGTTTATTGGTATTGGAGAAAGTTTTGACGATTTAAAACCATTCAAGGCACAAGATTTTGTTGACGCTCTTTTTAATGAGGTGTAACGGAATGTGCCGGACTTCATTTAGACTATTCTTGATTGCTGCCTGCTTTTCTCTTATTTTATTGCTCGCGATTGGTCCTCAACCATTAGCAGGAATAGAAATTGCGAACCAGAATAAGGAGCTATTCATGAAGAAAACAGGATCTTCCAATCAATCAGTAAGACCCCCTGCCGTAGCGGGGGCATTCTACACGGCTGACCCCGATGATCTTACTGCCCAGATAAGAGGTTTTCTCGATACTGTTTCATCAAAGCCGCTGCCGGGCCCTGTTGTTGCCCTTATTTCCCCCCATGCGGGCTATGTCTATTCAGGTCAGGTTGCAGCCCATGGATATAAACTGCTTGAGGGAAAATCATTTGATACGGTTGTGGTAATTGCACCCAGCCACCGCATTCCATTCAAAGGTGCCTCTGTCTACCACCGTGGTGCCTATCAAATCCCCCTTGGGAAACATTCCCATAAACGAAGGGCTTGCCGAACAGCTTATTGCAACCAGTGAACTCTTCTCCTATATACCCCAGGCCCACCTGAAAGAACACTCACTGGAAGTACAGTTACCCTTTCTTAAAATAATTCTCGGAGATTTCAAACTGCTTCCCATTGTGATGGGCTCTAATGATTTTTCCGCATGTAATGCCATTGCCGAAACCCTGTATCACACCCTACAGGATCAATCAGTACTCATCGTAGCCAGCACAGACCTCTCTCACTTCCACTCTTATCAGGAAGCTGTCAAGCTTGACCGTATTGTAATCGACTATGTTAAAAGCTATGATCCGGAAGGGTTATTTAAAGCTATCAATTCCGGCAGGTGCGAAGCCTGCGGAGCAGACCCTCTGGTCACAACCATGCTCCTTGCTCAAAAGCTTGGGGCCACCAAATCTGAACTTCTTAACTATGCCAATTCCGGTGATGTCTCAGGAGATAAAAGCCAGGTAGTAGGTTACCTGTCCGCTGCCCTGTATAAAGATTCACTCCCTGAGAAGAACGCTGCATCTGCTGACAAAAGCGGATTATCGGAAGAAGATAAGACCACCTTACACACCATTGCCCGCACAGCTATTGAGTCCCACTGTCTTGGCAAGCCTTTACCTGATGTGCCGATCACCTCTCCGATGCTCAAGGAAAAGAGGGGTGCTTTCGTAACACTGCACAACCGGGATAACCTGCGGGGCTGCATCGGGTACATTCGCGCACAAAAACCACTTCATCAAACCATTAGAGAAATGGCACTTGCGGCAGCATTCCAGGATTCCCGTTTTAAACCGATTACACAGGGTGAGCTGGATGATTTAGATATAGAAATCTCTGTATTAACTCCCCTGGTAAAGGTATCTGATCTTGAAGAGATAACCGTTGGGAAGCATGGCATTTATATTATCAAAGATTATCATTCAGGCTTATTACTACCCCAGGTTGCAACCGAGCAGAAGTGGGACAGGGAGTCTTTTTTAAAACACACCTGTACAAAAGCAGGCTTGCCGGAAGATGCCTGGAAGGACAAGTCAACTGAGATCTTCATCTTTTCAGCAGACATCTTTTAGGCCGTTACACCCCCCCTTTTCACTATCTGAAACTCTATCGGAACAACTATACATGACGGTTCGCAGATTCCTCTTATACACACCTATTCTCCTGATTATCTTTTTACTCCAGTCATATTTCTGGATTCCTACATTTGATCAGCAGTCCCGGGGTAATCCCCATAGACTCAACGAATACATAAATGCCTCCATAGGAGATGCCAGTCTCTTAAACCCGATTTTATCCGCAGATGCCTCAAGCGGTCAGATAGTCTCTCTGGTATTTGAAGGTCTGATTGATAGAGATGCAGACCTGCGTTTCAGGGGCCGCCTTGCCCAGTCATGGGAAATCTACGAGGAAGCATATTTCTATGTAAATAGTGCAGCACCTGTCCCCGGTCTTGGTAGGTTATCCGCACCCGCGGTGCTTAAACTGATCGAAGATATCAGGTCTGGTGCAATACCGGTTACTCAAGAGGTGAAGAAATCCTTTGATAATATCAAAACCACTGAGATTATTACTCCACCCGAATCCACACTAACACGAAAAGATATCACCATTACACTCAACCCGCCTTCCCGGATAAAGTTAACCCTCTTTACTGTTGATCAACATCTCTTTCGAAATCTCTCTACCGTTCTTGGGAATGATTATTTCAGCTCTTTTAATGGAGAAGAGTATCTTAGGCCTGACTCCCCGCTTGCCCCGGAACTGGTAAAAGAGTACACTCAGCAACTGTTACCAGCTACCGAACATAATCCCATTGTAGTTTTTCACCTCCGTTCCGATGTGCAATTCCACGATGGGCACCTCTTTGATGCCCATGATGTGGCCTTCACCTACTCGGCACTCATGAATCCAAAAAATCTATCCCCCCGAATCACCGATTTTGAACCTGTCAAAGGCCTGGAGGTTCTTGACCCATTGACAATACGTGTCATCTATAAGCGGCTCTTCTCACCCGCACTCGGCACATGGTCTATGGGTATCCTTCCTGAACACCTCTTAAACGATAAAACCCTGGCTGAAGAAGCAGGACGCCTCGGAAAAGACCCCGAGACCTTTTCCATACGCCAGAGCACATTCAACCGGCAACCCATTGGATGCGGCCCCTTTGTCTTTAAAACATGGAAATCTGATCAATACATTCTGCTTGATCGCTTTACTGACTACTGGGAAGGACCTCCGGAGTACGAACGCTATTTTTTCAGGATTGTTCCCGACCCCCTCACCCAGGAAATGGAATTTTATGCCGGCACCATTGACAGCTATGCCGTCCAGCCCCATCAGGTCGACCGGTTAGAAAACGATCCCCGTTTTCAAAGCTTTTCAGGACTCTCCTTTGGATTTACCTATATAGGTTACAACATGCGCCGGGCTCCCTTCGATGACCCCCGTGTACGTATGGCACTGAGTATGGCAATTGATGTTGATCAGATCATAGAATTCCTTCTCTTCGGTCAGGGTGAACGTATAACAGGACCCTTTGTAAAACAGACCGATTTCTATAACCATGCACTGGATCCAGTCCCTTACGACCCTGATGGGGCTCTCAGCCTTCTACAGGAGGCTGGCTGGCACCCAAATGATGAAGGCTGGCTAGTCAAGGATGGAAAACAGCTCCAGTTTACCCTCATCACTAACCACGGTAATGACCTCCGGAAAGCCCTCCTTGCCATAGCCCAGGATGCATGGAGAAAGATTGGCATTGATGTCAGAACGGACCTGCTTGAATGGTCAGTCTTCATCCAGGAACGGGTTGATAAAGCAGATTTTGATGCAGTTATACTGGGCTGGAGTATGTCCATTGAGCCTGACCTCTACCAAATATGGCATTCAAGCCAGGCCAATCCTCATCAGCTTAATTTCGTGGCATTCAATAACCAGAAGGCGGATGACCTCATAATAAAGATCCGGCAGGAATACGATCATGAACAGCAGGTGGCATACTCTCACCAGTTACATGAAATTATCGCCTCGGAACAGCCCTACACCTTCCTCTATGCAACCAAGTGGACCGCCGTTCTGGACAAACGCATTGTAATACGGGAAATTGAGAGTGAAGGAACCAGTACCTACAAGAAAATTACTCCAACGAAAACAGGTAATTATTCTTTTTATTTCAACAAATGGATAAAGTTACCTGAACTTCCAACCTTTGCTTCCGAGGGTTAGCATGCTTTCTTTTATTGCCCGGAGTGCCCTACAGAAAATTGTTACGCTTTTTTTTGTTTCTATTATTTCATTTTCCATTGTCTACCTTGCCCCGGGAGAACCAAGCCAGGTGGATCCTCTCAATCCAAAATTTACACCCGAGATGGTTGAACGATTTCGCAAGGAATTTCATCTTGACAAGCCCCTCTACACACAATACCTCTACTTTTACCGGGACCTGGTTACGGGCAAAACAGTTTCCTGGAAAGACAATCAGTCAGTGCTCTCAAAAATAAGGGAGCGTTTCTTAAACAGCCTTCCTCTCTTCATTGTTGCCACTATTATTACCTGGACGCTTTCTTTCCCCATTGGAATACGTTCGGCTATTGTAAGAGATGGTATTTTTTGATCGTACGACTACCTTCTTTGCCTACCTCTTAATATCCATACCCGGTTTCTTTTTTGCCTACCTCCTGATTATTCTGGTTGTAACACGTTTGCAGGTCCCGGTTATAGGTATGGAAACCTTTGGATTCTCAAGCCCCGGGTGGCTCCCCTTCATGATGGACCGTGTCTGGCACCTCTTACTCCCCTCCCTCCTGGGCGCTACGGGAGGTATTGCCATACTCTCACGCTATGTTCGATCCCAGATGCTTGAAGTTGAGGGGCAGGATTACATCAGAACCGCCTGGGCAAAGGGATTATCTCCTGAACAGGTTCACTACAAGCACGCTCTTCGCAATGCACTGCTGCCCTTCGTGACCATGTTTGGTCTCATTTTACCCGGTTTAATCGGCGGTTCAGTGATCATTGAATCCATCTTTTCCTGGCCCGGTATGGGGCGTATGGCCTACGAAGCCATTCTCGCGCGGGACTACCCCATAATTCTGACCCTTAATTTCATCTCGGCGGTACTGGTCTTATTAGGCACCTTCGTTTCAGACCTACTCTATATGCTGGTTGATCCGAGGATTCGTTTATAATGAAAGACTCCACTCAAACAACCGCTCCATCTTTTGAAGATCACCCAATGCCTGAACGCTCCCCTATGGCGGAGCTCTGGCATCTTCTCAAAATGAACCGTCTCGCCTTCACAGGGCTCATCATTTTCATCCTTTTCTTTTGTATAGCCTTCACAGGCCTTATTCTCACGTCAGGTTCAAACCCTGTCTTTGACCCTTCAATGGTGCGGCTCCAGGAAAAACTCCGCCCTCCCCTCTCTGCTCCTCAATATGACCTTTTATCCCCCGGGCAGCTCCCTCCACTGGGTGTTTACCTGCTCGGCACTGATGACCTGGGCCGTGATATTTTTGCACGGATGCTTCAAGGCGCGTGGGTTTCTCTCACTGTAGGATTTGTTGCTGTGGGTATCTCGGTGATTATTGGCATACTGTTTGGAGGTATAGCCGGATATTGTGGCCACTATCACCTCAGAGTTGATCATATTCTTTCCATAGCTGCCTTCCTTGCAGGCATCACAATCCTGGCAATGAATGCACCCTTTATCGGAATCGCACTCATTGTAATGGGCATCGGTTACCTGCTCTTCAGCCTCAGAATTGCTGTTTCAACTGCCACAAAATCTTCACGCCCCTTGATAAACTTACTTCTCTCAGATACCATCTCACTTGATACCCTCATCATGCGGTTTGTTGACATAATGCTCTGCTTCCCAAGTTTTTTTCTCATCCTTACTGTAGTTGCACTGCTCCCTGCCAGTATTTACAACATTATGATTATCATTGGACTTACCAGCTGGATGGGCACCACACGATTTGTTCGGGCCGAAATACTTTCCCTAAGGGAACAGGATTTTGTTACCGCCGCCAGGGCCCTCGGGCTCAGCAGTGGGCGCATCATTTTCCGCCACATTATACCCAATGCTATAGCACCCGTCCTGGTATCAGCGACTATCGGTATTGCCTCGGCAATCCTGACTGAAGCTGGTCTCAGCTTCCTCGGATTTGGGGTACCCCCTCCCCATGCCACATGGGGAAATATTCTTGCAGACGGCAAACGTTTCATCTTTGACGCACCCTGGCTGACCTTTATTCCCGGCTTCGCCATACTGGTGGTTGTACTCTCCTTCAATTTATTTGGAGAGGGACTCCGTGACATTCTTAATCCCAGGTTGAGAGAACGAAACTGAGAAACACCTATGGAAAATAACAATAACTATCTCCTTACAGTTGAAGATTTGAAGCTTTATTTCTACGGGGCTGATAAAGTCTCCCGGGTTCTCAATGGTATCAGCTATGCAGTAAAACGTGGAGAAACAGTCTGCCTGGTAGGTGAATCCGGATGCGGAAAAACCGTTTCCGCTTTAACCATAATGGGCCTTATTCCTCAACCACCGGGAAAGGTTATGAGATGGAAAGGTGTTCTTCAGAGGAACAAATCTCCTTGATATAGATGAAGCGGAAATGCAGAAAATCAGAGGAAAGAGTATTGGTATGGTGTTTCAGGAACCCATGACTTCTCTTAATCCCGTATTGACCATAGGTGACCAGATTGGAGAAGCCGTTATGCTCCATGAACAGGTTGACAGACACAGTGCACTGAGTAAGTCGGTAGAACTTGTACGGGAAGTGGGCATTCCTTCTCCCGAAAAAATTGTTGATCAGTATCCCCATCAACTGAGTGGAGGACAGCGCCAGCGTATTATGATTGCCCTCGCCCTGGCCTGCAATCCGGAACTGGTCATTGCGGATGAGCCAACAACTGCACTGGATGTTACTATTCAGGCACAAATTTTAAAACTCTTTAACGAACTTCAACAGAAACGGAACATGTCCCTAATCTATATCAGCCATGATCTCGGAGTTGTAGCATCAATAGCCGACCGAATTTACATAATGTACAGTGGACTTATTGTTGAACAGGGTTTTACTAAAGACCTCCTCTATAACTCACGGCATCCTTACACCCGTGGACTGTTAGCTTCACTCCCTGATCGATCCAAGCGTGGGACATCCATCCACTCCATCCCCGGGACGGTACCTGATCCTTCCCGGACAATCCCTGGATGCCCATTTCACCCCAGGTGTACATTTTCAATTGACGACTGCAGGAATGTCTTCCCTGAACTCTGTGATTACGGAACAGGCCATCTGAGCCGGTGTCCGGTTCTTTTTGCACGAGAGAAATAATACCATGTCAAACTGCGATTCGACAAATCAAACAATACTGAGTGTTGATGGATTAAAAAAACACTTTCCCCTCCAGGGTGGTTTTTTACAAAAGGTAACAGGATGGGTGAAAGCAGTTGATGGTGTAAATCTCACTATAGAACAGGGTAAAACCCTTGGCCTTGTGGGGGAGAGCGGGTGCGGGAAATCCACCATTGGCCGGCTCATCCTCAAACTGCTGGAGCCTGACCATGGAACAATTACTTTTTCCAGTCAGAACATCACTGGTTACACAAACCGCGAAATGAAGCCCTTGCGAAAAGAAATGCAGATTATCTTTCAGGATCCCTTTGGTTCACTCAACCCCCGCATGACAGTTGGTCAATCAGTTGAAGAAGGTCTCAGAACCCTTGAAGGATACAATCGCAACAAAAGAAAGGAACGGGTCAACGATATTCTGAAGATGGTTGGAATTTCGCCACAAGCAGGCGACCGTTACCCCCATCAGTTTAGCGGCGGACAGCGACAGAGAATCGGAATCGCCAGGGCCCTTAGCGTCAACCCTTCATTAATTATCTGTGATGAACCGGTTTCTGCCCTTGATGTATCCATCCAGGCACAGATCATCAATCTGCTCAAGGAGTTGCAGGAAAGCTTGTCTTTGAGTTACCTCTTCATTTCCCACGATCTCAACGTAGTAGCCTATATCAGTGACACAATTGCTGTAATGTATCTCGGACGCATTGTGGAATACGCAACAGCAGAAGAACTCTACGACAACCCGCTCCATCCTTATACCAAAGCACTGCTTTCAGCTGTCCCTACAATTGATCGTGAAAGAAAAGTTCCAGCAATCGAGCTTACGGGAGATGTCCCCTCCCCTATCAATCCTCCCCACGGGTGCCATTTTCACCCGCGCTGCCCCTCAAAAATGCCTCAGTGTGAAATCGACTACCCCGGTATAGTTCATTTTTCCAACACCCATACCTGTAACTGCTATCTCTACGCTGATACATAATACACTTACTCATACTCTCTCTCCTGAATGACTGTGTCGTAATAGACAATGGTAGCCGCATGCTTTAGCTTGCGATGAGAAAAAGTAATAACCACTCTATTTTTCGCAGCCTAAAGGCTGCGACTACCAAAAACACATAATTGTAACACAGTCTCAGGGGGAAAAAGCTTGAAGTGAGGGGGAAAGCCTATTCTACAAAAAAAACCTCACAGTCAAACTGTGAGGTTATAAAATGGCACTACCGGAAAAGATAAACTGGAACTTAATTAAAGTAATATCCGCACTCTCCACCTGGTATGTCATCTATATCTCTTTGATCCAGAGGAAAGGTTGTACACTGTTTGGGTCTACCTTTATGATACACGGTACACTTCCTTGTATCAGTCAGAAAAAAGCACTTGTAAGCTAATTCACAACACTTACCGCATTGTTTACAATAACCCTTCCTCTTCTTCAGTTGCTCCTCAACATAAGATTTTCTAGCGAAATTGAGGAACAGCCTGCGCCATTGACCTATAAAACCACGTATTCTCATACTTTATGCCTTTTCACGTATTGAAATGATCCAGCACACATTTCCAAGTGCCGGTATCCCAGATTGATTTCCAGATAATTAATAAGCGCTTGCACCACACGAGTGCAAACGCTCTATGTGCTACAACTCGTTAAGACTACTAGATACTGTATGATAAAACAATGTAACACTATTAGTTGATACAAGTCAAGTTTAAAAGCTGATCCATCAACATTGCATGTATGTATTTATTTATTTCTCTTCTTTTAAGGCCTTTACTTTTTCCTGCAACTTTTTTTTCAGTTCCTCATATGAGGATTGCCTGATGATATCGTAGAATTGAACCCGGTAATTTTTTACCGAACTTACCCCCTCAATGACAAGATCATAAATCATCCATTGTTCCTTCTCCTGTATCATGCGTGCCCCAAGAGAAATCGAAGTCTCAGCTTTATTTATGATACGAAATTCAATATAGGCACGATTGCCTTTGAGGACCTCCTTATCAAACAGGATTTTCTCTCCGGAATAATTATCGATTATTTTATCAAGATAGCTGCTTATCAAAAGATCCTTGAGCAAAAGGGTAAATTCTTTCTGCTCATCTTCTGAACGATCCTTCCAGTAAAGTCCAAGGGATCTTTTGGCAATTTCCTCCCAATTGAATCTATCCTCTGCCGTTTCTATGAGTTTCTGTTTCAGTTCGTCCTTGGTGTGAGTCTTCCGATACTCCTTGTCGTCCAAAATCGTGGTCAGTTCACCAATATCCTTTTCGAGCTGTACAAGAGGAACATCAGCCAGCACTACCAGAGGTACAATAAAGTTGCAGACCCCTGCGAGTGCGATCACAGCAGTCTTAAACAACCATGATTGCCGGTCCCGTTGGGTACTGTATCGAGCGTTCACTGTGTCTCTCCTTTCACCTGAGTATTAATTAAACTTTACCAAAAACAAATTTTGAAATCAATTTTTCCATATCAATCGGTGGTTCAGTGTCGTATATCATCCCGCCCTCTTCTATAAGTTCATCTGCACCCCCGGGAGTGATATCCACAAACTTTTCACCGAGCAACCCTTTTGTCCTGATTGATGCCATTGTGTCATCCTGCAGTTCCACTCCATTATTAATCTCCAGGACAACCCGTGCCTGGAAGTCATCATCAAGGGTGAGACTTCTAATACGTCCTACTTCAACACCGGCTATCTCAACCACGGCACCAACTTTAAGCCCCCCTGCACTGGAGAAAACCGCAATTACCTGATAGCCTCCTCCCCCAACCCACTCCATTTTTCCTAATTTAACAGAAATATAGCTCATCGCAATAATTCCTATGAGCAAAAATAAGCCAACAATCAATTCAATATCAATCTTTCTCATGGATGCCTCACTTAGCTAGTTCCTGGTTAGTTGTTGGTTCCACGTTCACCGCCTGAGAGGAAATACTGAACGGCGGGATCATCACTTGATTGAATTTCCTCAGGTGTTCCTGTTGCTACAATGACACCTTTGTTCAACAATGCGACCTTTTGTACAACCGAAAAAATCTTTGGTATTTTATGAGTTACGATTATTCCTGTGAAGCCAAGTTCCTGATGAGTTGATTTGATATACCGAAACACGTTGTTGACAATAACCGGATCAAGTCCAGTGGTGGGTTCATCAAAAAACATTATCTCGGGATTGGAAATGAGTGCCCGTGCCAGGGCTGCACGTTTCTTCATGCCCCCACTCAGTTCTGCAGGGTACTTTTCCCCTTCGTCCTGCAAACCAACATGACCAAGCTTTTCATAGACCAATTCCTTGATTGCCTTCTCTGGTGTGCGGGTCTTTTCCCTGAGGGGAAATGCGACATTTTCAAAAACACTCATCGAGTCAAAAAGTGCACCTCCCTGGAATAAAAACCCCAACCGCTCCCTGTATTTCTGCAAAGATTTCCCCCGCAGGTCAGTAACATCACTTCCATCCACTGAAATAGTGCCACTATCAGGTCTTATCAAACCGGAAATATGTTTTAATAAAACACTTTTCCCAACACCGCTGCCACCTATTATTGCTAAAAGTTCCCCTTTCTCCACCCGCAGGGATACACCATTAAGCACGTCACGATGGTTAAAAGATTTATGGATTTTGTCAATGTCTATCATCTTTACCCTCTAAAAAAAGAACGAGGCCATAAAATAATCCCAAACTAATATCAAAACAGAAGATATTACTACTGCCTGGGTTGTCGCTTTACTTACCCCCTCAGCACCGTAACCTGAAAAGTAACCTTTAAAGCAACAGACCCAATTAACTATTATTCCGAAACTAATTGACTTATAGAACCCGATGCTAATGTCCTGCATGTCGACCATATTTCTAATCTCTCCAAAGTACGAACCTTCACTCAATCCAAGCATCCGCACACCTACCAAATAACCTCCAAAAATACCTACAAGGTCAAAAAAGACAGACAGGATGGGAAAAACAATAATGCCGGCGAGAATATTAGGGACCACTAAATAACGGATGGGATTTAAGGCCATCATTTCCAGGGCATCTATCTGCTCGGTAATTCTCATTATGCCAATCTCTGCGGCTAAAGCAGATCCTGCACGGGCTGTAATCATGAGGGCTGATAATACGGGACCCAGTTCCCGAATTAAACTTAAAGCCACTATTGGCCCCAATAGAGACTCTGCTGCAAACTTGTTAAGGGAGTAATAACCCTGAATTCCGAGAACCATCCCGGTGAAAATGCCGGTCAATAGAACAATAAAGGTTGAGTTAACCCCCATGAAGCGGATCTGTTTAATGAGGCGGTAGGGCTTGTAAGGGGGAATAAAGATGAGGGCAACAGCGGTACCTATAAATGTACCTGCCCTTCCCAGGCTTCGAATAATTTCAAGGAAGGTTTCGCCTAACTGTCTAATAGGAAATAGAAGTATATCTAGCATTCACACATTTAACCTAACTCCCTCTTGCCCAGCCGGGGCAGGCAAAAATGTAGCTTGGGCGAGAGAATATCCTCTAGAAATTGTTTTTAGATAATAATGCTATTGGGAATGAAGTATAACGAAATTACTAAGGCAGGTCAAGAAATTGTGATCTCATTGGTGCCTTATATCCAGATAGTACTTGACTATTTCCTGGGTTTATTCTATTTTACCAGCCTACTGGGGGATCGTCTAGTGGTAGGACATAAGACTCTGGCTCTTAGTACGGGGGTTCGAATCCTCCTCCCCCAGCCAACAGAATAATATTACTCCGCGACACCAGTGCGCTGGATTTCGGGGGGTTTAGATACAGTTAGATACTTCCATTACACATATACAATTGATATCTGTAAAAGGGTCCCATCGTCTAGCGGCCTAGGACATCGGCCTCTCACGCCGAAAACCGGAGTTCGAGTCTCCGTGGGACCACCAGTAAATAAACAGGCACCTAGAAGATTTTCTAAGTGCCTGTCTCTTTTACACTTGTATTTCCAACCTATAGGTGATGTAGCTTTTCTTTGATAATTACAACGGTTTCTTAATATCAAAGGCTGATAGCATAATTCAAGAGTCTGATCTAAATTCCGATAAAGTAACATCGGGTAGTTTTTTTTGAATGTTGCATAATATTTCATTATACGCCGTTCTTAGTGAACGGATGGCAGGTATCTATTTTAGGTAGCTGCCTTTTTTTGACCAGTAGAAAGTTCATTTAAAGCAAAAGTACGATTGTAGATTTCATTTGCAATGTCAAGCAGGACTGTAAGTATGTTCACTGTATACTTTTTGGTAAATGTTGCGGGCTTCCCTTTCATTAAGAGAAAACTACATATTCAGATAATATCTTTAACACAAAAAATATATTTACATTGATCATTAGGGGACTTCATGATTAGATCTAAAATTAAGGCACACAGTAATCATTTATTTTTCCACCAAGTAAGGAATCCCGGAGGAGCGAAGATGAATGAACAAACAGGTGTTGATGATCAAAAGAGCCCTTTTCGCTGGGCTGTTCTGTCCATTCTTTTCTTAAACGTTTTTATAGTTTTTCTCGGTGTTCAGTGTATACCGCCCCTGTTCAAGGAAATTGGAGCTGAAATTCCCCTTACCAAGGTCCAGATTGGGTTGATCATGGGAATACTTACACTGCCGTCCATTATTTTTTCTCCAGTTTGCGGCGCCATTACAGACAGGATCGGGTCAAGATGGACCTTCGGGATGGCTATTATCCTCACTGCACTGGCAGGTGCTCTAAGGGGGTTCGCCGATAGTCCCAATGAACTTGTAGCATGCATGTTTGTGATTGGCATAGGAACCACTGCCATACCGCCCAATATTTCCAAATCCCTCAGCATGTGGTTTCCTAAAAATGAATTTGCCATGGCAAGTGGAATTGCACTTCTGGCAATGACACTGGCAGCAGCGCTGGCTATGGCCGTTGCAGCCGGAGTTCTATCGCCTTTTTTAGGAGGATGGCGCAATGTTATGATCGTGTCTGGAATACTTACCGCTATTACTGGACTTATTTGGATGGTCTTGTTTCGTGATAGAAAAGTCCAGGATGCTCCCAAGGCGAAAAAGGCTGGTTTTAAGGAGAATTTCAAAAAAGTATTTAAAATTAAGGCTATATGGCTAACCTCATTATTTTATCTGTGTCGCTTTATAAGTACATCATCAATATTTGCGCTACTTCCTATTATACTGACGGAACGAGGAATTAGTGCGGGGAAGGCAGGCGCCTTTGTTGCAGTTATGATGGGATCAAATGCCCTTTTTAAACTTGCAGGTGGGACTGCATCAGACAAACTGGGCAGGAGAAAACCGTTTCTTATTATAGGCACTATTGTTCAAAGTTTATGTGTTTTTGCTTTTGCAACTGTTAATGGTCTGCCCCTAATTATTTCACTGATCGTTGCAGGGGCTGCAATGGGGAGCATCGCGCCAATATTTATGGCCTCAATTGTTGAAACCGAAGGGATCGGCCCTGAGCTGGCTGGGACTACAATAGGACTTGTATTTATGGTCGGCAATTTTGGTGGGTTTATCGGACCGATCATTACGGGTAAAATAATAGACATCGCGGGTTCACAATGGCCGGGATTCATTTTCATGGCTCTGTGCTATTTTGCCGCTGCATTCTTTATTTTTCCTCTAAAAGATACGGGAAGAAAAAAACTAATGAAGCGTGAATAAAAGCAAATGCTTACAAAGCGCAAAATTGGTGTTTTAGGGTTTATCGACAGCCCAAATTGACACATACAACATGTGGGGATGCAAAACGAAAGGCAGAGTCAATTAACGACCCTGCCTGATCAGTAGGAATACTCAGATATTTAAACTTGAATATTACTGCTCCTATCCCTTTGTCTGTTGCTTTGTTTTGGGTTTATTTTTTTTTCTTTTCTTGGCCATTCCCTCTTCAAACTCTTCTTTACTTAAAAATCCATCCTTGTTCACATCCATTTGTTTAAAATTGTCTTCAGCGCGTTTCTTTGAATGATTTATGTGTTCTTCTTGACTGATTTTTCCATCTCCGTCAGCATCAATTTCATTAAACCATGCTTGTCCGTAATTTACCTCGGACGGTTTTTTATTTTGCGACCAGGAGAAATTACTTCCTATGACCAGAACTACTATTCCCGTGAGTATAACCACCATACCCAGTTTTCTCATTCTTCTCTCCCTTTTCTAGATTTGTTAGTTAGCAATTTATTAAACGGCTAAATCTAAATTTAGATAAAGTATTCATGCAAGTCAATAAAAAAATGGGTGCCAGTGTTTTTTTTGCCTCAGAAAATGCAATTGTCTCTTCTGTCTCAATCTAGGGATGAAATGTTTTGATTTAACACGTTGATTATGCTTTAATTAATATATAATGAGAATTTATCTTATTTACTTATCAGTCTTGCTTTTATTCGTAGGTAGTTGTAGCAATGAGGATGTATCTAAAAAAGATTTCAATATCGTTCTAATCACGATAGATACATTGAGGGCAGATCATCTCTCATGCTATGGATATGAAAGAAAAACCTCTCCGAATATTGACAAAGTTGCAGAAAAAGGAATCCTTTTCAGAAATGTTATTGCTCCATCCTCATGGACAGCCCCTTCAATGGTTTCTCTTTTTACCTCGACTTACCCCATAAATCATGGTGTGATTCACGGATTATTGGTAAGAAAAAATCGAAGAGAACCTCAACAATACAGCCAAGAAGTATTTTCGGATGAACTTATAACACTTCCTGAAATACTAAAGAATCAGGGTTACACTACATTTGGAGTTTCCTCAAATCACAATCTAACTGAAGAATTTGGATTTGCAAGAGGCTTTGACCATTTTAGTTTTCGATCCTATGATAGGAACTCTGCTACTGCGGAATATATTAATGAACTTGTATATAAGTGGGAAGATCGAATAAAAAAGTCAGAAAAATACTTTCTTTGGATACACTACATGGATCCCCACAGTCCCTACCATGCCAGATCTCCTTGGATTGATCAATACTCACCCCAATCATTGACCAAAATTTTAAATCTTTCCAATAAGTCAAGTGCCGAACTCAATGAGTTTATTCCATCTTTTAAAGATAATCCTCATCCACTGGCAAACCTTTTGTCACTTTATGATAGTGAAATTAATTATGTCGATTCCTATGTCGGAGATCTCATAAAGAAGTTTGAATTAGGGAAAAATACTCTTCTTATAATTGCCTCAGATCATGGAGAACAGTTTTTAGAGCATGGGAAGATAGGACATTCACATAACTTGCATAGTGAAGAATTACACGTAC
>CAVVWZ010000073.1:0-6135 GCA_963752035.1 uncultured delta proteobacterium | reverse complement strand
TCCAGTTTTACAAGCCGACCCCATCAATAGGGGACTGGCAGTTGGGGCATTTATTATCCTGTATTCTGTTTTCGATGATGCTGAAGCCGAGCCTCTGGATTAAAAGATTGTTGCAGTTGTAGCAAAAGGTGTTTTCTCCACCTTCTCCTGGAACATTTCCTTCGTATACATACCGCAATCCTTCGCTTAATCCTATGTCACGTGCCCTGCGCAGTGTTGGCAACGATGTGCGGTTTTGATCGGTGAGCCGGTAGGTGGGATAGAACGCGGTTATGTGCCAGGGGATCTTTTCGTCAATAGTTTTTATGAATTGGGCAATGGAACGAAGTTCTTCATCAGAATCATTGTAGGTAGGAATGATAAGGGTTGTAATCTCAATCCAGATGCCCAGCTGATGATAGAGACGTATGGTGTCCAAAACAGGCTGCAACTGTGCACCACACACGTTACGATAGAATTCATCAGAAAAACTTTTAAGATCAATATTTGCCGCGTCGAGGCAGGGCTGGATTGCCTTGAGTGGCTCAGGGGTCGTATATCCGTTGGTGACAAAGACCGTAGCCACACCCTCTTCTTTAGCCAGGAGTGAGGTTTCATAGGCATATTCGAAGTAGATGGTTGGTTCGGTGTAGGTGAAAGAAATGCTTTTGCACTCGTACTCATGGGCAAGGGATACAATGCTTGAAGGTGATAGTTCATTTCCTGCAATATATTTCTGGTCCCGGGGCATTTGAGAAATGGTGTTGTTCTGACAGTGGAGGCATTTGAAATTGCAGCCAGCAGTGGCTACGGAAAAGGATCGTGAGCCGGGGTAAAAGTGGAAAAGAGGTTTTTTTTCGATGGGATCGGCAGACTCACTTACGGATTTTCCATACACAAGACTATAGAGAATGCCCTCTCTGTTTTCCCTGACTCCGCAAATCCCCTTTTTACCATCCTGAATAGTGCAGCGGTGGTAGCAGAGTGAGCAGATAACGGTATTGTTATCTTGCTTCTTGTAAAAGAGTGCCTCTTTCACAGCCAATCTCCTCGGTAATGAATAAACGATTAGGATACTAAACGGATAATAGAGATTGAATAAAATATCAAGTAATACATTATGTTATGATATCAAATGTTCAATAAATAGACTTTATTCTACTATGGGATAATGCAGGAAGTTTGGTTCGTACTTTTTTAAGATACTTAAGATCCAGTTCTGCGTAAATGATTTTTTCTTCGTTTTTACACCTGGCAATTACCGTTCCCCAGGGGTCTACAACCATTGAATGACCATAGTTTGGCGTGTCGGAAGGCCCCGTTCCACATTGATTTGGTGCAATGATGTAAACCTGGTTTTCAATTGCCCGTGCCCGAATGAGTGTTTCCCAATGGGCTTTTCCTGTATCAAAAGTAAAGGCAGAGGGAACAAAAATGATTTCTGCCCCTTGATAGGTTAACGAGCGGTAGAGTTCGGGAAATCGGAGATCATAACAGATGGTAAGGCCAACAGTGCCAAAGGGAGTTGATGCACTCTTTACAACCCTGCCAGATGAGTAGACTGATTGTTCGTCGATAACGGTCTTTCCCGGTACGCGTAATTGGAAAAGATGAATTTTACGGTACTTTGCTATACATTGGCCCTGGGGACTGAGTAAGAAACTGGTGTTAAAGGGTTTTTTGGATCGAGGATTAATCTCCAGTATTGAACCGCAGAGCAGAAAGATGTTCAGCGATGAAGCAAGGCCGGCCATTTTTCTGAAAGTATAACCCGAAAGGGGCTCGCTGTTTTTCTCTATTTCTCTTTTGCTTCCTCTCCAGTTGAAGAGTTCAGGAAGGGCTACAAGCCGGGCACCATTGCGAGCTGCACGTCTAATCAGTCTAGCTGCATTCTCAAGGTTAACCTCTTTGTCAGGTCCAGCATTTACTTGAATAACGGCTGTTGGAACCTTTTTCATGGTCAATGAGGGTGTTTTTTATTCAAGAAATTGTTCAGCCAATTGAAAGAAATGGTTACCCCGGTATTCTACCCAGGACATCGTCTTCTTCAGAGTTTATAGTGATCGCGTTACGGGGACAAATATCTTTGCAGAAAAAGCAAAAATGACAAACCGTTGATGCTTCACCAACGATACGGGCTTCTTTTTTCCCATCTTGAAGCTCTACAATTTCCCACAATCCCAGATTGCAGATTTCTACACATTTACCGCAGCCATCACAGCGTTTTTGATCAATTTCATGTTCAATCATCGTTATCCTTTGTCAACCAGGGGTCACATCTTAATTATTAACTATTGTATTGCGGTATACCTGTGTTGTTAGTATTAAAAGCGTTTAAAGAAAATGATCAAACTTTGATTTGACCAAAAGTTAATAATTAAGATGTGACCCCGAACTGAGAAAGCCTCTTGAAGGCTTCTTTTTTGTCCTGATTGCTGATGTGTGCCTTGTTTACAGAGTTTTGCAAAAAGTCTATTGAAAAATCATAGGTTTTTTTGTCAACCGGAAATGGATGCCCGTCTTTTCCACCGTGTGAGAAACTGAAACGGGCAGGGTCTTGAAAGCTCGGTTGTGCACCATAGACCAGTTCGGATAGAAGGCTCAATGCCCGTACTGTTTTTGGACCAACTCCCTCTATGGCAAGCAGTTTTTCAAAAGACTCGGGCTGCAGGTCATAGGTTTTTAACAGAATCTTTTCAAATCGTTTCATATTTATGTTAAAGGGTTTTATGTCGTGATGTTCAGGAAGATATAAGTCTTCAATTTTTTTAAGTTCAGAAATTGTTTTGTCAGGTAGTTCTTTGGCAATATCTGTTGTTACATGGCGTGATTGTTCACTTTCTTCTGCAACCATATTGAGGCTCTTTCCACGACGGTTACAGCAAATGGCATGATGAGGTTCGCTGACAAAATCTGATATTCCATCACTCTTCCAGTGATATCGTCTGGCATATCGGGTTTGATCATTCATTCCCTGCTGAACTACAGACCAGCTACCCTTGCTGGTAAATAGAAAGGTGTGATGATAGAGCTGGTAGCCGTCCTGAAGAGCCGTATTATCAACCTTGGCCGACATCTTACTTGCATAGACGAGAGGTTGAGGATTCAGAGAAGCATCTGCGCAATATGCCTCTATTTGTGAAGGTGTTTTTCGTGAAGCCCTGTCCTTTCCCACCGGCAATATACAATCCCAATTCCTTCTCGATACCCGTGACACCTTCTTTGAGGGCGCCACAAACCGTGGTGGTCAGACCACTACTGTGCCAATCGAACCCCAGGGTACATCCAAAAGCCTGAAACCAGAACGGATCTGATAGTTTCCTCATCATCTCATCAGGACCCCATTCATCCACGATGCAGATGGTAAGTTCCCGTGACAGGCGTTTCATTCTCTGAAACAGCCAGGATGGGGCCTTTCCGTAGTGAAGAGGGAGATAGGCATTTCCCGTTTTCATAAACTACAAATCCTTATACACCCGGTCATTGCGAGTGACCAAAGGGAACCCGGCAATCTCCATTGTTTCACACACCTTATGAGATTGCTTCGGTCGTTCTACTCCCTCGCAATGACCTGTTGAAAATGGCTCTCAGGGGTGAGGGGAAAACAATGAAATTCAATCAAATTCAAAATCGGGCAAAGCTGAGCAGGCACCACATCGAACACATCCTGCCCTGCTGTTTTTCCAGGATAAGCCATTCTCTTGTAAGAGAATGGCGGCCTGCTGATAGATAGAGATCATATAATCGGGGTCAGGAGGTGAGTTTATTCCAAGTGGGGTTCCCGGAATCGGTCTGAGTGGGACAATAAAGGGATAAACACCCATCTCACAGAGCAGTGCAACTCCATCAAGGACAGATTGAGCTTCCTCACCCAACCCAAGAATGATAAATGAGCTGACTTGATTGATGCCAAATAATCTGACAGCTTCCTTCCATGTAGTAATGTAGTGTTGTAAACTGTAACTGGTTTTGCATGGTGCGACTTTGTTTAAAACAGTGAAATCAAAGTTTTCAATGTGAATGCCAATTGTGTCTGCTCCAGATTGCTTCAAAAGCTCTAGTCGGTTTAGGTCGCGGGGCGGCATAAGCTGTACATGAATGGGGAGATCGATGCCGCTTTTTAAACAGGTGCAACAGGAAGCGAGGTGCTCCAGGTCATAGGATGAATCAGGGTGGGAACCGGTCGTCAGTGTTATATGGGAAACGGTGTCCAGTTGGGATGCTGCTTGTGCGACTTCCAGTAACTGTTGGGGGGTTTTTTCTGCGGTTGTGGCATTTGATTGTAAGGAAATTTCTATTCCGCAGAAGGTGCACCTGTCTGGCGTGTTCCAGTAGGAGCATTCCTGTAAAACAGTTGATGCGAGGCAGGAAGTGCCATGTAAAAGTGCAATTTTATTATAAGGAATTCCATCAGCGGTTTGCAATCTATAATAGTGAGGGGAAGGGGGTTTTACAACCGCAGTAATTGGAGAACCATTGTTATAAAGGAAGGGTTTTCCTTCATGCTGGCTAATTGAATAGGGTGAATGTCCTACAAAAGAGCCTGCAATTGGTACACTGACTGGTCGGTCATTGAGTATAAGGGTAGTTCCCTCAGCTGGACCAGCCCCACCTTTACGATGTTCAATAGTGTGATCAACTTTCACCCCATGGCTCTGCAGCAGTGCTGCTAAGTGCTTTTCACCAGCAAGATTGAGTTTAGGTGCTGCCACTGGTGTCCCTCTCCTGTGCAAGATAATCTAAAATTTGTTTTCGATACAGATTGAACTCCTGGCTTGTTCTAACCCGTGGGTAGGGTAGGTCAATTGACAATTCTAATTTAATAGTTCCCGGTCGTTGGGAAAGACCAAGGACCCGCTGGCTTAAGAATACTGTTTCATCGATATTGTGACTGACAAACAGTACGGTCTTCTTAGTCTCTTGCCAAATGTCCAGGAGAAATTCCTGCATTGCATTGCGGGTTTGTGAATCCAGAGCCCCAAATGGCTCGTCCATGAGCAGCAGGTTTGGATCATTGATTAAGGTACGGGCAATAGCTACACGTTGCTTCATCCCACCGGAAAGTTCTTTTGGATACTTATGTTCAAAACCATCTAACCCAAACTTCTTCAGGTAGTAATGTGCTCGTTCTCTTCTTTGTTTCTTAGGGACTTTTTTTATTTCCAGGCTGAAGGCAATATTGTCGATCACCGTTCTCCAGGGGAAAAGGGCATATTCCTGAAATATTAACCCCACTTGCCCGTAGGGGTTTTTTATTTCATTTTCTTTTAAAAGCATCCTGCCGGTTGACGGTTGTTCCAATCCAGAGATGATTCTCAAAAGGGTGGTTTTTCCACAACCGCTCGGTCCGATGACAGAAATAAATTCTCCATCCTTAACCGTGCAGTTGATGTCGGATAATACCCGTAAGTCAGTTTGGGTATCTTCCTGGAAAAATTTTTTGCCTATACCATCAAGTTCTAAGCTCAAAGATCCTCTTTTGCTATATTTTGGTATTGAAAGGAATAAGTGTTTTTACTACAGGGGGTGTGTAAAAATAAATTTTGTTATCCCCTAAATATTGATTTCTGACTGTTGTTTGTTAAATCCGCAATCCGAAATATGAAATGTATTGATTCCGTAGGAAAGTGATAGCCTACTATCTCCATCTTAGCATTGCCCGTTCCAGGGTGCGTAACAGCCCGTCCAGGGCATAACCAATGATACCAATGATAATCATACCGGCGACGATGTAATCCGGTCTTTGAATGTCACGGGCAACCATTATCATGTAACCAAGTCCATAACCACTTTTTACACCGGTGAACTCGGCAGCAATAAGTGTCATCCAGGCAATACCCATACCAATACGCAGACCCGTATAAATAGATGGTGTAGCTCCCGGTATTAGAATTTTGGTGTAAATATCTTTCTGACGTGCCCCGAGGGTTCGGGAGGCATCAATTAAAATAGTATCCACAGAGAGTACCCCTGATACAGTACTTAGAAGAATGGGGAAAAAGGATCCTAAAAAAATGATAAAAGCAGCAGACTTGATACCAATGCCAAACCAGAAAATGGCAATGGGTATCCAGGCGAGAGGAGGAATGGGGCGGATTATTTCCACAAGTGGACTTAAAAGCTCCCGCAGTAATTTAGACCAACCCATGAAAATGC
>CAVVWZ010000072.1:0-28786 GCA_963752035.1 uncultured delta proteobacterium | reverse complement strand
GATGTAATACTCAAGGCCCAAGTGGGTAATCTGCTCTTCCCTCATCAGATAGCGTAAGGTATTCTTAAGTTTCATCAACTGTATGAAAAGGTCGTGCTCAGGATAGAGGCCTTCCGCATGCATGGGACTCTTAAAGTAAAAAGACAGCCACTCCTGTATACCAGTCAATCCGCTCCTCTGAGCAAAGTCGGTAAAGAGCACAAGGTCTAAAACAATGGGAGCTGCAAGGATACTATCCCGACAGAGGAAATTTATTTTTATCTGCATGGGATATCCCAGCCAGCCAAAGATGTCCACACAATCCCAGCCCTCTTTATTATCACCACGGGGTGGATAGTAGTTGATTGCCACTTTGTGATAGAAATCCTTATACAACGAGGGGTACACCTCCGGTTGCAATATTGAATCCAAAACAGACAGCTTACTTTCCTCTTTTGTCTTGAAGTTACTTGCATCATCCAGAACTGCACCGTCCCGGTTACCAAGTATGTTGGTAGAATACCACCCCTCCAGTCCCAGCAAGCGGGCTTTGAGGCCCGGTGCAAGAATGGTTTTCATCAATGTTTGCCCTGTCTTAAAATCCTTGCCTCCAATGGGCAATTCACGTTCTTTGGCCAGCTCAACCAGAGCAGGTATATCGACAGTCAAGATTAGGAGAACCGTTGATGTAAGGGATTCCGCTGGTTAAAGCTGCGTATGCGTAGAGCATACTGGGTGAAATGGAAGGATCATTTTTTTTCAAACCCTTTTCAAACTTACTTAAAGTCATGTGTACATCTTGTTTTGTTAGATAGGCCTCTGTGCTGGCACACCAGATCATCACACACCGGTCAATGTCATGTTCCTCCTTAAATCCCTGGATATCCTCCTTTAAGGCAGCTACCGAATCCAAATGGTTTTTGTGAGGTTTTACATTATCACCGTCAAGGTTTTTAACAAATTCTTTGCGGAAAACAGCAGCCTGTGGTTCCGTTTGCTGCAAAGGATAGCGTACGCTATCAATCAGACCTCTTTCCAGAACGCCTGCCTTTATGGCTGCATCATAACAATTATCACCGTAAACATCCCACCCGTAAAAGACAAGGTCATCGGGATCAGTCAAGCTGATGAAGTCCTTGATCATAGGCACTCTATGTTCATCCCGTCTTGCCCAGTCTAATGGTTCCCATCTGGGTTAGTGAACCAATGGGCATGGCAGTCCGGCTTTTTATAGCCTCTACCCCAGCTATAAAAGTAGTGCTAACTGCACCCCCTATGCCCGGGATGAGAACACCCAGTTTTCCCTTTGCTTTTGCTATCTTTTCTTTCGTCTTTATCTTTTTCTTCTTCATCTATTCCCCCCTGTTAGAAAACCATGCTGCATCACACCTGAATACTTCTCGCACCTGAGCTGCTAACTACCTATCAGTGTCTTCATCTTTTTCCCACCTATCTGACTGCTTTCGACCTTAAAAATCTTAAGGGCAGAGGGATTATCCATGGTCTTTTTGTACATGGTCATCCGTTTTTCCAGGTAGGTTGATGGATCAAGACCCATCTTTTCCATATTTGCTTTCACTACCGCTTCGATCTCCTTTAAGTCGTTGACCGGCAATATCTTTCCGTCAACCACTACTGACTTCCATTCCGTGTGGTCATCATTCCAGCAAAATATGGTAAAACACACCTTATTGTTCTTTTGGATAATTTCCCACTTTCTTCCCTTGGGAAACAGCGAAAGGTAGACAACATCTCCCACATAAACAAATCCAAAAGGTATGCAGTAGGGAGTATCACCATCTGATAAGGCAAGCACCCCATCACCAACAGTAGTTAAAAGTTGCTCCTTCTCTTCTTTAGTTAAATCCTTCATTTATAACCCTCCGTTCTAACAATTCAAAACATGCTTCAACCGCAAAGACGCAAAGTACGCTAAGGTTTTAAAGGTAATAAAACAAATGTTGATCCTTCCTTTACCCTTGGTACTTCTATGGCTCTTTTGCCTGATAAATTTATTTGCGATACAGGTTTTCTTTGCGCTCTTTGCGTCTCTGCGGTGATTTAAAATCCCGTTTCCCTATCACTCTGTATTATCTCTAAAACCGTAATTTAGTCAAGGAGGATTATGGTGCGCATGGTGCTTATCATGTTTTGACCCTATTATAGTTCCATAAACCTGATCATATTTTCAATCTGTTTGGGCACTTACATTACTGAGATAATTCTTCAGAGCCCCCTGCAATCCAGCAACCCCCATCAAGGAACAGAGTTTTTTTTCCTCCGGCATGCCGCCGAGGGCAATTACCACATCATCATCCGTTAGCTTGAGCGCCTCTTCAACGGTTTTTCCTTTAGCCAGTTCCGTTACCATACTGCTGGTAGCTATTGCACCCGTGCACCCATTGGATTTAAACTTAATGTCCACGATTCGATTATTTTCAATCTTAATAGTAAGCGTTGTTTGATCACCGCAAGAGGGGTCTCCGAGAACTACCCGGCCGTCAGGATTATTCAGCTCACCTACATTACGGGGATTGGTAAAGTGGTCAATAACTAAATCGTTATAAAAAAGGACCGGCCCCTCATGGTGTGCGGGTTGCTCTTTCGGCTTCTTGTAAAGATCTTTCCATTCATCACCCATAAATGCGTGCTCTCCTTATCCGTGGATCGAGCCAGCATTAGCCGCTGGTCAAATCAATCCACTTTCACATGATTGTTACCGGTAGACAGTGTACTACGACTAATAGAGCATAAAAAATGTGCTACTATAGCATTAAATCCCTGTAGAGAACAATAAAAAGTTTGCCTGCATTATTTACCACAAGTTTTTGAACCCATGGGTGTTTATTGAAGTAGAGGAACTTACAAATATTAACAATTAAAGAAAGGCAGGTGATGAACAATGAAAAAAATTACACTTATGCTCCTGGGGATATTTCTGATTTGTTCTTTTTTTGAGGTCACCAGCGCACTGGCGGGTTGCTGTGGGGCTGGTAGAGGAATGGGAGGATGCGGATGTGGTGGCTGGGGTCTAAACAGTCTTGTATCGTCTTCAGTCGAAAACCTCACACCGGAACAGTCGGAAAAATTAGCTACCCTGCAGAAGAATCACATTCAGGAAACAGCAACACTGAGAACTGACCTCGCCGTAAAGAGAATAGAACGGGACCAACTTCTTTCACAGCCTCAACCGAGGAGAGATGAAATCCTGGCAAAACAACGGGAGATTACTGATCTTCAATCACAACTGCAACAAAAAGCTTTAACAAGAGAACTTGAGATCAGAACCTTCCTCACTGACGAACAGCTCACTCAACTCAACTATGGCTATGGTCCCAATGGAAACTTCTCAACAGTACGTGGTGCTGGTCCACCCCCGGGCCAAGGATTCGGTCCTGGCAGAGGTAGAGGTTGTATGAACCAGAGAGGCAGATGCAGTTCCTGCTGGTAAAAAAAGAGGGGAGTTTACACTCCCCTCTTATTCTTCAAAACAGGATTTAGGCTTTACTAACTCAGCCCTTGCTAACAATGATATCATTAGATCACGCCTCTCTTCAAGATCCATCTTCACAACATTCCAATACATCAATTTACTGAATGAATGGAAGAATTACCAGGAAAAACAGTCCGACAGAAACCATTGATAATACAACAGTAATTAACCGCTCTCTCTTCACTTCTGACATACGTATCATCCTCCTTTCTATGCACTATACCTTTCGGCTAATGGACATGATCTTTTATCCCCCTCACCTTCACCCTGTTACATTCCTCAATACATTGATGAATAAGAATTTGATGCTCTGTTGGAAATTTTATTTCAGCAGATTTCTTTTCCCATTTAACAGGGCAAGTCCTCTCCCCAAGGGCCTGCCCCCCAAGGGGCAGGTGGCCGCAGGTTAAGGTAAAGGGTGTAGAATGAGATATTCTAGTAGGTATATTCGCAAAGACCATGCCAAGCAGATTAAATTTATAACTATCTGTAATTTATATTATTTTATCTTCAGGCAGTATAGTAGGGGGAATCTCTTTGATTAAATTTAATCATAATGATTAATATTAATCAAAAATGGGGCAGCGTCTGATTATTTGCACGCTAAAAATGGACAACATATTGGCAGGTAAAAAAACTGTTGGTATAAGGGAAAGCCTACTCATCAGCAAAGGGAAAGGAGACATGGTAAACACCATCCTCAAATTTGCTGGTTATTTGATAAGGACTGTTATAGAAAAGCTGCAGCATACTTTTATTTTCGAGGAGCACCTCTGCTGTAAACCCGGTAAAGCCGTTTTCTTTGGCAATTTTCACCAGGTATGCAAATAAGAAGGTGCCTATCCCTCTACCCTGCCATTGATCCCGGACCAAAAAAGCAACCTCAGCAGTGTTTGTCCCCGGATTCTTTATATAGCGACCCACAGCTATAAGCTTCTCACCACTGAGCTCCTGAACAGTACCCACAATTGCAAGCTCATCTTTATAGTCAACACTCACCAGGGGTTGAGCCCGCTGGTGGCTCATATCTCTTAATGGCATGAAAAATCTCAAATAAATGCTTTGTTCAGACAGGGAATAAAACATATCCCGCAGTGCTTCTTCATCAGCGGGCTTAATGGGGCGGTAATGAACGCTGGTACCATCAGGCAGGGTCATGGTTGCTTCATATTTTTTGGGGTACTCAATCTTATCCCAGGGGAGTTCGATCTGATCTTTGTATACATAGTGGAGTTTTTTTGCCTCCTTTAAAAGCTGATTCCTGAATTTAGGATGGGCTATCCCTATGAGACTCATGGCCCGTTCCCTGATGTTCCTGCCGTGAAGATCCGCTATGCCATACTCCGTCACTACGTAGTGTACATCACCCCTGGTAGTAACAACACCTGCTCCTTCGCTTAAATGGGAGACAATACGTGATATCTCACCATTTTTGGCAGTGGAAGGCATGGCAATAATCGGTTTGCCACCTTTAGAATGGGAAGCGCCCCTGATGAAATCAACCTGCCCCCCAATACCACTGTAAAAACGGTATCCCAGTGAATCAGCACACACCTGCCCGGTTAGATCAATCTCCAGGGCAACATTGATGGCAACCATATTGTCGTGCTGGCTAATGACAAGGGGGTCATTCACATATTCCGATGGGTGGAGCTCAACCAGTGGGTTTCTGTGGATAAAATCAAAGAGCCGCTTTGTGCCAAGAACAAAGCTTGCGACGATCTTCCTCCGGTTGATTGTCTTCTGTTTACCGGTAACCGCTCCCGATTTAACAAGATCAATAATTCCATCGGTAAACATCTCCGTGTGAATGCCCAGATCTTTTTTCTCGTGTAAGCATTCCGCGACTGCATGGGGAATCCGCCCAATGCCAAGTTGAACTGTTGACCCATCATTAACCAATTGGGCAACATACCGCCCAATCTCCTTGATTTCATCTGAGATCTCTTCGAGGGGGTATTCCATCAGGGGTTCATCACAGGGAACCAGAACAGAAATGTCATCAACACTGATAAAACCGTTCCCAAAGGTTATGGGGACATTGGAATTAACCTGAGCAATTACCATATCAGCATGTTCAACTGCAGCTTTTGTAATATCCACCGAAGGACCAAGGCAGCACATGCCATTATCATCAGGTGGAGACACCTGCACCAGAGCAGCATCAACAGGCATGCGACCGGTTGCAAACTGTTTGGGAATTTCAGAGAGAAAAATAGGTATGTAGTCTCCCTGTCCTTCCCGGATGGTCTCCCGAACGCCACTGTTTATAAAAAAACTTTCAAAGCGATACTTATCGGCCAGGAGTTCAACAAGATGGGGTGTTGCCCCCAGGGTAAGGAAGTGGTAAATACCCGCATCGACAATATGGGTGGAAAAATCAGCAAGGGCACGAACCAGGGCTTGCGGTTCCCCACAACCCGTACCGATAAATATAGAAGACCCGGCCTTTATACTTTTCACAGCCCTCTCAGGAGTCATCACTTTATTTTTATACTTCTCTTTCCACTGTTCCAGGTCCACGAATTATATCTCCCACATAGAAAACAAGTGCTTACTGCACCGGTAATGTTACCCGAGGTTGTATGCCAAAACTGGTTGGTAAGTACCCTTTAAAAACCTCACCCTAACCATCTCTCCTTGCCAGGCAGGACAGGTGGTTAGGGTGAAGGGAAATTGTACAAAGAAACAGGAAAATGGCGAAATCATGTGGTAGGGTTTTTATCCCCTGCCGGTTCTGTAACGTGGTGTTTTCGCCACATCTGCCAGGGAAATCCTTTTTGATACACTTAAAAACCGTTCTACAAACTTCCTGAGCAGGACACCCACCACTTTTTTGTCTTTTCTAACAACTAAGCGTGAGTGTGTGGTCTCATCAAACAGTTTCTTGCACTTTTCAATACTGTCATCGGCATCGCAGCAGTCAAGAGGAGAAGACATTATTTCTGCTGCAGGTGTTGAAGGAAAATCCTTTCCATCCACGATTGCCTTTAAGATATCCCTGTCAATAATAATACCTGTAATCTCTCCTTTTTGCTTAATTAAGACAGAGCCCACGTTATCATCATACATCTTCTTCACAACATTGGTAAGGCTTTCTGTTTCATCACAGGTGACCAGCTTAGTACGCATTATTGAAGATGCCGTAAATTCCATAAAGTTTCTCCCTTCACTAATTCAGTTTACTTTTCTTATAACACACTATCTGGATAGGGTGTTAGATTTTATTCCATTTGTATAAAAAAATTTAGTGCTCTTCTCGCTTCCAAATCTGGTGGACCCTCACCCCCTTTTCACGGGCATACTGGGAATCCGTTATGATTATCTGATTTATGGTAACCTGTGTCATAGTCATAAATTGCTTCATCACCTGATCAGCAAATTGTTTGTGTTCCATCTTTCTCACATCGGCAATATCCTCATACGGATAAGTTGCCAGCCCCGGTTCATAGCGGTCAGGATCATCAATCACCTCTGCAGTTCCCAGCATCTGTATACAGAGGGTTTTCCCAAATTGAGTAAATTCCTGGTGCCAGCCAATGCTCACCCGGGGATTTGTGCGCATGTGATAAATCTTCTCTGTACCTTTTTCAGAAAAAATGTATATGGCCATGGTGTCGGGATCGATGGCAGCATCGAAGGTTGTTGCAAGAGGAGTATTGTTGACACAACTGGCCAGGAGATAGGTGTTCTTTTTCTTTTTTCCGCCAAGGATGCCAAGGACATGTCCTTTTGGTTTCTTCATTGCTCTGCAACCCTTCTCCTGCAGAAAAATTGAGGTACTCTTTGTAAAGCCAGGTCTCTGTAGCCTTGGACGTTCCATCCAGCAATACCTCATGACAATCTGCACAGGTAATCCCCTCTTCTATCTCTGGATGGTTATCACTCACTGCTGCAGTTGCTTCTATGGTCACATTCTCTCCTCTGGCTTCACTTCCTGGTTCCTTAATACCATTCTTTCCCATACACCCCAAGACAACTATAACAACCCCTAGGAGTACACTTAAAAAAATACTTTGTGCTTTTCCCACAGTAACCCCTCCTCTTTACAATGGTTAACCCTAGTCTCCTCATCACCTAAACTCTAATAAAATCATTCAGCCTGTGTCAAGACATTTATAGCTGGTCTGATCTTAAAATAATTTTCCTCTTTGATGCCTTAGAGCAAACTTTGGGGACGTTGGTTCCGAAAGCAACTTACTGAATTAAGAAGTAAGCAGACATGAGTCAGAATTAAATGCCTAAAATGCGCTAGATTGCCTAGAATGCCTAAATTAAAAACTTAAAGACTGCCCCAGGGGGACGTTGGTTCCGAAAGCAACTTATTAAAAAGAAGTCAGAAGACAGGAGTCAGAATTCAGCAATTAACTACAACAAACACTCTTAAATCAGTAATCACCAATCAAAAATAACAAAAAGTTAGTTCCGGAAGCAATGTGTGGTAAGGAAAATAAGGGTGAGAGATCTACTTTAGATAGCGGTCCCGAGTCATCAGTATCGAATAACCGGAGGAAAGGCATATGCCTCGATTACCTCTGATACAATACCATTTTCTCTGGCCACCTTGATTCCATAGTCCTCAAGAATAATCCATTCAACTAAACGGGCCCTGGACTGGTACATCTTCTCATAGTCCTCTTTTCGAGGAACTGCATTTTGGCCCCTTTCTAAAATCTCCCCATAGACAGTCAGCACTGCCTTAATGATATCTTCAATGAAGGCTATATCCTGTTCTTCAAAAAAGTTAAGCAGACCGCATTCACCGCCGATCCCTCCCAGAAGACCGCGCCCCCTCAGCATCGCAGTGTGCTCATCAAGCTTGTGACCGTGTTTTTCACAAACACCCTTTAAGGCTGAGGAAAAGAGATCCTTTGCTTCCTCATGGTGTTGCCCATCCTGAATAACAAGATCACAGTAAAACACTATGATCTTTCCCATAGCTTCCGTCTGATTCATATTAGTCATAATTATGAATCCCGGAATCCTGGGGTTTGTCGGGTAAGCAAGGGTTTCAACAAAGCTCAGGTCAGCAGGGTTCTCATCTATTGCTCCTCCGACCATGTGAACCTGGGCAAATCCCGCCTTTTCCAGCACCTCTCCCCTGGAGCAATTAACGGTTGCCGACCATTTTTCCCCTTGCCACTTTTTTACCGTTTCAAATGTGTTATCACCATTCACACCGGCATAAAAATTCTTAAGAAGCCCTACATATGCATCCTTGGGATAGGGTAAATCGGTTTTAATGTCCACCTTGAAGTTCCTCCACTAATTACATCACCTGTTCTACAAGCTCTGAGTGTCACCAGTTACTCTCGGGAAAAAACGGTCCTATCAAGATTTTTAACCAGACCCGGGACAAGCCTGAAAGGAAAGCAGACAACAAACTCTTCATCGTCTAACCTCATAAATGTCCGGCCTCCATAATCCCCTGCAGTAAAGACAGGTCTGTTTTCCACGAAGGGAAAACTGATAGACATGAGGCAGGTGGACTTCCCTGCATATCCAAAAATTACCTCACCGGTTTCAAACCCGTAGGCAGTAGAGACCATGCACATCTGTTTTCCATTCAGAGGGAAAATAATCAGATCAGGCATGCTTACCTGCTCAAGAGGACCAATGGTAACCCCCCCTGAAACCTTGGGATACTGGGGAAAAATGGATCTCCCCTTTGCCAGCAGATCTTTCCGGGCGAACAGATTACCCTCGCCAATAACCTGACCATTAAGCGCTGCTTCAAATTCTTCCTTGTTTGCTTTTATCCCCCCGATCCCTATATTCGCACAACCCCCACAGCTACTGGCCTTAGAGGTAAAGAAGACCGAAGAACTGTCACCGTCAAAGATATCACCACAAATACCACACCAGAAGTGAGGTCCCTTTTCCACAGTGACCTCTGCAGGGGGTTTGAGGCTGTACTTCATGGCCACAATGTTCTTCTTTAAAGAAAGTTTTTCTTTTAGTGCCCTGGCAAGGGTTTTGGTGTTGAAGTCAGCCTTCTCCTTCCCCTTACCTATGGCACCCATAGTACAGTAGTGAATACAGGTGCCACAATCACTGCACATACCGGTAATCACAACCTGCTCACCCGTGCGAACAATAGCCCTGTTCGGGCAGTTTCCGATACATGATCCACATGCAACACAGAGATCACGGTCAATCACAAAAGGCATATCATCTCTCCTCTTACAATGTTCACGGTTGCCAAAAAAAAACCACAGAGAGCACAGAGAAAATTACAGAAGTCAGGAGACAGGAGTCAGAATTAAGAATCTGCAAAAACTTTTTAAATCCGAAATTCGAACTGACCCGAAACAAATTCAAACTCAATGCTCAAAACACCAAACCTGCGCCGCGTCGCTCCTGAATCTATCACTTTGGAACTTTTGACCTTTCGTCCACTCTGCCCCTAATGTACCTTTGTCTTCTCTGTGACTTTGTCTGCCTCCCGTGGTTTTTATTTATAGTACTTTTTCTTTTAGTGGTTCAATAAGATCTTGCAGATCGAGTTCCATAAGCTTATCTCGTGTGAGCAGCCCCGTTGCCCCATCCCATCCCCGAAGCTGATAGTATTCATTCTTCATATCCTCAAACCCTTCCCTGCTGAGGGCTCTTCCCTTGCGGGAGATTACCTCATCGCCCTTACCCGGAAGATACAGGTCTGGATTGAACATGCCAAAAACGTCATAGACAGGTTCATCCTTCTCCACAAACTGACTCTCCGGAAGGTAATCATCATCTCTCCCCCTTCTCCCTTCCCGGAGGAGGATAGCACGGTAAAGATTGAAAATTCTCTCCCCTATTCGATTCAACTCTGCTTCACTGGTCTCCTGTCCAGTAACAGCTGAATAAAGACGGCTCTCAAGTGTTCCGTCACCAACATGATCTTCAGCACGTGCATCATCCATGATGGGATAGGCAAAATCACAGAGAATAAGTGAATCCTTGACGTGCTGTCTATTCTGTATAGAAACGGCAGCCCGGGATTTGCCCTTAAAACTGGTAAAGTCGACAGCTTCTTCACTGCCCCAGAATCGCTTGGCTATTTTTCTGAGAACGTCCGTAGAAAGGTAAGAAAAAGATCCTTGTGTTGTGTACCACAAGGCCCACTTGGTGAGGGGCTCACAGATTTCATGAAGCTCTATAACCGATGGCCGCACTTCAGTAGCATAGATGAGGGCAGAAGGTGAAAACACCTTTGGCCCATAGGCAAAACCTCTGCCCGACTGGGTAAAGCGCTCAAGTGCCAATGCTTTGGCCCCACCACCAAGTGTATCCGCTGCCCGCATCACACCCTCGGCGAGCACATCACCAAACCCTTCCCGCGTTGCAACCTTTTTAATGAATGTCTCAACAAATTCTACACTTCCCACCTTCTCCATGGGAAGTTCAGTCTCTTTCTCAGAAATAATACCATTCTCAATACACCGCTCCAGCCAGGTGAGTATACCGGGAAGTTCCATCGTGCATAGGGAGTACTCATTAATCAGTGATGTGGCCAGAAAGGTTGCCCTGGTAAGATCCCCATGGCGCTTTCTATCCCACATTGAGTAGAAAAAGGTCGCCTGACATTTCCTGACTCCCTCCTCCCCGGAAGTGGCTCTGTAAAGCGATCGCCAGCACCCCTGTGGACAACCATGGCAGCGGACTTGCTTTACAACTTCAGTTTCAGGAAGGGGAGTTGGTGAGCCGTACAGGTTGAAGTACCCTTCTCCCGTCATCTGCTTTATCTCTTGTCTGATACCCTTGATGGTCTCTGGATCTGCTACGGGTATAGTGCCATTTCCAACAACTGCTATGGCCTTTACACCTTTTGACCCCATAACCGACCCGAATCCCACCGAGCCGCTTCCCCCGGCATCCGTGGCCAAAGTTGCGAACCGGACACCGTTTTCCCCTGCTACACCGGTAGTAAGAATTGCGGCCTGTTTTCCCACTTCACCCTGAATGGTCTGCATGGTTTGTGAGACAGGCAAACCCCAGAGATGATTAGCCTTCTTTATCTCCACCCCATCGTTGTTAACAAAGAGGTAAACCTTATCATCGGCCTTTCCCTGAATAATCAATCCATCGTAGCCGGCCTTTTTCAGCTGGGCACCGAAAAAACCACCCAGATTTGTACTGGCAAAGTTCTCCGGATACAGGGAAGGTGACTTTCCGCATATTAGCCAACGGGAAGCACTGGGTGCAGAAGTGGCTGCAAGGGGTCCCGTCATCACAATGAGGGCGCTATCGGGATGGAATGCTTCCCATTCACTGGACCACAGGTCCCAGTAGAGTTTTGCTCCAAGCCCTCTACCGCCAATGAACTTGCTCGCATAATCACCGGTATTCTGCTCAACCACCTTCCGTGTGGTGAGATCAACCCGCAGTAGTTTTCCTGTCCAGCCATAGAGTTTTTCCATTTGTCCTTTCCTGAAAACTATCCAACCGTGTTACTGTGATGCTCCACGCGCACAGCGCGGGGCATCCCGGAAATTAAATTTTTTATTTTTGGATTGTACCGATTCATCCCCGCCTACCCTGGTTAAATAAGCTTCGCATTTAACCGGGCAGGCAAGGCGGGGCTTTCTCGGCACCTGCCGGTAACGCAATAGTAATTAAACACTTTCGGTATTGTAAATACAACCTGCCAAGGAGTCAAGCACTCTCTTAGAGTAGGTCCTGCCCTTCTATTCAGCACTTTATTTTATGAAAAAAATGAGATATACTTCATTATTCTAGAGAACGATTTCTCTTGTCTGTGCCCGGGAAAAATCAGCTTTGCAAAGAGTCCCCATAACATGTTTGTTCCTATTAAAAAACCCCTTTGTGCTTTTTCTCCTATTCTCATTTCTCTTTTTGTGCGCGTGCGCATCCCGTCAAACGAGCACAGAAAATCACCAGGACCTCTCCTATTTAGAAGTGGAAGTGGAAAAACGGTTTGGCAACTACGTCGATGCAATAGTAGCAAATTACTACCCCACCTACAAAGATGAAGATCTAACCCAAAAAGTTGCAAAAATCGGCAATAACCTGGTCGCCGTCTCCGGTCGGCAAGACCTGGTGTTCACCTTTAAGATTCTCAATACCGGTGAAGTCAATGCCTTTGCAGGACCGGGGGGTTTTGTTTACATTACTATTGGTCTGCTCGACATTTTAGAAAGCAAAGATGAACTGGCCGCAGTTTTAGCACACGAGATTGGACACATTTGTGAAAGGCATTCGGTTCGCTCCTATGACAATGCAAAAAAAATGCAGGCTGTTTTATCCCTGGTGGATATGGCAGCTTCAGCAGCAGGAATACCTCCTGTAGCTAACATTGGGGGAGAGTTAATCGGGGATTATAGTAATACCATTGCCAACCTCACGGAAGTTATAATTACCGAGGGTTATGGCAGGGGTTGGGAGATTACGGCAGATGAATATAGGATCATATTGGTTACTAAGGCAGGCTACGATCCTCACGCGTTTCTTACCGTCTTAGAACGACTCAGTGAGATGAATGAAACACAGGGAGATGAATACACCCTGACCATTCTCACATCCCATCCCTCACTGGAGGACCGCACTGAACATTTACAATCTCTCTTCAACCAGGAAAGCGATGATGAAACAGGTTCACACTAGGATCACTACTGTTCTCTTTAACTATTTCACCCTCACAGGAACGCTCCTTTTCATCGCCTGTTGCGCAACTCCTCCACCTATGCTGGAAGAACCCGTTAAGCGATACTGGGAAATGTCCGAACCGCTTGAAACAGTTTGGAAGGCAACGGTTCAATCTCTGGTAGACAAAGGGGTTATCATATCCATTCTGGATAAAGAAGATCACCTGATAGTCGCGGAGGAGATACTGGAGGAAGGGAATATTCGAAACCTGATTGCAGAAAGGGGTTCTCTGGAAAGTGGTATGGCCCGGATAACCTTACTTCTGACGGAAAAATCAGAATCGAGAACAGGGATACAGATCAACTGCGTTATACAGGGGTATACAGGAAGATACAACGTGTATGCAACCTCAAACGGCAACCTGGAAAAGGATTACTTCTTCTCAATTACAAACAACCTTCCCACTAAAAAACGCTACAAGTGGCTGGAGGAAGAAACAGAGGATGATAATGACCTTAAGGGAGTACAGGAACAAGGGATTGCAGAAGAAGGGAAAACTGAGGGTGCTACTTCCCAAGGGCTTCCTTGATTTTGACACCAAGTCCATGTGCTTCATCCATGAAATTTTTTTGTTCCCTGACATCCTGCATCCCCGCAGCCACCCCGAGCTTCCCTACAAGTTTCATCTCACCAAAGGTAACAAATGACTCCATGGTCTCCAGGGCACGTTCGACTCCGTGGCCGGCTACCGCTGACACGATAGCAACAGGCTTGTCGGCAAGGGGCTTCCTGCCGTGCATGGGCATTTCAGATTCCTTCCCGATCCCCATGTAGCCAAGGGCAATGCTCCGGTCCATCATACTCTTTACAAGTCCGGACACATCCCCGTAATAGCAGGGGGAGCCAATGACCAGCGCTTCACAGTCTATGAGCTTCTTGTACAGGTCAGTCATCCCGTCTTGCTGCCAGCAATTCCCCTCAAACGTACACCTCATACATCCGGTGCAGTACCCAACGTTCAGGTCTATGAGCCACACAAGTTCTGTTTCAGCTCCGGTCCCTTTCAAGACCGATTCAACCAGGGCGCCGGTATTTCCTTCTTTCTGTCCGCTTCCACAGATTCCAAGTATCATTTTTCCCTCCCTTTCCCAACTTTGGGGACGTTGTTGACTAAGTTGAATTACTGTAAACCACCAAGAACCACAATCAAAAATTCTAAACAAATTCAAACTGGTTTTTAACCGCAAAGACGCAAAGTACGCTAAGATTTTAAAAGGTAATAATTGCTTCAGTAGTTTTTCTTTGCGCTCTCTGCGCCTTTGCGGTGAATTTATATTTTCGAATTCCAAAATCCACAATGTGAGATTCCAGCATCTAGTATCCAGTAACCAGTTTCTTATCTTTTAAAAAGTATATCTCTGGCAATGTTAAGATAGTTAAATCGTCTTTTCCCCGCCGGCCATTTTATTTCATCCGCTTCGCAAATGGTATCCATGCTCAGCTGATCTATCCTGGGCTTTAAGCGCATAAGCCTTTCTTCCCGTGCGGTTTCATCTTTTTCTTTTACAATCTCATCAATCTCTCCCATCATCACCTTCGCTTCTTTAATCCGCTCATCTATCGCATTCGCCACCTGGGGATTAATTAAACCAAACTCAGATTTAATGCGATTGAGGCGGAGTGCCGCCTGGTAAGTAGTTTCAACAATCTCATCCCTGGTCATCCATTTTGTCTCATAGCTTAAGGTATATTTCCAGCTCGGCTCAACAAGGGCTTGCCTATGCTCCTCCAGCGTCCTGTAGAAAATCTTATAGCCAAACTTATCGGACTCTTCGTAGGCCAAACTGCCGGGATCTATAAAGGGGGCAAGGGGTGAGATGAACGGGTTAAGTCTTGTACCAAATTTTTTGAGTAACTCTTCACAGTAATCTACTGTTCCGAGGGCCTTCTCAGGTGTCTGATAGGGAAGACCGAACATGAAAAAGAGATCAAACTTTTTACAGCCGCATTCCAGGGCATTACCAATAGTTTCCTCCAATGCAGCATTGCTGTAAGTTTTTCCCGAAGATCTGCGCACCTCTTCCAGGTGGGATTCGGGAGAGAACTCAAAATTAAAATTGGGGATAGCACGGGCAACCATCTCAAAGTATTTTTTTGGTGCGGGAGTAAACAGTTCTAATACAATTTGATTAGCAGGTTTAACTTTTTCCAGGTACTCTAGCAGGGTGCGGGCATAGTCCTCGCCAGCCTGGCGCAAATCTCCCACCACAAAGATTGGTCCATTAGTATACCTCACCACATTCTGTATATCCTTAGCAACCAGCTGCGGTGCCCTAAAGGATGGAGTTTTTCTCTCGCAATACATATTTACCCCATACTTTGAACCCCCACAGAAGACACAGTTGTGGACACAGCCACGACAGGTCATAATAGCGGCAATAGGATACTTCCACCAATCATGAATTGAGGTGTAACCCTTTACATCCCCATAGCGCAGTGCAGATTTAAAGAGGGTCAGATAGTTATTAGAAAAGCTATTAAGATCGGGAGTAACACTTTTGAGCGGATTAGCGTGGATACCGCTTTGATCTTTCCAGGTCAGGTTAGAGATGTGAGAAAGATCTTTCTCACCCTGCTTTAAGGCATCAAGTAAGGCAGCGAGGGACTCTTCGGTTGAATCGCCCTTAAGCACATAGTCGACCTCTGGATAGGCAACCAACTCCTGGTGAAAATAGCTTGCACTATATCCTCCAAAGATAACCGGCTTATCGGGATGATATTTCTTGCATATCCTGGCGATCTCCAGACTGCCATGGGCATGGGGCAGCCAGTGTAAATCGATTCCAAATGCCTTGGCATTTAAACGTTTAATTGCTTTTTCAACATCATAGCTCTTATTCTGCAGCATCCTATAAGCAAGATTGAGTATCCTTGTACGGTAGCCTTGCTGAGCAAGGTATTCCACCAGGGATGAAAATCCTATGGGATACATTTCAAACACAGGGGTAGAGGGAATCACATCGCTGATTGGCCCGTACATGATAGCCTTTTTACGGAAATCATATACACTTGGTGCATGCAGAAGAATGAGATCGGAACCAAAGTAAGACATCACTATACTACCGGGAAGGCTTTAGTTATTTTACCGAAGATCTGTTTTGACTATAGATAATTAACTGATATATCAATCATTTGTCAATCAAAATAACCACTACTGGTTATTAATCTGTATTCTGGTACAATGAGCCCTGATCCCTGCAGGCAAACTCGCCATGATTAATTGGCACTACATCTAATGGCCCTGCAATTAAACACAAAAATCTTATAAATATATGAAAAATAATAATAAATTTTAATAAAAACTGATTGGCAAAGGCTTTTCACCAGGTTTCTCAAGAAAACTGCTAACTTCTTGAAATAAGTACTCCAAACCCACATTTTTACTTGACTTGTCTGTGTAGTGATTTAAAATAGTGGTCAGGAAAACCCAAGGGAAAAACAAGCAATCCATTTTGACAGGTAACGAGTACTTAACCATGAAAAAACCAATTAATAAGCTTCTATTTTTACTATACATCTCTCGTAGTCTGTTTTATAGTTGTGCTGCCCCTCCGCAACCTATGGGCGAAGAAGCCCCCTATAGCGCCAAAATATTTGCAAAGGAGTATGATGAGGTGTGGGAGGCAGTAGAGGAAATAGTTACCGATGATCTAAGGATTCCCATTAAAGACAAAGATAGAGAACGGGGAATTATAAGGTCTGAGTGGGTTTCCGTTATCAGACTTCGTGGAACCCTACGGTGGTATATAAGGATTGTACTTGAAAGAGGTGATAATACTATAAGGGTCAAGATCTATGACCGCGTAGAAGAACCCATCACCAAAAAGCAAGAAAACGAGAAAATGAAAACGAAAAAGGATACAATTAACACAGGCTGGCAAACATCCCAGGAAAAAATACCTGAGGTAAATGAAATTTTAAACATGCTCAGTTCAAGGTTCGGGGAGTAAAATCAAATCCTTATCCCCAGTCAATGCATCACAACCCACGAAATCAATCCTGCTTCTTCATAATCCAACTCCTGCTTCACGAGGTACTCTTTTTGTCTAGCCATTTAGAAGATCTTATCACAAATGATGCCTCTCAAGTTGGTGTTTTTCTCGACCGCAAGATGGTTCAGGAGTTTTTAATCTATTTAAAGGAACTGAAGGAGTGGAACCAAAAAATCAATCTTACCTCTCTCAAGAAAGATGAGGCTATTATAACAAACCATTTTATCGATTCACTTGCCATCATCCCCCACCTACCTTCCTCAGCATCAATACTGGACCTGGGGTCCGGTGCAGGATTTCCAGGGATACCCCTAATGATTGCTGCACCGGCACTCAACATCACCCTGCTTGAGGCAACCAGAAAAAAAGCCAATTTTCTTCGCCACATCATCAGGACGCTTGAACTCTCCAAGGCAAACGTGGTGGAATGCAGGGCTGAACATTTCAAGTCATCAAATCCATCTCACCCAGGCTTTGATAATGTAATCGCTCGAGCCCTTGCCCCACTAAAAACCTTTCTGCAACTGGGAGCGCCTTTAGTTATTAAGGGGGGACATCTTGTAGCAATGAAAGGAGAAAAGATCGAAGAGGAGCTTCAGGAAAGCCATGCAGTTTGTAAGGCCCTATCCCTTGAGGTGGACAAGCAGGTGGCGCTTCAATTACCCCAGAGCAACAAGAAAAGGCACTTGATTTTCATAAAGAAAGTGTGAATGTTTCACGTGAAACATTTTTCATTTTTGGCTTTAACTTTTGTTAAGGCTGTGCTATATTTTCTCCATAGTTCATGAAAAAAACCTGTGTTAAGACCCTGGGCAAAGGCAGTTCAATTTTCCAGGCATGCACCAATTGTATCGCTAAAACCCTTATAAAGCAAACACTTTTGGACAGGTTATGGGCAAAATAATTTGTGTAGCTAACCAGAAGGGTGGGGTTGGGAAAACAACTACCGCCGTGAACCTAGCAGCATCTCTGGCAATTTCCCAAAAAAGGACATTGCTCATAGATATTGACCCCCAGGGCAATGCAAGTAGCGGGGTAGGGATTCCAAAAGAAGGCATTACAAACACTATTTATACTGTAATCATAGATAACCAGGAATTGAAAGAAGCGATACAGGAAACACCCTTCCACAACCTGGCAATAGTGCCATCCAGCATTGACTTGATTGGGGCTGAAATAGAACTGGTGAATGTCCCGGGAAGGGAAGCACGATTAAAAGAAAAACTGGCGACAATTAATGACCAGTATGATTATATCATCATTGACTGCCCGCCTTCTTTGGGACTACTGACCATTAACGCACTCAACGCTGCCCATTCCGTGCTTATCCCCATACAGTGTGAATATTATGCCCTGGAGGGATTAAGTCAGCTTTTAAACTCTGTCAAAAGAATCAAGGGGGCATTTAACCCCAACCTGAGAATTGAGGGTTTTTTACTCACCATGTTTGACAAACGAAATAACCTTTCCCATCAGGTTGCCTGTGAAATCAAAAATTATTTTCCGGACAAGGTTTTCCAGACTATCATTCCAAGGAATGTTAAACTCGGGGAGTCTCCAAGTTATGGAAAGCCCATATTTTTTTATGACAAACTCTCTGCCGGAGCCAAAAGTTACCTGGAACTGGCACAACTTATAACGAACGGGGAGAAAAACTATCATGGCTGAACGTAAGGTATTAGGCAAGGGGTTAGGGGCCCTCATTCCTGACATTCAGGAGGATTCAGAAAAACCGGATGGAAGCCTCTACTGCACTATTGAAGATATCCAGCTCAATCCCCACCAGCCCAGAACGGTATTCAACCAGGAAAAAATAGAAGAACTGGCCAGTTCCATTAAAGAAAAGGGTATTATCCAACCACTTCTGGTAAAAGAAGCGGACATAGGGTACCAGCTGATTGCGGGAGAACGCAGATTAAGGGCAGCAAAGCTCGCAGGCCTCTCAAAGGTGCCCGTTATAGTCAAGCAGGTTTCAGAAGAAGAACAGATTGAATACTCCTTAATTGAAAATCTCCAGAGAGAAGACTTAAACCCCATTGAAGAAGCCGAGTCATACAAAAAATTGATGCAAGATTTTGAATATACGCAGCAGAAGCTTGCTCAGGCACTGGGCAAGGATAGAACTACCATTGCCAATCAAATCCGACTCTTAAAACTTCCCACCATGGTGAAGAAGGCCCTCTCCCAAAACGAAATAAGTATGGGACATGCCCGATGTCTGCTCAGCATAACAGAGCCCCTTAAATTGAGGGAAGCTTACAGGCTTGTGCTCCTCAAGGGATTGTCCGTCAGGGAAACTGAAAAGCTGGCAAAAAAGCTGAATCAGGTAAAACCCAGAAAAAAAACAGAAGAAAAATCAATACATCTTGAATCTTTACGGAACGACCTGATGCAGCACTTGGGAACCCAGGTAAAGATATGGCAGAGGGGCAAGAAAGGTAAAATCATTATTGAATTTTACTCACCGGAAGAACTTGAAGGCATACTGGAAAGGATAAAGGGCGTTAATGAAAGAGAAAGAAATTAAGTATGATGCCACTCAGATTCAGGTTTTAGAGGGTTTTGAGGCAGTCCGGAAACGACCGGCCATGTACATCGGGAACACAGGAAGCGGGGGCCTTCATCACCTGGTTTTTGAGGTGGTTGACAACAGCATTGATGAAGCCCTGGCCGGACATTGTGACCGCATTGAAGTCGTTATCCATACGGACAACAGTGTTACCGTAATAGACAACGGGCGGGGCATCCCCGTAGACATGCATCCCGTGGAAAAAAGGCCTGCAGCTGAGGTAGTTATGACCACTTTACATGCGGGAGGCAAATTTGACAGTAGTAGCTACAAGGTATCAGGTGGTCTGCATGGAGTGGGTGTATCAGTGGTTAATGCCCTCTCTGAACACTTAGGTTTAGAGATCAAAAGAGACGGTAAGGTATATCACCAGGCATATCAAAAGGGAGAACCGATTTCTCAGCTTGAAGTGGTGGGCAAGACAGAAAACAGTGGCACCAAGGTAGTTTTTAAGGCTGATGGGGAGATTTTCGAAACTACCGAGTTTAGCTTCGATTACCTTTCCCAGAGGCTACGGGAACTGGCCTTTTTAAACAAAGGGGTTTTAATCACCATCGAGGATGAGAGAACCGAAAAGAGACATGAGTTCATCTATGAGGGAGGGATTGTCTCTTTTGTTGAATTTCTCAACAAAAACAAGACCTCTTTATATTCCAAACCTATTTACCTCCAGGGAGAGCGATCTTTTATGGGCATGGAAGGGGGTGAAAAAAAAGAGTATCTCGTGCAAATGGAGATTGCAATCCAATACAACGACAGCTATACGGAAAATGTATTCTCCTTTGCAAATAATATTAATACAAAAGAGGGTGGCACCCACCTTTCCGGTTTCCGGACGGCCTTAACCAGGACCATCAACAACTACGCTACCAAAAATTTCTCTGCAAAAGAATTCAAAGAAAATTTTAAGGGTGAGGACCTGCAAGAGGGACTTACGGCTGTGATAAGCGTCAAGCTTCCACAACCACAATTTGAGGGACAAACAAAAGGCAAGTTGGGCAATACTAATATTAAAGGGATGGTGGAACAGCTGGTTGGGGAAAAACTGGGCTATTATTTAGAGGAAAACCCTCGGGTTGGTAAAAAGATCATCGGCAAGGCCCTTGAGGCCTCACGGGCACGAGAAGCAGCGCGCAAGGCAAAAGAACTCACCCGCAGAAAATCGGCCCTTGGAAAGCAGCTTCTTGCCGGGTAAACTGGCAGACTGCCAGGAAAAAGATCCAGCCAAGTGTGAAATTTACCTGGTTGAGGGTGATTCTGCCGGAGGATCAGCAAAGCAGGGCAGGGACCGTAAATTTCAAGCCATACTGCCCCTCAAGGGTAAGATTTTAAACGTTGAAAAGGCCCGTTTCGACAAAATGCTTGAAAACGAAGAGATCAATACAATCATTTCCGCCCTCGGCACCGGGATAGAAAAAGACGAAACAACCATTTTAACTCCCCGTTATCACAACATTATTATTATGACTGATGCGGATGTGGACGGATCACACATCCGCACCCTCCTGCTCACCTTCTTTTACCGGAGAATGCCATCGATCATAGAAAGGGGTTATCTCTACATTGCCCAACCACCCCTATTTAAGGTCAAAAGACGGAAAAAAGAGCGCTACATTAAGGATGAAAGTTCTCTGGAGAAATACCTCCTAGAATGCGGTGCAGAAGGGGTGGAACTTGTTCCCCAGGGATCAACGAAACCATACAAGGATAATCGATTACTCACCCTGCTTGAAAAGGCCCTCAAGTACAGGAAATTGTTAGAAAATGTTGATAAAAAACAATGGGATAAGAACATTATAAGCGCACTGGCCTTTGAAAGCAGTTTCAGTAAAGAGACCCTCAAAGATAAGGAAAGCGTCAAAGCATTTTTTGAAAGCTTCAAGCGTCACGCCAGCTTTTTCTATTCCTTCGTTCCCGCCCATTGAATACGCCCTTATTGAGGATGTTGAGCACAGCTGTTATGCCATTAGATGCCTCTGCAAGAGTAACGGGATTAACAGGGAAACCGTCATAAATTTTGATCTTTTAACCTCAACCGAACTGGAAGAGTTGAGAAAGATGGCTGACACTCTAAAGTCCATTGGTGACCCGCCCTTCACGGTAAACTATAACGAGGAACAGCGTAACCTACAACACCCTGTCGGAGGTACTGGAGTTCGTCCTTCAAACGGGTGAAAAGGGACAAGAGGTACAACGATATAAAGGATTGGGTGAAATGAACCCGGAGCAGCTCTGGGAAACCACCATGAATCCTGAACAGCGAACCCTCCTCCAGGTGCAAATTGAAGATGCTATTGAAGCTGATGAAATCTTCACCATTTTGATGGGAGATCAAGTAGAACCCAGAAAAGAGTTCATCTACAAAAATGCAATTAATGTAACAAATTTAGATATTTAGAAGGTTTTCAGATTCAACAATAACACATTTAAATCACCAGTGAGTTGTCTTGCTGGTCCCAGGGAAAAAGTATGGAAAGCAATGAGTTAAATGCAAATCGAATACCGGTTAACATAGAAGACGAGATGAGACGGTCCTACATGGACTATGCCATGAGTGTAATCATCGGGAGGGCACTGCCGGACATAAGAGATGGCCTAAAGCCCGCCCACCGTAGAGCACTCTTTGCCATGCATGACCTGGGGAATACCTGGAATAAAGCGTACAAGAAATCAGCCCGAATTGTGGGTGATGTAATCGGTAAATATCATCCCCATGGAGATTCAGCAGTTTACGATACCATCGTCCGCATGGCCCAGCATTTTTCATTGCGCTATCCCCTGATAGACGGACAAGGTAATTTTGGCTCACAGGATGGTGATCCTCCTGCAGCCATGAGGTACACAGAGATTCGCATGGACGAGATTGCCTCTGAACTCCTTGCGGACATCGAGAAGGAAACAGTTGACTTTATTCCCAATTATGACGGAACACTGCAGGAGCCATCCATCCTTCCAGCAAAAATACCCAACTTGATGATCAATGGTTCTTCTGGAATCGCTGTTGGAATGGCAACCAATATCCCCCCTCACAATTTAAGGGAGATTATCGATGCTACCATTGCCCTCATAAAAAACCCCAGCATCAGCATAGATGAACTGACAAATATTATTCCCGGACCCGATTTTCCAACGGCCGGTATCATCCATGGTCGTGAAGGAATTAAATCCGCATATCGGACGGGAAGGGGAACACTGCAGTTGCGGGCACGGGCCTTCATTGAGAAAACAGGCAAGGGAGATAAGGAGCGTATAATTGTTTCCGAGTTGCCCTACCAGGTAAACAAGGCACGCCTCATAGAAAAAATAGCTGAGCTCACCCAGGAAAGAAAAATCGAAGGTATATCAGATTTACGGGACGAATCAGATCGTGAGGGAATTCGGATCGTCATTGAGTTGAAACGGGATAAGATCTCACAGGTTATTTTAAACCAGCTCTACCAGCGCACCCAAATGCAAGTCACCTTTGGGATAATCATGCTTGCCCTGGTAGACAACCAACCCCGGATCCTCACCCTGGATAAGCTGCTGACTCATTTTATTGATTACCGAAAGCTGGTTATACAGCGAAGAACGGCCTTTGAACTGAAAAGGGCAGAACACCAGGCCCACATCCTCGAGGGTCTAAAAATCGCCCTGTCAAATCTGGACAAGATTATTGCCCTTATCAGAGCCTCCGCTAACCCGGCCGAGGCACGGCAGGGACTTATAAAGCAGTTTAAACTCTCTGAAATACAGGCTCAGGCAATCCTGGATATGAGGCTACAGCGGTTGACAGCCCTTGAGCGGGAAAAGATTGATGCAGAATACAACGAGTTGACAAAACTCATAAAGAGGCTGAAAGAAATACTGGACAAAGAAGAGCTGGTGCAAGAAATTATCGTTGAAGAACTGACCAAAATAAAGGAAAAATACGGGGACGATCGAAAAACTGAAATTGTTGCAAAGGAAGCCGACATTGACATGGAAGACATGATCGTTGAAGAGGATATGGTCGTTACCATTTCTCATAACGGTTATATCAAGCGGAACCCCATAAGCCTCTATCGAAGCCAGCGTAGAGGGGGAAGGGGAGTTACAGGGATGACAACCCGTCAGGAAGATTTTGTGGAGCACCTCTTTGTAGCGTCCACCCATAGTCACATACTCTTTTTCACCAACACAGGGAAGGTCTTCTGGGAAAAGGTTTATGAACTTCCCCAGGCAGGCAGAGCAGCAATGGGTAAGGCAATTGTCAATCTCCTACGATTGAGTCCCGAGGAAAAGATCGCCGCAATCCTGCCGGTGAGAAAGTTCGAAGAGGAAAAATACATCGTCATGGCAACCAGCAAAGGCTACATTAAAAAGACCTCCCTCATGGACTACAGCAGGCCCCGGGCAGGGGGTATTATTGCCTTGACCATTGACAAAGGCGATGAGTTGATTTCTGCACGGGTTACAGATGGTAATCAGGAAATACTCCTGGGTGCCCGTAAAGGGAAGGCAATACGATTCAAGGAGCAAGCGGTAAGGCCCATGGGGAGAACAGCCCGGGGTGTGCGGGGCATGTCAGTTGGTGAAGATGACGAGATAATTGGCATGGAAACTATCGGTGAGGGAGCCACCATCCTGACCGTCACAGAAAATGGGTTCGGCAAAAGGACAGACACTGCAGAGTACCGCACACAGGGCAGAGGTGGTATGGGTATCATTACCATAAAAACAACAAAGCGTAATGGAAATGTGATAGGTATGAAACAGGTTACCAATGCAGATGATGTCATGCTCATTACCAATCATGGAAAAATCATTCGCATGAAGATCAAGGGAATCTCCACTATTGGAAGAAACACGCAAGGGGTAAAATTGATTAACGTAGAGAAGGGAGAAAAGGTGGTGGGTGTCGCACGGCTCGCAGAAAAGGAGTGACAACCATAACCTGGGCCAGAAAGACCCATGCTGTATGGTCATTTAGTTTCATATCAAACCTTCACCATATCTCAGTGCTAGAGTAGAATAAGAGAGGATTATCGGTTTGCGAATCGGAGTAATTGGAGCAGGCAGCTGGGGTACTACTTTAGCAAACCTTCTTGCAAAGAAGGGATTTCCCACAGCTCTCTGGGTGTATGAAGCAGAACTCATCCCATCCATAGCAACTAAAAAAGAAAATCATCTTTACCTCCCCGGAATAGAGCTTGACGGTAAAATTGTTCCCACAGGTTCTCTAGAGGAGGCATGTCATAATAAAGATCTTATCCTCAACGTAACTCCCTCCCAAGTAGTACGGCAGGTGATGCAACAAATCCGGGATTACCTTTCCCCCCAATCCATGCTGGTAAGTGCCAGTAAAGGTATCGAGAACAAGACCCTGATCACCATGTCAGAGGTTATTCGAGAAGTACTTTCCCTACATGACGGAAGCCGGATTGCCGTTCTCTCCGGACCGAGCTTTGCCCTTGAGGTGAGCAGAGAAATTCCCACTGCAGTAACCATAGCCTCGGAAAATCCGGAACGTGCACAAGAGCTGCAACAGGTCTTTTCCACTCCTTACTTTCGTGTATACACAAACCCTGATGTTGTCGGAGTCGAGCTGGGGGGCTCTCTCAAAAATGTTATTGCCCTCGCTGCCGGCATCTCAGATGGTTTGCGCTTCGGCTATAATACCCGCGCAGCCCTGATTACACGGGGTCTTGCAGAAATCTCACGCTTAGCCTTAAAAATGGGCGCCTCCCCTTTAACCCTCTCTGGTCTCTCCGGATTAGGTGACCTCGTACTAACCTGCACCGGAGAGCTGAGCCGCAATAGAACGGTAGGCATGAAACTGGGACAGGGTGTAAAATTGGACCAGATTTTAAAGGATATGAAGATGGTTGCAGAAGGAATCAAAACGACCCGATCGACTTACGATTTAAGCAGTAAGCTGAACGTTCCAATGCCCATAACAGAACAGGTTTACAACATTCTATACCAGGATAAGGATCCAAAAGAAGCCGTAACCGAACTTATGACAAGGGACTTGAAAGTAGAATAAAAATGAAACGTCCAACATCGAATGTTGAATGAAAAACAAAACACTTAAATAGGACGCAGATTTCCTCAGATATGCTCAGGTAAAATATTATTGAAAAAAGGGGACTATCCCCTTTAGCTCATGTTTTGACATTTGAACTTTGTTTGAAATTTGGAATTTATAATAGTTTTTTCTTCGTGTGCTTCGTGGTTTAAAGTAATTCAACTTAGTCAACAACGTCCCCAAAGTTGTTCCAAAGTTGTGTAATAAAGTTTGTTGTAGTTATATTCTTAATTCTGACTTCTTTATTTTGAATTGTTTCTTCGTGTCCTTCGTGGTTCAGTTTTGCATTTCTGATATTGAATTTGGATTTTTGGGATTTGGTGCTTAGTTTGGAATTTTTACCTGTTATTTAGTCTTTAAATTTGGACATTTCTTCTTCCTTTTTGGATAGTACAAAGATGACTTCTCCAGGTGAGTACTTTTTAGGGGTTGACGTAGGCTCTATCAGTATCAACACGGTGGTAATGAACGACCGTTGTGACATACTGGAGGAGCACTATACAAGGACCCACGGACAGCCCCTGCCAACGGCATACAGGGTGTTGCAGGAAGTTCTCTCGAGTATCCCTCAGTCAAAGATAGGAGGCATTTCCTTAACGGGGGGCGGGGGAAAGCTGCTTGCAGAGCTTTTAGGGGCACCGTTTGAAAACGAAATTATTGCCCAGAGCAAATCCATTGAACACCTTTATCCCCAGGTAAGAACCATAGTAGAGATGGGGGGAGAAGATTCAAAGCTCATTACACTCGAATTTGAAGAACAATCACAAAAAATAAAGATTAGTGACTTCACCATGAACTCAATTTGCGCCGCTGGAACCGGGTCCTTTCTTGACCAGCAGGCACATCGGCTGGGTCTTACCGTGGAAGAGTTTGGCAAGCTGGCACTCCAGTCAAAAAATCCTCCCCGCATTGCCGGCAGGTGCAGTGTCTTTGCAAAGACCGACATGATTCATCTGCAACAGGTTGCAACGCCTGATTACGATATCGTCGCCGGACTCTGCCGGGCAGTTGCCAGAAATTTTAAGAGCACGCTCGGGAAAGGTAAATCATTTAATAAGCCTGTTTCTTTCCAGGGTGGCGTTGCCGCAAACCTGGGAATGAGAAGGGCCTTTCGTGAAGTACTCTCATTATCTGAAAGCGAGCTTATTATCCCCCAACGATTTGCTTCCATGGGGGCAATTGGTGCCGTTCTTCTCGTTCTGGAAGATTCATCCAGGACCATGCAGTTTCGCGGGTTAGAACCCCTTAAAGCCTACCTTGCTTCATCCTCGGCCAAGAAAACCAAGGGACTGGAACCACTGGTTTCTGCAGGGGAACCCTACGGTGTCCACCAGTGCTACTCCTGCGGTGTGCAGTGCTCCCAAGGGCAAAACCAGGGCCTATCTGGGGGTGGATGTGGGTTCAATCAGTACCAATGTGGTAGTGATTGATGATCAGAAGAGGGTTCTCTCAAAACGATATCTGATGACCGCGGGAAGGCCCTTAGAGGCCATCAAACAGGGGCTGCGTGAGGTAGGAGAAGAAGTGGGTGACACCATACAGGTGGTGGCAGTGGGCACAACAGGTTCAGGACGTTATCTAACCGGTGATTTCATAGGGGCTGACGTAATTAAAAATGAGATTACCGCCCAGGCTACTGCAGCCAGTACTATTGATTCCCGGGTAGATACCATCTTTGAAATTGGGGGGCAAGACTCCAAGTACATCAGCCTCTCAAACGGTGCTATCATCGATTTCGAGATGAATAAGGTCTGCGCTGCGGGAACCGGTTCCTTTTTGGAAGAACAGGCTGAAAAACTGGGTATCTCCATTAAGAATGAATTCAGCAATTTGGCCCTGAATGCTCCCTGTCCTGTTTCCCTCGGTGAGCGATGTACCGTTTTCATGGAATCCGACCTGGTTCACCACCAGCAGATGGGAGCCGATAAGGCCAATCTCATTGCAGGCCTTTCTTATTCCATCGCCCTAAACTATTTGAACAAGGTAGTCGGAGATCGCAGGGTTGGTAACCACATTTTCTTTCAGGGGGGAACAGCTTTTAATCTGGGGGTTGTTGCCGCATTTGAAAAAATTCTTAACAAGAAAATTACGGTACCTCCCCATCACGATGTCACCGGTGCCATCGGGGCAGCCATCCTTGCGAAAGAGGAAAATACGGGCGGTGAAAGTGCCTTCAAAGGGTTTGACTTAAGCAAGCGAAACTATGATCTTGCATCCTTTGAATGTAAGAAGTGTCCTAACAGATGTGAGATAAAAAGGCTGCGGGTAAAAGGAGAACGTCCACTCCTTTACGGAAGCCGCTGCGAACGATTTGAGGTTAACCGTAAAAAGAAAACGCGGGAACAACCGCTCGATCTCTTTGCCGAAAGAGACCGTCTTCTACACCAGGCCTTTCACGAAAACGCTTCAAGTGATCCGGATGCCCCTACTATCGGCATTCCCCAGTGTCTGTTCTTTCACGAATTACTCCCTTTCTTTTCTACCTTTCTCAGTAAGCTCGGATATAAGGTTGTTCTCTCAGACACAACCCACAAGGAGATTATTCACAACGGAGTTGAACATGTGGTTTCTGAAACCTGTTTTCCCGTCAAGGTTGCACATGGTCACATACTAAATCTCATTGAGAAAGGGGTAAAGACAATCTTCTTCCCCAGCATTATCGAAATGACAAAAATACATCCTGATATCAACCGAAGTCAGGTATGTCCTTATGTACAGGCCCTCCCCTACACCCTTCAGTCCGCTATTAACTTTGAAAAAGAAGGGGTAGAGCTGATCAGTCCTATTCTCCATTTGGGAGAGGGAAAAAAGCAAGTCGCAAAGGCACTGCGAGCACTTGGTAAACGCTTAGGGAAAAAAACCGCTGCAGTTAATCAGGCCCTGGATGCAGCCCTTGAGATGCAAAACCACTTCTATAGATCAATGCGCACGACTGGCCAGACGGTTCTCGAGCAGCTTACGAAAGACGACATCGCCATGGTGATCGTAAGCAGGCCCTATAACGGCTGTGACGTGGTATCGGCATCCTCATGGTCCTTGTACAAAACGATCATTTT
>CAVVWZ010000071.1:0-8160 GCA_963752035.1 uncultured delta proteobacterium | reverse complement strand
GTGGCTATCGCTTTTGGCAAGCAAGTCTTTGGTGGAGTCGGTTATCAACATCTTCAATCCCGCCCTTATCGGCAGGGCCTTTCTCCTTGCCGCCTGGCCCGGAAAAGCAACGGCCTGGACTGCACCAATAGAATGGAGTGCATGGACCCAGGCTATTGGGATTAATCCAACCTCCTGGTTGGTGGATGGTGTGAGCACCGCGACACCCCTCTCGATCCTCAAGCTTGAGGGCCAAACCACTCCGGTGCTTCAGGTGCTTGTAGGCAATACTGCTGGTTCCCTTGGCGAGACTTCTGCAATAGCCATCCTTATCGGTGGAGCTTATCTGCTTTACAAGGGAACGGTGAGTTGGTATGTGCCTGTATCATATATCGGGTCTGCTATTTTGCTTTCCTTTATTTTAGGCCAAAACCCCATATTTCATCTTTTTGCAGGCAGCCTCATATTCGGCGCCTTCTTTTACGCTACCGACGTGGTTACAAGTCCTGTTACAAAGCTGGGAAGAATCATCTTTGGGGCAGGTGCCGGGGTGCTTACCATAGTAATTCGCGTTTTCGGCGGGTTTCCTGAAGGGGTGTGCTACTCAATTCTGTTAATGAACGGGGTTACTCCCCTTATTGACCGATATACCCGGCGCTTACCCAAATCGGCTGCACGCAGCAATCTGGCAGGGGAGAGTCTTCCTCCAAAAGGATAACTGCCTGCCTATACCCTCTCTACGTAGGCCCCCGTTCGTGTATCGACCTTCACCACATCTCCAGGATTTAAAAATAGCGGTACTTGCACAACCGCTCCGGTCTCAAGGGTGGCTGCCTTCGAGCCCCCGCTCACCGTATCTCCCTTTTCGCCGGGTTCAGTCTCACTAATAGCAAGCTCAACAAAGGTGGGGAGTTCTACTGCTGATGGGTTTGTTGTTGTGAAAGAGCACAGCAGATGGTAATATTCTCCTTCAGAAATTCCCTGCTGCTTCCCAGCTGCTCTTTGGTCAGGAAGGTTTGCTCATAGGTCTCCGCATCCATAAAGCAGTACTGGTCGTCCGAACTGTAGAGAAACTGCATCTTCTTCTCTTCAAGGTCCGGTTTGCCCAGCTTTTCCCCCGACCTGAATGTCTTCTCCACAACTGCCCCTCTGGAAAGGCTCTTCAGCTTTGTTCTGATAAATGCCCCTCCCTTTCCCGGTTTCACGTGCAGAAACTCAACCACACTGTACACATCTCCGTCCATCTCTATCTTCAATCCCTTTCTAATGTCTGATGTTTCATACATGTCCTTCTCCCTATACTGTTAGTAAATACAAATTCAAACTTGCTTCTAACCGCAAAGACGCAAAGAAGTTCAAAAGATTATTACCATAAACCTCTCACTCAGGTCCTTACTTCCCCTCTGGAGAGGGTGCTCCGTTACCTTAAGTCATTCTTTTCATGTCGACCTTATTGCTCACCCTTTTCTTTGCCGCAATGCTTATATCTACGTCTCTTTGCGCAATCTAATATACTTGCTTAATGTATCTTTTACCGAGAAGTTCACATCACTTTTTAAATATTTTTCCCTCTGGGTCCTCACGTGGTCAGTCCTACTTATATGCTAATTAACTCCTTCGGTACAGTGCTCAACTGCTCACATCCCCCCCGTGTCACCCTGACGGTATCTTCAATCCTTACCCCACCCCACTCCGGAATATACACCCCTGGTTCTATGGTAAAAACCATGTCCTCTTCCAAAAGAGTCCCCTGGTTGGGTGCTATGCGCGGTTCCTCATGAATCGCCAGCCCTACACCATGACCCGTGCCGTGCCTGAAGTACTTACCCAATCCAGCTTGCTCCAGGAAAGCACGTGCCGTTTGGTCTATCTCCCCTGCACGCTTCCCCGGCCGGACCAGATCAAGGGCCCTGTCATGGGCCTCTTTCACCGCCTGGTAGACTGCTGCCTGTCGTTTTAGGGGCTTACCAACTACAATGGTGCAGGTCTCATCAGAACAGTACCCCTGGTAGACTGCTCCAAAATCGACTGTTATAAATTCATTGTTCCTTATCTTCTTTCCGGATGCTACCCCGTGGGGGTAGGCCCCCCGTTTACCCGATGCTACAATGAAAGGAAACGGTGTGTCCTCAGCCCCCTTCTTCTTAATAGTATATTCCAGGGTATTGGCAACATCTATTTCCCGGTCACCGATCTCTATTGCACTCAGCAGTTCCATGAAACTTTCAGAGGCTATACGGGCAGCCTTCCTCAGCACTTTCAGTTCCCCCGTATCCTTTACTGAACGAACCGCATCAATATTCTTATTCAGTGCCACTAACTCAATGGTACCCCTGCTCCTCAGTTCTCTGTGCTGGGCTATGGTAAGATTGTGTGGTTCAAATCCAATTTTCTTAAAACCTCTTTTCAGAATAATCCTCTGGCAACCCTTAAATTTCTCCCGTTCTTCTACAATGGTAAACTCCCTGCATTCTGCACGTGCCTGACTGGTGTAGCGGGAGTCCACAATGAGACATCCTCCCTCTCTTGGTTAGCAGAAAAACCGATTCACTCCCGGAAAAGCCGGTTACATACCGGATCATTTCCCGTGTTGTAATAAGGAGGGCATCGAGCCTCTCTTCTCCCAACAGAGACCACAATCTCTTCACTCTTTTCTTATTCATACTGTGCTCTTAGCTGGTGTGGAATTTCTGTCTGCAAACAAACCCTGGGAACGGTAGGTCAGGTATAACATCCTGTCAATGGGGTGAGCAATAAAAAGAGGATACTCCATGATTAAAACCATATTTCTATTCAAACGCCACCATTACCTCATCGGGCGAAACAGTCATGCCTTCTTTAACCTTTACCTCTTTCACCAGACCATCCATTGGGGAATGTATCTCATTCTCCATCTTCATAGCCTCCAAAACAATAATAACGTCTCCCTTTTTTACCATCTCACCGGGCCTGCAGTTTATTTTTACCACAGCCCCCGGCATCGGGGCAACAACACACTTATCCTTTGTTACTAAAGGTTCTCGCTGTACAACCTGTTGCTTCACCCCGGCTGGTGTTCCTGCTCCAGGAGGGTTTATGTTCCGGGTTGTTCCTTCTAAGCTTTTTTCATCCTCAACACTCTCCACTTCAACACTATACTCTTTTCCGTCAACTCTTATTTTAAAATTTTTTATCATGCCCCTTCTCTCTTTAACATTTGCGCAACTCTTCCTTTCAATTTCCAAAAAGAAATGCTATCCTCTTTCCTTGGGAAAACCACTCTTTCAATGGCAACCTTTTCCACTTTCCTGCCCAAACTCTGTTCGTATGCCTCTACTGCTGCCACAATAACAGAGATAACTGCACGGTCGTCGTCCTCACTTCTTAGAGGCGTTTCCTTCACCCTCTTCTGCAACAACCGCTCCAGCAGGAAAACGATTATCCAGAAACCCATCAGGAACACTCCTAAATAGCCGGCAAAAACAAATAGCTCGTTCATTTCTCCCTTTTAAAGCATCATGGGCATGACAACAGCAATTACATCTTCCCGATCAGCTTCTTTAATTAAAATAGGTGTGCTGCTATCTTCCACCTCTAAACTAATCTTTTCTCCTTCAAGTGCACCGAGCACATCCAGCATATATCGGCTGTTCAAACTGAAGTCAAACTCTTCCCCATCATAATCCACTTCCCGTTCTTCTCTCACATCTCCTGTTCCAGCCTTTTTGGACAAAATGGTCAAAAAACCCTTCTTTACGGAAAAGGTAACCGCCCTGGTTTCTTCTTCTGTGATAAGCATTACCCTCTTTAATGATTCCAGCAAATCTCTCTCTTTTAGAAGAAGCTTCTTGGTGTTTTTCTGGGGTATAACCCTTTTATAATCAGGAAAGTCTCCTTCAATAAGACGTATAATTAAGGTTTCTTCTCCTTTCCGGACCGTTATATTTTTCTCCCCAAACCCCACCTCCACCGTATCTTTTGCCTCCAATTCCTGGGCAAGCCTTTTAATCTCTTTTGCCCCTTTCCGTGGTATAATGGTTCCGCGTTCGATGGTAACACTATCGCCCTTTAAGATTTCCCGCTCGGCAAGAGCCAGCCGATGACCATCGGTTGCCACCATTCTCAAAATGGAATTGTTTTGTTCAAGTAATATTCCACGAAGTACATCTCTTGTTCTATCATCGGAACATGCATAGACCGTTTTTTGAATCAGTTCCGACAGATGTCCTGCCTCAATCTCTACAAATTGTATCTTATCGTCCGGCTTCACAGGGGGATACTGCTCGTCGGCAAGTACAGCCAGGTTGAACAGTATTCTCGTGCCATGCTTAATTTCTACCCAGCCATCATCTTTTCTTTTAAGAGAAATCTCACCATCCGGCATTTCCCGCACTATCTCAAAAAACTTTTGTGCATCAATGATAATTTCTCCATCCTTAACTATGGGTATTTTGTTTTCAACTATTATACCAACCTCAAAGTTTGTTGCTCTCAATACCAGGGTATCCTTTTTCGCTTCGAGCAGTAAATTGGATGCTATGGGAATAACGGGATTTTTTTCGACAATACCCTGAATCTTCTTGAGGCTGTTGATCAAATCTTCTCTTTTGCAGTGAAATTCCATAAAAGACTCCTAGTGCTAGTGTCTCATACCATAAATTAGCTCACCTTAGACTACAGTCATTGCGAGCCCAAAGGAGGCGGTAATCTCATTTCTGAAATGTATAAAAAACCAACAGAGTTTCAGGAGATTGCTTCGTCGGCTATTAACCTCCTCGCAATGACGTGCGGGCATTTTAAAAATACAATACGCACTACTCTTATCTTAATCTTCTTTGATTGCTGCTACCGATTTCTGTAAATGGCACTTACGGCTTATTGAGTTTATTTATCAGCGTGTCAACCGCTGTCTTGATTTGTTTATCCTTGGCCGAGGCCTTTTCAATTTTTTTTACGGCATAGATTATGGTGCTGTGATCTTTCCCTCCGAGATGTGCCCCAATCTCGGGATAAGACATTTTTGTGAGGGTTCTTGCCAGATACATGCATATCTGGCGAGGGATAACTATACTCTTCTGCTTTTTTGTTGATTTGAGGTCGGAGAGCTTGATGTTAAAGTAGTTGGAAACCTCCTTTTGAATGACCGTTATACTTACTTCTTTCTCTTTTGTGGCAATAATATCCTTTAGTATGTCTTTGGTAAGATCAATAGTAATCTCACAATTATTGAGTGAGGCAAAGGCAACAACCCTGGTCAGGAGACCTTCTAATTCCCGTATGTTAGACCTGACATTTGATGCAAGGAAGAAGGCGACATCATTGGGAAGGGATATGTTATCAGATCTCATTTTTTCTTTAAGAATGGCAACCCTGGTCTCAATGTCGGGGGCCTGAACGTCTGCGATGAGTCCCCATTCAAAGCGGGAACGTAAGCGCTCCTCCAAAAAGTGCATATCTTTTGGGGGAGTATCGCTTGTTAGAACAATCTGTTGATGTGATTCATAGAGGGAATTGAAGGTGTGAAAGAACTCTTCCTGAGTTCTTTCTTTCCCTGCAATGAATTGGATGTCATCGAGCAGCAACAGCTCTAAATTCCTAAATCTCTCTCTGAAGGAAGACATCTTCTCATAGCGTATGGAATTAATCAGCTCGTTGGTGAACTGTTCTGAAGAAAGGTACAGGATTCGGGAACAGATTTTGTTTTGAAGGACATGGTGTCCAATTGCATTTAAGAGGTGGGTCTTGCCCAGGCCCACACCCCCAAAGAGGAAGAGGGGGTTGTAGTTAACCGCAGGGTTGTTGGCCACGGCAAAACATGCCGCGTGTGCAAATTGATTGCTGGTTCCCACCACAAAATTGTCAAACGTATACCTGCTTCTGATATTGGCTGACGAAAAGGCCGGGGTGGGGGAAACAGTGACGCTTGGAATGGGAGCAGCTTTTGGGCAATCTGAGACAGGTTTGTCTTTTACATCCAGGTGTAATATAACATCCTTTTGGGTGAGTGTTCCGGCAACTTCCCGTATTTGCGGGGAATAATAGGTCTCCAGCCAGTCTTTGAAAAATTGATCGGGAACCTCGATAAAAAGATCATTTTCCTCCAGCTTGACGAAGGAGAGTGGTTTGATCCAGGCGTCAAATGCCTGGCCTTCTATTTTATCAGATAGCAAACTGAGGGTTTTTTTCCAGAACGTATCCACAAAAACAACTCCGGGGTTGATGAAAGGTAGATATGTCTTTTACAAGAACAAAAGTGATTTTTCAAGAAAAAAACAAAGAAAGAAAAAAACGATGGTATTATAGGTTGTTAGAATATGAGTCTCCTCATCTTCACATTCAGCAACAATCCTATACATACCCAGGTAGATATGAGGGAGGAACCACCGTAGCTAAACAGTGGCAGCGTTATGCCTACAATGGGAAGCAAACCACTCACCATACCGACGTTTATACAAACCTGAAAGGAAATGATCAAGACTACACCGATGGCCAGAAAAGAGCCGAGACTGTCTCTAGAAAGGGCTGCAATTTTCAAACCCTTAGAAATCACAACAAAGAACAGGAGGAGAACCAGCAAAACCCCGGCAAAACCCCACTCCTCTGCCCAGACGGAGAAAACAAAATCCGTGTGTTGCTCTGGAAGAAAACGCAGCTGGCTTTGGGTACCGTTTAAAAAGCCCTTACCGAACAGACTTCCCGAACCAATGGCAATTTTTGACTGAATGGCCTGATAGCCTGCCCGAAGGGAATCTTTCCCCGGGCTTATGAAGGTAAATACCCTTCTCTTCTGATAGTCCTCCAGAAAGAACCAGATACAGGGAAGTAAAACAATACCCGTAGTTACAAACAATGCTATGTGCCTGCGATCAAATCGCACCAAAAAAACGAAGGATATGAAAATAAGGAGGAAGAGACCGGATGTCCCCAGGTCCGGCTCAAGAAAGATGAGCAGGAAGGTAAGGGCCGTGAGGAGCACGGGGGCTGCCAATCCCTGAAACTGGCTTGATGTGGGAGGAGTAGATCCGGACAGGGTATAAGAAAGCACTATAATGAGACTTATTTTTGCAAACTCAGACGGTTGGAAGGAAAATGGTCCCACTTGCAGCCACCTGTGAGCGCCCGTACTTGAGCTTCCCCAGAGGAGTACAACGAGAAGAAGAAAGAGAGATGCCAGGTGGAGGAGATATCCCTGCCTGGAAATAAATTGATAGTCGATAGAAATAACTACAAACATGACAATCAGCCCCACAAGCAACCAGTAGGACTGTTTAATAAAGAACGGCGTAGCACTGCTGTGGGCGGAGGAGAAAGAACCCGCACTGTAAAGATTTAGTATGCCCAAGACAGAAAGAGCCAGGGCGGCGAAGAAAAGGGTCCAGTCAAAGTTTGCTATGAGTCTACGATCAAACATTTCCTTCCTCTTCAAGCTCAAAGAAACGGGAAATAACAGCGTGTGCTATGGGGGCAGCAGCACTACCACCATGCCCGCCATGTTCTACGAAGACGACGACAGCAATTCTTGCTTCATCACCCGGAGCATAAGCGGCAAACCAGGCGTGATCGGAAAATGCATCCCGGCCCGCGTTTTCCTTTTTCTTGGTGAGGCTTACCACTTGCGCCGTACCTGTTTTACCGGACACATCTCTTTGGGGAATGGCTGCAAGGGTTCCCGTTCCTGTAGGGGTGTTCACCACTCCCCAGAGACACTCCCTGAGAAGTTCACTGTTTTCCCTGGAGAGGGGAATCTCCCCTTTTTCTGATAGGATTGTTGTCCTCCTGAACAACTCCCTCCACAGAGACCACCCTGTCAATGCAATAGGGTGTATAGAGCTCACCGCCGTTAGCCATGGCGGCATAGGCCATAACGAGTTGGAGGGGTGTAACCAGATTCGAACCCTGACCTATTGCAATGGAAAGGCTTTCTCCGGCCTGCCACGGTATGCGATATTTCCTCTTGTACCACGCCGAGGTGGGAATGAAACCACCCTTTTCATTTTGCAGGCTTATCCCCGTTGGGGTGCCAAAACCAAACTCTTTAGCATAATCAGAAAGCAGATCAGGGCCCAGCAGAGACCCGAGGTGATAGAAATAGACATCGCAGGATTCCACCATGCCCTTCACAAGAGAGACATTTCCATGTCCAGGGCGCTTCCAGCAACCGTAAGACCGGTTTCCCAGTTTATACATACCATTGCAGTAAAA
>CAVVWZ010000070.1:0-8621 GCA_963752035.1 uncultured delta proteobacterium | reverse complement strand
GAATGTCGAAACAAATTAGATATTGTTTTTCACGAGCAGACGTAGAGTAGCGAAAGTAAACCTTAAAACATACGAGTTCGTGTCCTTGCATCTCTCTGTTTACTTTGTCACTTTTGTACTCTTTGGGTTTTTATTCTACTCCTGTTTCTAAATTTTTTCTGAGTTTTGACTTAGTTTTCCAAAAGGTAGTGTAAAATGGGCATGAATCTCTGACGCAAGGAGACGATGAGACAATTTACCGAATAATGGATACGGCAAAGAAAATCGAGACTGGAAAGATTATAAGACGGAAACCCCAATCGCACTTGAGAAAGGAGCATGCTACCCACGGAGGAAGAAAAAATGGGAGAAATATGTCCGAAGCAGCTCTTCGATCATAGCCCTTGTGGTTTAGTGGTGGAGCCCTTGCATCGCCACGATGCTCCTCAAGCGGAGAAAATACCGTCAATACCTGCGAATGCGGACTGAAAGGGCAAGGCGCAGGGCCTACGACATTACCGGGCGGGTCAAAGAAAGCATCGAGCAACTGATTGAAGACGTTAAGGAAACAACGGACGAGATCATCGAAGAAGGTGTAGAGCTCACCAAGGAAAAGAAGGCCGAGCTTTTAGCAGCGATTGACGCGGGTAAAAAAACAATCGAAGAAGAAAAAAAGAAATTGGAACAACTGGCCTCGGAAGATAGAAACGTCTAAGTTTAATGGTTCCGTAAAAAGTCAACTAACAGACGACAAAGTAAAAAGAATCAGATGCAGTGTAACGCAGCCCTTCGACTTTGCTCAGGGCCCTTGTACCCTCGTCCATAAGAAAGGAGAAGACCCTATTACATGATTTCCATCAGGAAGGCATTATAACCACGCTCCATGCTCTCTACGAGGCATTTGACCGTGAGGCCTATCTCCAAAATCTTGAACGCAAACTGGAAGAGTACTCCAACCATCTCAGCATATGTCTCCTCCTTCCCTGTCTCTATTCCGAACTGAAAAACCCTCCCGTACTGAATCGCATAGTGGATGGAATCCAAAAGGTACGCTATATCAGGAGAGTAGTGGTGGCACTGGGAGGAACAACAGAAGAGGCTCAGTTCAGGGAAGCAAAAGAATTCTTCGGAAAACTCAAAACACCAGAACGTGATGTAAAAGTTGTCTGGATAGAGGGGTCCCGCATTCAGACGATATTCGAGGAAATTCAAAAAAAAGAGATTCAAACAGGTATCCAGGGGAAAGGCCAGTCAGTGTGGATTACCCTCGGCTATATCTTTGCACAGGAGGATTGCGATGTAATCGCACTCCACGACTGTGATATCGTCACTTACGACCGGATGCTCCTGGGACGTCTCATAGAACCAACAGCCAACCCCAATAACGACTTTGAGTTCTGCAAAGGATACTATGCCCGGATTTCACCGACGGAACGGGCAATGAAGGGCAGAGTAACCAGGCTGTTTGTAACCCCCTTTGTAGATGCCATGATGAACATAATGCACGAACGGGGTTTTCATGACCTTGAACGGTTTTTTGCCTATCATCGAACCTACAACTATCCCCTGGCGGGGGAATTCAGTTTCGGCGCGCGGCTCGCCCGGGGAATCAATATCGCCTACGACTGGGGATTAGAGGTATCCACCCTATCCGAGGTCTACCAGCGGGTCATTCCACGAAAGATTACCCAGATTGATCTCATACCCAACTATGAGCATAAGCACCAGGTGCTCTCCAGTGAGGACGCCCATAAGGGGCTCCACAAAATGGTAGTGGACATCGCGAAGTTCTACTTAAACTATATGCGGTCTCATGGAATTCCCCTGGATGACGCCTTTGTTGACATGATACGTAATACCTATGACCAGACTGCCCTGATATTTATAAAGAATTACAGTGATGATGCGGAAGTAAATGATCTGGTCTTTGACCGCTATCAGGAAGAGCGTACCGTTTCCCACTTCAGAGATTTTATCCTGACTGCATGGCAGGACTGCAAGGAAGAAACCCAGGGCACTCTAATTCCCTCATGGAACCGGGTGCTCTACAGCATTCCGGATATCTACTCCAAACTCCTGGAAGGAGTGGAAAAAGACAACGCTTAACTCACCGCAGAGACGCAAAGAGCGCAAAGAAAACCTAATGAAAATATAATAACCAGAAAAACACGGAAATAAGTTTGATGTTAGAACAAAGAATGTATTTTTACTGTTTTTAATCTTAGCGTACTTTGCGCCTTTGCGGTGAAAAACAAGTTTGGATTTATTTGGAATTTGTGCTTTCGATATTCGAATTTAAAGGAGTTTGTTGTAGTTATATTCTTACTTCTGACTCCTGTACTTCTGTACTTCTATGTCTTTAATTTAGGCATTTTATTTTGAGGAAATTTGATGGTTGACCAATTAAAGGTTCTCTTTCTCTCTCCAGAGGCGGTTCCTTTCGCTAAGACCGGAGGATTAGCCGATGTAGCGGGAGGTCTGCCCGGTGCACTAAAGCACCTGGGGGTAGATATAAGAACTGTCATGCCCCTCTACGACATGGTCAGGAAATCGAATACCAGGTTAAAGCTCCTGATTGAGGACCTTAAGATACCACTCGGCAGGGAGACCCTTACCGCCCGCGTGTGGGAAGCAAAGGGTATTGGGAAAGTTCCCGCATATTTCCTGGAGCAGGATGACTTGTTTAACCGGCCTGACCTTTACGGAGATGGCCGGGGTGATTACGATGATAACCTGGAACGTTTCAGTTTCTATTCCCACGGTGTACTGCGTATTGCTGAGAAACTTTCCTTTTCTCCCGATCTGATTCACTGCAATGACTGGCAATCCGGACTTGTACCTGCCCTCATTACAGGGCCCTATTCGAAAAGCCCTGTGGTTGGTAGATCAAAAACCATTTTCACCATTCACAATTTAGGTTACCAGGGGATTTTCCCAGCAGAAAAACTGGACGTAACTGGTCTTCCCCGCGATCCCTTTTTCCAAATGGAAGGTCTTGAGTTCTGGGGGAACATAAGCCTTCTCAAGGCCGGCATTGTCTACTCCGATGCTATTACTACAGTCAGCCCAACCTATGCCAGACAAATCCAGACCGATGAATATGGCATGGGGATGGAGGGCATACTCCACCACAGAAAATCTTTTCTGTCCGGCATTCTCAACGGTGTAGACTACAAGGCCTGGAATCCAGCCAGGGATAGTCATCTGGAAAACCAGTACTCACCTAGAAAAATAGCAGGGAAAATCATCAGCAAAGAATCCCTCCTTCAAGAAATGAATCTCAGTCATTCTCTCAAAAATAAACCCCTGCTTGGAATGATCTCCCGGCTTGATTCTCAAAAAGGGCTCGACATCTTAGTAAAGATACTGGACGATATCCTCTCCCTCGATGTGGGTTTGATAATACTGGGTGCCGGGAATGCATCTATTCAAAGAGCACTCAGAAAGGCAACCAGAAATAATCCGGGACGGGTAGGAATTGCAATCGGGTTTGATGAACAGCTTGCCCATCGCATTATGGCGGGAGCAGATATGTTTTTAATACCTTCCCGCTATGAACCCTGTGGTCTCACTCAGATGTATGCATTAAAATACGGTACCATACCCATTGTCAGGGTTACCGGTGGCCTTGCAGATACCATCACCCAATTCAACCCGCAAACAGGCAAAGGTAATGGATTTACCTTTACGGATTACAAACCCGGGGCGTTTTTGGCTTCCATTCGCGACGCGGTTGATTTGTACCACGATACAGCATCATGGAAAAAGCTGAGAAACAATGCCATGAAAGAAGATTTTTCCTGGGACCGGTCTGCCCACAGCTATCTTGACCTGTACCGATCCACCCTGAAAGGTAACAAGAAGCAAGATCCATGATGCATAGATACAAGAATAAATGATCCGAAATACTTTCCCCTCACCCTAACCCTCTCAAACCCACAAGGGCGAGAAATAGCTTCAATGGCTTTTCATTTGTTGATGGTTCGATGTTGCACCGACAGTTAGATGTTTACCAAATGTCCAAAAATCTGCTTTAACTCAAGCTATACATCCAGTCAACTGCAACCTGTAACGTGCAACCTGATCATGCGCTATATTGTTATCCTTGAGTCCCCCCTTTTACTTCACCAGCTGCAGGGGATCACCAGTGCAGCTAAGGAAGTAATCTGCCTGCTTACAGAACCTTCTCCGCTAAAAAAAAAGTTTCCCAAAAAGATTAAGATCCAAAGCAAAGATCCCCTGCAGGAGGACACCTATAAAAAACTTGCACTCAACAAAGACGACAGGGTAATCATACATGTCTCTACAGCTGTAGACAGCTGAGAAACTACTCTCCTGCATACTTAGGGTTTGTGACATCACACCCACTGTGGTCCTGGGAGCCACTATCCCCGAGTCACCGGAAATCTGTCAGGACAATATATCATACCTTTCCATTAATGAACTTCTGGAGAAAAACGTAACAAGAGAGTGGTCAAATATCACGAACAGACAGAGGACCACCACAATTCGTAACCTTACCAGGGATGCCGAGAATATCCTCATACTTATCCAGCACGATCCTGACCCCGATGCCCTGGCAAGTGGACTGGGTTTGAGAACACTTCTCGGGAGGAATCGTGCTACAGCCCCTATAGGTTCTTTTGGCAAGGTTACCCGAAGTGAAAATCTGAACATGATGCGCCTGCTGGACATTCGCTACACTATAGTAGATGCACAGTCCCTCAACAATTATGCCATGGTTGCCATGGTTGATGTACAACCGCCCTATTTTGGCGCAAGCATGCCCAGGGCAGATATTATTTTTGACCACCACCCGCAACCTGAAAGTTACCAGTATTCCTTTAGAGACGTAAGAATGACCTATGGTGCTACCTCAACCATCCTCTGTGAGTACTTGACAGCAAATAATATAAAGCTCACTCAGAGGTTGGCCACTGCACTCCTTTACGGTATCAAGACAGATACCTTGATGCTGGGGAGGAATGTGAATCCTGCTGATATAGAAGCCTTTACCTCCCTCTATCCACTCGCCAATCACAACCTTGTTCGACGCATGGAAAATCCTTCCCTCAATCCGGAGGAGGTAAGCTCTTTTATAAAGGCCCTTAAAAAGCAGAATATCGTAAATAAGATCCTCTTCGTTCACCTCGGACGCGTTAAGCAGGAAGATATTATTCCACGTCTGGCTGACTTCTGTCTGCAGATTGAGGGTGCTGACTGGTCAGTAGTCTCAGGATTGTTTCAAAAAAATATGGTTATCTCTGTAAGAAATGTAGGTTATGTGAAGAGCGCAGGTGACATTGTAACAAACATTTTTAATGACCGTAAAATCGCAGGAGGTCACCGCACCATGGCAAAAGCCGTTATGCCCACAAAGGATTTTATGCAATCATTCGGTATTACATCCACAAAACATATTGAAGAAAAAGTAGTTGAGCTTTTCGTGAAGGGTTTAAAAGAATACGCTTCATGATTTAAGTGACAACAAGGGAGGTTACATTGAAAAAAAAGAAAGACACTGTTGCGGCTGACCAATTGCCCACAATAAAGAAACATACTAAAACTAAGAAGGATGTAAAAAAAGAGATTATTCAATTTCTGGATGAGGCCAGCACCAAGGAAGGTAAGAGTACAAAACCGGGGTGACCACTGAAACACGGGCTGGCCTGTGTGCTGGCGACAGTAAAAAACAACGTCCCTCGATCAACGCCAGTTGACTTTTTTAACGATGGTCTCACCATTTGGATTGCAGGTGAACCTGGCTTGAAAATTAGCAATATCCGTTCCAACAACAGAGTTTCTGTAGGAGTGTATCATCCAATGGATCATAGTAAGCTCAATCGGAGTCTTCAGATACAGGGGAAAGCCACACTCATTAACCTCAAGAATCACCGCAGAAAGTTTCTGACCAGAGTAAAAAAGCTTGGACTCTATGCCTCAGTGGAAAAAATAGTAGGTGATAGCATTAAGGAGTGTGATATTACAAAAGAAGGTAAGCACGAATTGGTTGAAAAGATGCTTATGCGATTCAACCTTATTCGAATAGATCCTGAAGAAATTGTTTACCTGTACATCCACCCAACCAAGGGAGCGGAGAAGAACATTTGGAAAAAAGCACCCGTTCAAAGCCGCTAATTGGATAAATGATGATTAACTGCCCATCCAGGCATCGGAAACAGGACGTTGAACATACTCGAAAGAAAATATATTTCAAGATTTTTATGATTACTCAATATCCTTAACCACCCTGAACCCTATAAAGTAATGACCGCCGTACTGCACATTAAACATTTTAGCTGAGCTCCGCAGCGGATAAGATGAACCGAATCGGTTGTAGTTGTTATTGTCCATTGCCCCGGTATTAAATCCTTTTGACTTGATCACCCGGCAGGGCTCCACCCAGAAGGGAAAAATTGCTATGCCAAATGGAGGCAAAGCCCTTTGAGGCCCTTTCGGATCAATCACGTCACCTTTCCTAAGACGAGAATAGTAGTGCAGAAAGCGGAACCAGTCTGCAGTACGCTCTGCCACATTCCCAGCCATATCATATGCTCCAAAAGGAGAAACCCCATTGGGATAGCTTCCCACAGGCTCTGTTTCCTTGTGTTCATCATAAAGGCAGTTTGCCCTGGCGCCACTACCCGGCGGTCCGCACATTTCCGATTCGCTCAGATATTTGTTACCCCAGGGAAAAATAAGGCTCTCAGGACCTCTGGCTGCATATTCCCACTCTGCCTCTGTCGGCAGCCGGTAATTGTCCCCGGTAACAGAACTCAGCCATTTACAATAGGCATAGGCTTCATGCCAAGACACACCCAGAACTGGCGTATTTGCCTGGTTCGAATAGGGGCAGTTTTCCCAGTAGGGCGTATCAGACAGGTCCCAACCGCCTTCTTCAAACGTACTGTAGCTGGCAATAAAGCGAGGACAGGTCCGGCCTTCTTTTTCTTTCCAGTTCCAGCCGGAATCTGCATCTTCGTTATATTCAGAGTCAATCATCCAGTATGTCTTATTATCATAACCTCCGGCATCAATAAATGCTGCATACTGTTTATTGGTAATCTCATATTTTCCTATATAATAAGAAGACATATAAACCCGGTGAGCCGGACCTTCTTTAAATCGAGTAGCTCCGGTAAAGGCATCCGCTGCAGCAGAACCTTCAAGCTGGACCGCTGCCGGGGTAATTGTATCGATATCACCCACAGGTCTGCCAAACATGTTTTCTCCCATAAAAAAGGAACCGCTTTCCACCAGAACCATTTCAGGCACAGCACTGCTATCTTGAGCGAAAACATTTGAAATGTCTATTCCGGTAAAAAGAACAAAGGATCCAATAGTCAAAAACAAAAGCTTCTGTATTTTCATAACCCCCCCTCTAAAAATTATTATTGATAAGAACTTGCTTTTTGATAGAGTAAGTATAAGAAACTTCCTATTTTGTGTCAATAATAATATCCTGACATAGCTAATCCGGAAATACAATCTTATTTCTCATATTTCATGACCGCCCAATAATAATTATAGCTTATATCTAAATTTTAGATTAAAGTACATTATTATAGAAATAAAGCTGGTGAAACGCGGCCACGGGCAGAGGTCATCTTCAGCCTTTATTACACTTACTATGCTATCTTGTCGCGCTTGACAACAATTGAAAAAAGAATCAGGATAGTTTAAGATGCAGTCTGTTTTTTGGCACGACTGATTCACCTGTGCTGCAATGGTAACCTAAGAATTGAAAGTAAAGGAGAAGTCAAAACATGTCTCATTCACTGAAAGATCCCTTTTGTCCCTGCCTACAACAGCGATACTAAAAGCTGTAGCAATCCTCTCAATCCTCATAATTACACTTGCAGGTTGTAGTACACTACGAAACAAAAGAACGATGAACACGGAAGAGGTGCTCTATAAAGCAGGGTTCCAGATGAAGCGTGCGGATACCCCCGAGAAACTTGCCCATCTAAAAACCCTTCCTCAGCGTAAGATTGTCCCCCACGTGCGAAAGGGAAACCCCCGATATTTCTATGCAGATGCAGAGGTGTGCAAATGTTTGTACCTGGGGGATAGGGATGCCTTTCAGTCCTTTCAGCACATACCTGCTTGAGAAGGAGGTTGCGGCACATGAATATGTGGCCGGAGGAAATTTTGAGTACGTAGAAGTAGATTGGAATGTGTGGGGTGACTTTACAGAGGTCGTGGTAGAGTAGTTAGAGGGGACGTTGGTTCCGTAAGCAACTTACTTGCAAAGTATCCAATTATGGATACTTTCAATCAGCCAGTTAGTTAGCATTGGCCCAGTTAACCACCTGTTTTATAATTTTTTTTTGAAGACCGTTCCGGAAGTTGCTTACGGAACCAACGTCCCCTTTATGGAATCTTACGACGGATTGCTTGAATCACTTCGTCAAGCTGGTGAAGAAAACGTGATCGGTCATGCTTCTTTAAGCGGGCGGCGGCCCACCCCTTATCTCTCCTGCTTCACGAAGTCCTGACAACAGGTCCCGGGTAGCTACGGCTTGGCAGATGTTGTCTTCCGTGAACGGCTTTCCGGTTGAACCGATTACACGTGCACCTTTCTTCAGGCAGCGACTCGCGAGGGGAATGTCAGCGGTGACCACGATGTCATCGAGCTGTAC
>CAVVWZ010000069.1:0-4436 GCA_963752035.1 uncultured delta proteobacterium | reverse complement strand
TTTGCTATTCACTAGGTTTTCTTTGCGCTCTTTGCGTCTCTGCGGTGAAATGTTCTATTCTGACTTCTGTCTTCTGGCCTCCTGACTTCTATTTTTTCAGGAAAGATAGTTTTTCCTCTTCAGATAATCAATTACCATTTGCGCACACTCTTCTACAGAATGCTTTCCTGAATCTATAACCAGTTCAGCTTTTTCGGGTTCCTCATAGGGGGCGGAAATACCCGTAAATTCTTTTATCTCGCCTGCACGTGCTTTCTTATAGAGGCCTTTAGCATCCCGCTGCTCACAAATGTCAATATCGCACTCTACATAAATCTCGACCATGTCCCCTTCTTCCACAATACTGCGCACCCGGTCCCGGTCATTTCGATAGGGGGAAATAAATGCCGTGGAGACCACAACCCCGGCGTCAACGAACAGTTTCGCTACTTCACCAATACGCCTGATATTCTCAGTCCTATCTTCCGGTGAAAAACCCAGGTTGCTGTTCAAGCCAAAACGGATATTATCTCCATCCAAAACATAGGTGTGATACCCGCTTTCAAAAATCTTTTTTTCCACTTCATTGGCAATAGTCGACTTCCCGGACCCTGAGAGCCCTGTATACCAGAGGATTACACCTCTGTTCCTGTTTCGCTCTTCCCGCTCTTCTCTTGCCACAAGCCCGTGGTGCCATGTTATATTCTTGCTTTTCGGTTCGCTCATTCTTCTTCCTCCATTTGTAGAGTACTAAGACTCGGATTGATGATAGACGTCCTTAATACGTATCCCCGAAGTGGGCTGAACGTCTACAGGGTTCTAGTTTGAAAAAATGCCCCTCATAATTCCCTGTGCCTTTTCATACTGGGCATCACTCAATGTCAGGGAACCATCTTTACTGACTACCGGTGGTTCATCGATACTATAAATTCTTTCCTGCTTTCCTGCCTGTTGTGCGATCCCTTCCGGCACATCAGGAACTACCCCGATAGCATCACGGATGTCATCGGGAAATTTCCCGGGATCAGCCGTTTCATAGATAACGGCGAGACGGTCATGGTTCCCTGAAAGAAAGGTATCCAACACACGCCATCCCACAGCACCATGGGGCTCAATGATAATGTCAAACCGCTCATAGACCTCTTGCATTGCCTTGTAGTGATCAGGATTACTCACACCGATTGAAAAGAGATCTTTTTTCATAGCGTCTATGTCGGGCAGGATATCTACCACTCCCTCCTGTATAACCTTACCCTGGTCATCACGTTCATCATAAACATGTCCACCGTACAGGTCAATCAGCCGGGCAAAATTACTTGGATTAGAAACAATCATTGCAGAGGATGGTGATTTGATTGATGGCTTCACAACATACGATCCTGTGTTAAGGAATTCAGGAAATTCCCTGTTCTCATTTACACCGCAGAGAATCTTTGGTATGGGAAGTCCCATCTCTTTGGCAAGTACCGTCCCCATCATGTCTCCAAAATTTCCCGAGGGAACACTTGCAATCATCGGCTCATCATAGTGAGCAATACGTGAATAGGCAAAGAAGGGATAAACCGCCTGGGGCAGAAGTCTGCCGAGACTAATCGAGTTGGCAGAGGTAAATCGATCGGCAGTCCTTGAACGTCTGGAGTGCAAAGTCCCTATCTCCCAACAGTCGTTTTGCAAGTGCCTGACACACATCAAAATCACCATTCACTTCAAAGGCATATACATTTCCCTGAAGGGTTGTCATCTGCCTCCTCTGCCGTTCAGTAATCGACCCCTTAGGGAAAAACACAACGTTATCGACACTGTCCTGATTATGCAGGGCATCCGCAACAGCTCCCCCGTGTCTCCGCTGGTAGCAACCGCAACACCCGTTTATTCCCTGATCGTTTCAGGAAATAATTAAGAATTCTTGCAAAAAACCGTGCAGCATAATCCTTGAAAGAATAGGTTGGGCCGTTAGAGAGCCACATATAAAGGTCTTACCCGTTACATGCTGTATAGTGGTCGGAATGGCCGTTTCATCATAGGCGTCCTCAAGAATCTCTACCAAATTATTCCGGGGAATCTCTTCCTCCAGGAATGGAAAGAGGACCTCAAAGGCAATTTGTGCATAGGAAAGACCTTTCATCGCCTCTATGGTTGAAGCCTGTAACAGAGGGATGTCTTCTCGAGCAATCATGTAGAGACCATAGTTGGAGGCCAGGCCTTTCATGAGGGCGGTCTCAAAGGTAACCCGTTCTGATGTATTGTTAGTGCTGTAGTATCGTATAGGATTCATTAGCCAACAGTGACCTTTACGGCCCTACTAATAAAAGAAGAGATGAAGACAGGTAGTTATGCGCCAGGATTGCAAACCTGCGGCATCAGGAAAACTCACAACCTGTTCAGGTAAACAAGGCCAACCGATGCCTGTACACGCTAGCAACTCTTGCGAATATTGTAAAGAGGAAGTTGTAAGGAGAGAAGAATGTTGTTTTACTCTGGCGTAAAGGCGCTCGCAGCCCCTCCCGTGCTGCTGGTTTCATCGACACTCCAGGCACGGGTGTACAGTACAGGACGTCTTCTCATGCACAAAAACATACTGATTATGATGCTCCCCGCACACCCTAGTTAAATATGCTTCGCATTTCACCGGGCAGGCAGCGCGGGGCATCCCGGTAATTAATTTGATTTTTTTGATACCTGCTTCTAACCCCGCCTCCAAGGCGGGACTTGCGAAGCAGGAACCCGGTCAAAGAATAGTGACTCTGTTATGACGCTAAACTATTCTCAGGGTTATCACATTTGCCCGGAGGCTTTTCGCTTGGATGCCTTCAGGGCATTAACTTTCTTGGTGTCTTTTTGGGCAGCTTGCACTATGTGGGTAGCAAAATTACAATTGCCATTTTTCCATTTCAACTCGGGCTGAGGGTAAGAGGAGCAGTATTTCCCGGCAGGATATTCCGCGACGCGGTCGCATCCTTCACAATTTTCCACCACAGCGTAGCATGCACCACCATTAAAATCACAGCCCTTTTTCTTCATGAAAAAACATTCAGACCCTTCTTTAACCGTTTGACAAATCATCTCTAAACTCCTTCTTTCTCTATTGTTTTCAATCAACTACACCCACAGAAGGGTGCCTTACCAGTTTGAACTTAAAAAAAACCGATTTGCATGTGGTACTTTTTAGCTTTTGCAAACCGGTTACTATCACCCAGAATATTACCCGGCTAAATTAATGTAAAAGAATACCACATTATATTTTTTTGTCAAGTGCATTTTTGAGTACCCTTAAACAATTTGGATTTGTTTCGGCACATTCTGGTAAGACTTGAATAAAAAAGAGACCTTGACCGCTTTTATTTAGGTTGAAACACCTCCCTCATTTGCTTATTTTTGCAAAATATGTTCTTAATTATGTAAATCAGGAGGTAAAAAAAATGAAGAGATACTCTAAGACCGTATTACTGTCCCTTTTCTTCCTGTCAGCATGTACACAGCAAAACATTATTAAGGTTGACAGTGCTACCTATTTTCAAAATCAAGCAGCCTATGAGGATAAGAGTACCATCATCACAGCAGATCTGGTTGAGGTGGTAGACCGAAATGATCTCTTTGAAGGGCAATCGATTGAAATCAACGCGCCGATAATCCACTTCGAAGAGAGGGATGCGCCAGTCTGGTACCTGATCTTTGAAAAAGAGGGGAGACAAATGCGCGCCTACGAAAGTGATTTTCTGGGTTGGGTCCCCCCCGATGCGGTCTACCTGGCACGCTGGGCCAAGAACCAAGGAGGGGATGTAACCGCGCGGGAAAGGTACTAAGGGAAACATGGAACTTGATGAACTCACCTACAAAAGTTTAATCGTTAATACCAGCGCCATACCCTCCTGACGCTGAAAAAATAACTTCTGGATGAAGTTACACACTACAGAATGATCAGGTTTCACAATCATACTTCTTTTCAGATCTTTTAGAATCCTTATCTTTTTCCCTTACCACCTGGCAGGACTGTCTTAGTCAGGTGGAAACACCAAACCAGGGCAAAATGTAAGCCTGTAATACAAACCAGAAACCAAACAATAGTATAACAACCCACCATTCTTTCACCTGTTCCCACCTCCATCAGTAAATCTTCCTCTCCCTTAGAGAAATCTTTTCCGGTCATTGCCTGGCTGCCTGCCCGAGCTGACACTCGTGTCGGCCAGGGAGCTCGGCCAAGCCGAGCGCCTGAAGGGCGCGTGGCAATCTCATCATTTCAACGCTTTATGAGATTGCTTCGGTCGTTCCACTCCCTCGCAATGACATCACGATACATTTTCTACAGGAAGAAAACAAAGCATTAAGCACTTATACCTTTTGGATCTCTTGAAGAGAATAGTTGTTATAAAAAAAGGGGCCCTGATAAAGGGCCCTTCACACAGATTCTGTTACTTTTATTAGTCAATCTTTACATTGATTGCCTTTGGCTCTTCGAT
>CAVVWZ010000068.1:0-4547 GCA_963752035.1 uncultured delta proteobacterium | reverse complement strand
TTATAAATCATAAAAATGCACTCATCATACTTGAATCAAGCTTGTTCCTGTAATTTTCTCTTATTAATTTGCTTCCTTAGGTTTTCTCTGCGCTCTCTGCGGTGAAATGTTTTATTCTGACTCCTGGTCTTTTAATTTTTATTTTCTCTGTGCCTCTGTGCCTTTGTAACTCTTTGCTTTATTTCATTCGATGTTCATCTTTTCTCTATTATTCTGAATTCTGACTCCTAGTCTTCTGACTTCTGATTTTTCAGGAAAGATACTTTTTCCCTTCAGATAATCAATTACCATTTGCGCACACTCTTCTACAGAACGCTTTCCTGAATCTATAACCAGTTCAGCTTTTTCGGGTTCCTCATAGGGAGCGGAAATGCCCCGTAAATTCTTTTATCTCGCCTGCACGCGCTTTCTTATAGAGGCCTTTAGCATCCCGCTGCTCACAAATGTCAATCTCGCACTCTACATAAATCTCGACCATGTCCCCCTCTTCCACAATACTACGCACCCGGTCCCGGTCATTTCGATAGGGGGAGATAAATGCCATGGAGACCACAACTCCGGCATCGACGAACAGTTTCGCTACTTCACCGATGCGCCTGATATTCTCAGTCCTATCTTCCGGTGAAAAACCCAGGTTGCTGTTCAAGCCAAAACGGATATTATCTCCATCCAAAACATAGGTGTGATACCCGCTTTCAAAAATCTTTTTTTCCACTTCATTGGCAATAGTCGACTTCCCGGACCCTGAGAGCCCTGTATACCAGAGGATTACACCTCTGTTCCTGTTTCGCTCTTCCCGCTCTTTTCTTTCCACAAGCCCGTGGTGCCATGTTATATTCTTGCTTTTCGGTTCACTCATTCTTCTTCCTCCATTTGTAGAGTACTAAGACTCGGATTGATGATAGACGTCCTTAATACGTATCCCCGAAGTGGGCTGAACATCTATAGGGTTCTAGTTTGAAAAAATGTCCCTCATAATTCCCTGTGCCTTTTCATACTGGGCATCACTCAATGTCAGGGAACCATCTTTACTGACTTCCGGTGGTTCATCTATACTATAAATTCTTTCCTGCTTTCCTGCCTGTTGTGCGATCCCTGCCGGCACATCAGGAACTACCCCGATAGCATCACGGATGTCATCGGGAAATTTCCCGGGATCAGCCGTTTCATAGATAACAGCGAGACGATCATGGTTCCCTGAAAGAAAGGTATCCAATACACGCCATCCCACAGCCCCATGGGGCTCAATGATAATCTCAAACCGCTCATAAACCTCTTGCATAGCCTTGTAGTGATCAGGATTGCTAACGCCGATTGAAAAGAGATCTTTTTTCATGGCGTCTGTGTCGGGCAGGCTATCTACCACTCCCTCCGTAATAACCTTACCCTGGTCATCACGTTCATCATAAACATGTCCGCCGTACAGGTCAATCAGCCGTGCAAAATTACTTGGATTAGAAACAATCATTGCAGAAGATGGTGATTTGATTGATGGCTTCACAACATATGATCCCGTATTAAGGAATTCAGGGAATTCCCTGTTCTCATTCACACCGCAAAGAATCTTTGGTATGGGAAGTCCCATCTCCCTGGCAAGTACCGTCCCCATCATGTCTCCAAAATTACCCGAGGGGACACTTGCAATCATCGGTTCATCGTAGTGTGCTATACGTGAATAGGCAAAAAAGGGATAAACCACCTGGGGCAGGAGCCTGCCGAGACTAATTGAGTTTGCGGAAGTAAACCGATCGGATTCCTTAAACACCTGGTGTGCAAAGTCCCTGTCTCCGAGCAGCCGTTTTGCAAGTGCCTGGCATACATCAAAATCACCATTTACTTCAAAGGCATATATATTATCCTGAAGGGTTGTCATCTGCCTTCTCTGCCGTTCAGTAATTGATCCCTTAGGGAAAAACACAACATTATCAACACGTTCCTGGTTATGTAGTGCATCTGCGACAGCTCCCCCCGTGTCCCCGCTCGTGGCAACTGCCACCAGTCTCCTCGCTCCTGACCGCTTGAGGAAATAATTAAGGATTCTTGCAAAGAATCGTGCAGCATAATCCTTAAAAGAATAGGTTGGGCCGTTAGAGAGCCACATTATAAAGGTCTTACCAGTTACATGCTGTACAGTGGTGGGAATGGCCCTTTCATCATAGGCGTCCTCAAGAATCTCTACCAGATCATTGCGGGGAATCTCTTCCTCCAGGAATGGAAAGAGGACCTCAAAGGCAATTTGTGCATAGGAAAGACTTTTCATCGCCTCTATGGTTGAAGCCTGTAACAGAGGGATGTCTTCTCGAGCAATCATGTAGAGACCATAGTTGGAGGCCAGGCCTTTCATGAGGGCGGTCTCAAAGTTAACCCGTTCTGATTTATTGTTAGTGCTGTAGTATCGTATAGGATTCATTAGCCAACAGTGACCTTTACGGCCCTACTAATAAAAGAAGAGATGAAGACAGGTAGTTATGCGCCAGGATTGCAAACCTACGGCATCAGGAAAACTCACAACCTGTTCAGGTAAACAAGGCCAACCGATGCCTGTACACGCTAGCAACTCTTGCGAATATTGTAAAGAGGAAGTTGTAAGGAGAGAAGAATGTTGTTTTACTCTGGCGTAAAGGCGCTCGCAGACCCTCCCGTGCTGCTGGTTGCATCGACACTCCAGGCACGGGTGTACATACAGGACGTCTTCTCATGCACAAAAACATACTGATTATCAAAGAATAGTGACTCTGTTTTGACGCTAAACTATTCTCAGGGTTATCACATTTTCCCGGAGGCTTTTCGCTTGGATGCCTTCAGGGCATTAACTTTCTTGGTGTCTTTTTGGGCAGCTTGCTCTATATGGGAAGCAAAATTACAATTGCCATTTTTCCATTTCAACTCGGGTTGAGGGTAAGAGGAGCAGTATTTCCCGGTAGGATATTCCGCGACGCGGTCGCATCCTTCACAGTTTTCCACCACAGCGTAACATGCACCACCATTAAAATCACAGCCCTTTTTCTTCATGAAAAAACATTCAGACCCTTCTTTAACCGTTTGACAAATCATCTCTAAACTCCTTCTTTCACTATTGTTTTCACTCAACTACACCCACAGCAGGGTGCCTTACCAGTTTGAACTTAAAAAAAACCGATTTGCATGTAGTACATTTTCAGCTTTTGCAAACCGGTTTATATCACCCAGAATATTACCCGGCTAAATTAATGTAATAGAATACCACATTTTATTTTTTTGTCAAGTGCTTTTTAAGCAACGGTAAGCCTTCATGCACTACCCGTATCCAGTCACTACGCAGTATCGTCAAAAGCACAGAAAAGCATTAAATAAAAATACAGGTGCTTAGCCCGAAATCCCCATTCTCCAGATACTCTCTCCATAGAGGCTGTGTCATAATTCCCCCATTAATTGCCTGGCTGCCTGCCCGATTTAACACGTGTGTCGGCCAGGGAGCTCGGCAATCTCTTTTTTTTCGCAACCCGTTATGAGATTATGACACATTCTTAGAGGGTAGAGGGAATAACTTTGGCTTATCTTTTAATTCGACGTTCGATTTTGTATTGTAGATTCTACCGTTGCGGGTTTCGGATCCGTGTTTTTAAATCTTTAATTTTAGGCATTCTAGGCACTTTAGCTCATTTTAGGCATTTGATTTTGCCTCATGTTTCTTGCTTATTTTTGGAAAATATGTTCTTTATTAGTTAAGATTTAAGCAGGAGGTAAAGCAAATGAAAAAATACTTTAAAATCGCATTACTATCCCTTTTCTTCCTGACAGGGTGCGCACAACAGATTATTAAGGTTGACAGTGATACCTATTTTCGTAATCAAGCAGCCTATCAGGACAAGAGTACCATCATCACAGCAGATCTGGTTGACGTTGTTGACCGGGATGGACTCTTTGAAGGGAAATGGATTGAAATAAGCGCACCGATTACCCACTTCGAAGAGAGGGATTCTCCGTCCTGGTACCTGATCTTTGAAAAAGAGGGAAGAAAATTGCGTGCTTACGAGAATGATTTCCTTGGCTGGGTCCCCCCCGATGCTGCATATCTTGCACGTTGGGCCAAAAACCAAGGAGGGGATGTAACCGCTCTGGGAAAAGTACTTAAGGGATATATGGAACTCGATGAGCTCTCCTACAGGGGTTTAATCGTTAATACCAGCGCCATACCCTCCTGAAACTGAAAAAATAACTTCTGGATGAAGTTACACACTATAGAGTGATCATGATTGACAATCACAATGCTTTTCAGATCTTTTAGAATCCTTATCTTTGTCGCTTACCACCTGGCAGGACTCTCTTAGTCAGGTGGAAACACCAAACCAGGGCAATATGTAAGCCTGTAATACAAACCAGAAACCAAACAATAGTATAACAACCCACCACTCTTTCACCTGTTCCTACCTCCATCAGAATGGCCCCTCACTCGAATGTTTTACATCATTTTTATAAAAAAAAGGGGCCCTGATACAAGGGCCCCTCACACAGATTCTGTTACTTTTATTAGTCAATCTTTACATTGATTGCCTTTGGCTTTTCGA
>CAVVWZ010000067.1:0-4537 GCA_963752035.1 uncultured delta proteobacterium | reverse complement strand
CTACGAACATCGGCCGGGACGCACCATCACCGAGACGGATAACACCTGGTTCACGCTGTTAACCATGAATACCCATCCGCTGCACTTTGATGCGGAGTACGGCAAGGCGAGCGAGTTCGGTCGGATGCTGGTGTGCAGCCCCCTGACCGTTTCTCTGCTGGTGGGCATGAGCGTCAGCGACGTCAGCCAGAAGGCCATTGCCAACCTGGGCTGGACGGATATCAATCCCTAACCATTATCTGTCCCTTTGCTCTTTCTTCCTGCTGTTGTTTTATGCCCTGGCTAACCACAGGAAATGTCCTATCCAACAAAGGACCACACATGCAAACGATACAGCAGGAAAAGATTGCTCTCGACGACACGTTGATTCTCCCCAGCAGGGAATCATCTTCCCTGGTCACTCAATGATTACCTCACACATCTTCCTCACACTTTCACCTGCGGGATGTAATCCCTAACATTTTTAATTTACACTCACTACAATTTAGTATAGCATTCTAGCAGTTAGTGATTCTTAAATGCTGTGCACGTATATACTCTCAGGACATGAAGATAGACGTTTCAATTATCATAGTTAACTGGAACACCAAAGAGCTGCTTCTTGACTGCCTTTCATCAGTGACTCACACCACTGCAGATAGTAGAATTGAGACCATCGTGGTGGATAATGGCTCCCATGACGGAAGTCCTCAGGAGGTCCGCAAACAGTTTCCTCAGGTTACCCTTATTCAAAATACCGAGAACAGAGGTTTTGCCCGGGCCAATAATCAGGCACTTGCACGTGTGACAGGACGCTACGTACTCTTCTTAAACTCAGACGCGCAGCTCACTGAGGAAGCCCTTACCAACCTGGTTACTTTTATGGACACAACACCCGGGGCAGGCATCGCCGCCTGTCAGTATCTCAATCAGGATGGAAGCAAGCAGAATTCCTTTGACAATTTTCCAACTCTGGCCACAGAACTTTTAAATAAAACAGCATTAAAAACTCTTTTCCCTGAAAAGTATCCCAGCAAGAAAAGGGAATACGCTAATCCTCTCGAGGTAGACTCGGTAATCGGGGCATGCATGATAGTGCGTGCTGAAGCGATCAAACAGGTGGGAACACTGGATGAAGATTACTTCTTTTTCATAGAAGAAACTGACTGGTGTTTTCGCATGAAACAGGCGGGATGGAAAATTTATCACCTTCCTCACATCAAAATCTACCACCTGCAGGGGCAGAGCAAGGAAAAGAATCCTTCAAAGGCATGGATCGAATACTACCGATCCGTTTATATCTTTTTCAAAAAACACAGAAGCATGTTTTCCTATTACATCTTGAGACTTGCACGGACAGGTAAAGTAACAATTAATCTGCTCCTTGTCATCCTGGGACTTCTGTGCACACTTGGTAGAGACAGGAGCTTAAAACGCCGGTTTCGTATCTATCGCGATCTGCTTATCTGGCACATTAAACTGTGTCCTGCATCAGCAGGGCTGAGAGAGGAAGAGTAGAGGCTCACCGGTTTGTCAACCTTTGATCGGGTTTGCAAACTCCCTGGCTTCGTATCACCACTATGAAAGTTGCTCTGGTAAGGAAAGAATTTACCCGCTCGTGGGGCGGGGCAGAAAGTTACGCAGTAAGTCTGGCTACAGAGCTTGTTGCGCGAGGTCATGAAGTGCACGTTTTCGCCAACACCTGGGATACTCCAGCTGATACACCTATTACCTTTCACCGGATACCCATGATCGATTTTTATTCACCCTTAAAAAACCTCTCTTTCGCCTTCAACACTAAACGGGCGCTTGCTGGTGAGAGATTCGATATTGTGAATAGTTTGTCACAGATGTACCCACAGGATATCTATCGCATGGGAGATGGACTACACCGTCACTTGTTCACTGTTCAATTTCCCCATCCCCTAACAAAATTTTTCCAGCACTTAAATCCGCGGCACCGGGCTATTCTCTTTGTAGAAAACCGGATATTCAAATCCACCAACTACTCTCATATTGTTGCAAATTCAAAGCTGTGTAAACAGCAGGCATGCACATACTACAGGGTCCCTGAAGACAGAATTGAGGTTATTTATAACGGCGTTGATAGTGAACGTTTCAATCCTGCCCTGCGAGAAACCTATCGATCTGATTTGCGCAACCAGCTCTCTATCGGTGATCACGAAACAGTGTTATTATTTGTAAGCAGGAATTTTAAAAGGAAGGGGCTCATTCCACTTATTAAAAGCATCTCGCTCATGGGAAATAAGGCGGCTGGCCTGAAAGTTCTGGTTGTGGGGCGGGGAAACCCCAGGCCTTATCAACGGCTGGCCGACAGGCAGGGAGTTGCAGGCAGGCTGCTCTTTGTGGGAGAAGAGAAAAATATTGAAAAATACTACGGCGCCAGTGATTTCCTGGTGTTGCCAACCCTCTATGACCCCTTTTCCAATGTCTGCCTGGAGGCACTGGCCTGTGGCCTTCCTGTTATCACAACAGAGAGTAACGGCGCAGCAGAAATTATCACCCAGGGTAAAAACGGCTACACCGTCGAAGATGCAGACGACGCGAAAACACTTGCCAACAGGATCACCCTGTTACTTTCACACGATACCCGAGAGACAATGGCAAGAAATGCGCGCAGCACTGCACAGCACTACACCACCGGAGAAAACAGCCAAAAAACCATCTCGCTTTACGAAAAAGTACTGGCACAAAAAAAGGCACTTGCCTGTTCCCGTCACGCGGGTTTAATCATAAACGATACCTATCGCTCACTCCTCGCACAAAACAAACTTCTGGATTTCAATACCCTCATGCACTACCGCCATGGCATACCGGTTAAGCAGGTACGCAAAGAACGTTCGACGGTAAAACTTATGCTCAACCATACAAAGGGTACCGTTGGAGCCTATCTCAAACGGTATCACACTCCCGCAATCACGACAGTCACTGATTGGCTGTTTCATTTCTCCTCCCCCAGAACTGCTCTGCATGAGTGGAACACTATTCGTGCATTCCACAGGCTGGGAATTCCTACCATGACTCACCTTGCAGTGGGCCTGCCACAAGGCACAGGGCTGCAGAAAGACTCTTTCCTTCTCACTAAGGAAATTGAAGGCATAGAACGCTTAGACCACTATCTTCCACGCAATTATTCCCCTCCCTTACAAACCAGCCATATTAAAGAGAAGCGGAGCTTACTCAAAGAGCTTGCCCAGCTTGTCAAACGCCTGCACCGTCTGGGGTTCAACCATCGGGATCTCTACCTCTGTCACATTCTTGTAAAAAAAGAGACTCCACACACATGGAAGATCTATTTTGCCGACCTCCACAGGGTAGACTACAGGAAAAAGGTGGGGCTCAGGTGGAAAGTAAAAGACCTGGCCGCACTCAATTACTCGGCAGACAGAAACACCATTACCAGAACCGACAGACTACGCTTCATCAAATACTACCTCGGAGAGCAAAAGCTTACGGCCAACTTAAAATCAGTGATAAAAAAGGTTCTCAGAAAAACCGATAAAATCTGCTCTCACAATCTCAAGCTACAGGAAAAAGCTCTGCATAACTAAACTGACAGAAAAGGAATTGTCTATGAGAAAAGATTTTTTAGTCTTTGGAAGTCCCAGAATTGAGCAAGCTGAAATCGATGAAGTCGTCGACTCTCTCAAGTCCGGTTGGATTTCTACCGGCCCGAAGGTTGCCCGCTTTGAAAAACTGTTTAAAAGCTATATCGGCACTAAACATGCCCTTGCCCTCAATTCCTGCACGGCAGGACTCCATCTCTCCATGATCGTTGCCGGGTTACAGGATGGAGACGAAGTTATCACCACGCCGATGACCTTTGGTGCTACCGCTAATGCCATCATGCACAGCAGGGCAACCCCCGTTTTCGCTGACATCGAACGAACAACCATGAATATTGACCCTGAAAACATCGAGGAAAAGATTACCGACAAAACCAGAGTCATCGTCCCGGTTCACTTTGCCGGAAGACCCTGCAACATGAAAAGGATTAAGGAAATTGCTCAAAAACACAACCTCATCATTATAGAAGATGCCGCCCATGCCCTGGAGGCCACCTATCATGGACAGAAAATCGGCACCATTGGCGATTTATCCGTGTTCAGCTTTTATGTCACAAAAAATTTGGTAACCGGTGAAGGGGGAATGATCACTACCGACAATGATTCCTACGCAGAACTGATTCAAACCTACGCCCTTCACGGCATGAGCACGGGGGCCTGGAAACGTTATTCGGATGAGGGGTTTAAACACTACCAAATTGTCTATCCCGGATTTAAATATAACATGATGGATATTCAAGCAGCCCTTGGCCTCCACCAGTTACCCCAAGTGGGGAACTACCTCAAGCGGCGGGAAGAGATCTGGCATCGCTATGATGAAGCCTTCAAACAGCTTCCCCTCGATTCCCCTCTACCACCCGAAGAAAACACAACCCATGGGCGGCATCTCTACACTATTCTCCTGCGGCTGGAAGAGCTTACAGCAGACCGTGACACCATCCAGCAGGCGCTCTTTAAAAATAATATCGGAA
>CAVVWZ010000066.1:0-6932 GCA_963752035.1 uncultured delta proteobacterium | reverse complement strand
CACCTGTTGCAGCAAGCTGGTCCTGTGTTCTCAGGGGGAACGGCAGGGAATCTAAGTCTTCAATCAGGGGCCGTTTGCCTGTCACTACTACTTCGCCTTTTGCAACATAAGAAACTCCGTTAATCATTTCTGGATCGGTGCCTGCTTTGTAACATTGCTACCAATTCAAAAAAGGTGCGTTCAGGCTCCCCCATGATGATATAATCTATGCAGGAATAGTCTTCCAGCAGTGTTTTAAATGCAAAGGTCGGAAAGAAACCATAGGCAATAATGGGAACCTTTTTTTTGCGGTGTATCTCATCCAGGAGTTGCAAAATAGCCCCTGTATTCTCCCAGCTGTAGACGAGGTTTACCCCCAGAACATCACATTCAAGCTGTGTTATCATCTCAACCGTTTGGTCAGGAGAAATACCCCTGGTGTAGGCATCCGCTATCTCTGTCTCAATTCCCTGATCGCACAGGTATGAAGCCACATATCCTGACATCAGGCAGGATGACAATGGCGCATTAGCCACATCATTAAAATGAATGGATGACCTTTCCCGTGGATGTTCAAGCAGTACTACTTTCATAAGCTTTTGGTTATAAAAGGGTTTACCCGTGAGCCGGTTTGCCCGTTAAGCCCGTTCCATTTTTTAATTTAGGACGCAATTTCCAGACTAGTCGCAGCTCATTTTATTTCTTGGCATTTAGTTTTTTGTAGCGCATGATTCAACGAAGCCGCGTGCAAAATGTGTATTTGAACCAAAGTGAAGATGCATATAGGTTGCCAGCACATTGTTAAAAACAAATCCTTCAGTCATTGCTTTAGTGGTCCTATCCTTTTCCAGGGTAAAAACCCGGCTGGAAGCATCCGGTATCCCTTCTATATGTGAATACCTGAACTGATGACCCCGTGCCTCTTCCCCCCTGGTTGCCAGTATACCGGTCTTACGTGCACCTGACAGTGTAGTATCCGAGAGCTCTTATTCTGGTATCCATAATGGTCGTGAACGGGAATAAACCGGCCATTTTGAAGATTTTCCCGTTGGAGTGTTTTAGTTTCCTTCCCAAATACATAAGTCCTCCACATTCAGCATACATAACTCCTCCCCCAATGCCAAACTGCTTTATTGCACGTCTCATTAAGACATTTTTCTCAAGTTGAGAGGCAAACAGTTCAGGATAACCTCCTCCCAGATAGATTCCCTCTAAATTATCCGGCAGTACTGTATCCTTCAAGGGGCTGAAATAAATAAGGCGTGCTCCGCACTGTTTGAGCATATCCAAATTATCACGATAGTAGAAGCAAAATGCTTCATCACGTGCCACCCCTATCCGTACAGTCTTCTTTTGTTTAGGGATGATAACAGACTTTCTTAGTGAACCTTGCCGAACACTTTTCGGCACTGACTGGTGCCGCCTGTTTAAGGAGGAGTTTGAGATCAATATACTGTTCAACCAGATTGGATAGTTTCCTGACATATCTTTTATCCAACCTGTTTTCTGTACTTGTAACCAGACCCAGGTGTCTTTCCGGAATAGAGATTGCGAGATCGCGGGGAAGATAGCCAATGACCGGTGCCCTGCATTTTTGTTCAATTACCTCCTTTAACCACCTGTAGTGCTTTTCACTTCCTACCCGATTAAGAATAATCCCGGCTATGGCTGTTCGCTTATCGTACTGTTCAAAACCATACACTAATGCAGCAACACTGCGTGACATGCCCCGGGCATCAACAACCAGGATCACAGGTGCCTTTAACCACTTGGCTATCTGAGCGGTACTTCCTTCTTCGCTGTTGCTGCGGGCCCCGTCATAGAGGCCCATTACACCTTCAACAACCGCAATATCTTTATCCGTGGTCTGCTGATAAAATGTTCTCAGGTTATAAGATTTGCTTAACATCCAGCCATCCAGGTTCCTGGAGGGCACCCTGCAAATCCATTCATGATAACCAGGATCGATAAAGTCCGGACCCACCTTAAAAGGCTGAATGGAAAGTCCCCTGTTTTTTAAGGCAGCCATGATACCAAGGGTAATGGTGGTTTTCCCCACCCCGCTATGGGTGCCTGCTATAACGAGTACTTTAGGTGGCACGTTTCACACCCCCCACTATACTCTTAAGCGCTTTAATAAGCCGCTGGTTCTGTTTTCTTTTCTTAACGGCCAGCCTTATAAATTTAGTACCCATACCTTTAAAAGAACGGCAGTCCCTTATGAGTATGCCTTCCCGGGCCAGGGCGCTGTAAAGCCCTGTTGAGGTCAGACCATTTTTCACAATCTTTGCCAGGAGGAAGTTTGCCGATGAATCATAGGCTTTTAGCCCCTCTATGGCATTCAAGTTGCGTATAAAGGTAGTGGCGCTCCCGGGAAACAAACTGTCTGGTACGTGCACAGAAAACATCGTCTGCAAGGCAGGCCACTCCTATTCTTTGTGCGAGAACGTTGACTGACCAGGGTTCCTTATGTTTACTAATGCGTTTAACAGTTTTCTTATGAGCTACCAGATACCCCAGGCGCAATCCCGGTATGCCAAAAAACTTGGTCATGGAATTTAAGACAATCAGATTATCCCTTTTTACAGCCTCTTCGGCAAGGGAATCATCACCGGAAAAATCCATGAAGGATTCATCCACCACTAAAACCACATTCCTTTTGCCAGCCTCAACGATTAGAGGCTTGAGTGCATCTTTTTTCAGCAGAACGCCGGTTGGATTGTTTGGATTACATACATACAGGATGTCAATATTGGGCAAAAGGTCAACAACCTCATTAATATCAACACTAAAGTTATACCGTTCCTTTAAGGAAAGGTAACGCAAAACACACCCTGAAGACAGGAGGCTCGCCTGGTATTCGGTAAAGGTAGGTTGGAGAATGAGGGCCGACCGAGGCTTAAAGACCCTGGGCAGCAGGTAAATGAGCTCTGTTGAACCATTTCCCACAATGATATTACTTATATTTACACCAATCCGGCGTGCAATGACCTTTCTTAGATTCGTCGAATGTGTATCCGGGTAACGGGCTATTGTAGCGGTATCCTGTTTGAGGAGTGCAGGTACACTGGAGGGAAATCCCAGGGGGTTTATATTAGAACTGAAATCCAGTATCATGCGTTCATCCAGGTCATATTTTTGGGCTATTTCAGCACTATTCCCCCCGTGTAATTGCATTATGGTAGCCCCCCCAGTATGAGAAGGCATAGTACGAGCATTATAAAGGAGGAACAATACATCATCCTGACCACATCTCCTATGGATGCCTCATTAAGTGGTTTACCCTGGTAACCTAAAAAAGCAGTGGTCCTGAGTATTCCATTGTAGTAATTGGACCCACCCAACCTGACGTTCAGTGCCCCCGCGACTGCAGACTCGGGATAACCACTGTTGGGGCTGGCATGTTTTCTGGCATCTCTCACCATAGTCATCCATGCATTTTTCCAGTCCTTTCGAAGCAGAACAGCAGAGGCAAAGAGAAGCAGGCCCGTGAGACGTGCAGGCAGGTAATTTGCCAGGTCATCACAGCGAGCAGAAGCCCAGCCTAATTGAAGGTAACGTTCATTCTTATAACCCACCATGGAATCGAGTGTATTTATAGCCTTGTAGGTCATCCCCAGTGGAGCTCCTCCCAGGAGAACATAAAAGAGTGGGGCAACTACCCCATCCGATGTATTTTCAGCAACGGTTTCGACGGTAGCCCGGACACTCTCTTCACGGTTGAGTCGTGCAGTATCTCTTCCTACAATGAGAGAGAGGAGATTTCGGGCTTCTTCTTCATTACCTTTTACAAGAAGGCTTTTTATAGCCAGTGCCCCTTGACCGAGTGCCCTTAAAGAAATAGTGAAATAAACAAGGATACTGGAAACCAGTAAACCAAAATAGGTGTTTACCCAGTAGGCACCATAAACAATCGAGAAGGTAACGCTGTAAACGATGGTGATTACACTCAGGCAGAGCAGGAAGCCTGTTTTCTTTTCGCTTATGCTGTTCTGAAAAAGGTTTTTCAACAACGTTTCAAGACAGGTGATAAGTTGCCCGATAATCCTTATGGGATGAAAAGACCATTGAGGATCACCTGCAATGAGATCTAGAAGAAATGCCAGGGCTAAGCCTACAGGTGATAGCATGTCAACCATTTACCAGTTTGACTACAGGTCCGTCATCATAGTAATCAATTATGTTTAAACAGCCGTAGTCCTGATCTATTCGGGGTAATAACTGAAGGTCCAGTTCAAGGGCATCGAAAAGAATTACCCTGTTAACACCTCCGTGTGCAAGAAGCACTATATTTTTCCCTTTCCACTCATTGAGAATCACTGAAAGCCTTTTCATAACCCGCACCTGCAGGTCTTTAAAACTTTCCCCATCCTGTATGCTGCTGTAGGCTAAATCCTGTAACCTGCGCTCATAATCTTCGGGAAACTTGGCAATAATCTCCTCTCTGGTTAACCCTTCCCAGATACCTAAATTGATTTCCCGGAAATCAGCATGGGCCATTGGCTCAATATCATGGATGCTGGATATGATTTCTGCACCCTTCCGTGACCTTAGTAAATCACTGCTGAACAGAGCATGCAGATCCTCATTCATCAACCTGTCCCTCAGGCGTTTCATCTGCTCAACGCCATTTTCTGTGATATCTACATCCATATGTCCTACATATCTGAATTCTGAACTGGTAGTGGTTTCACCGTGGCGTGCCAAGTAGAGTCTGGTTCTTTCTTCCATGTCAGAGGTCCTCAAAACAGGTTGTGTAATTATTCGGATAACATGCTTACCATAATGCCAGGATCAGGATAAGCACTATAACTTCTATAACTTCAGTTGAAGCACCCAGAATATCACCGGTGACCCCCCCCAGCAAACGCTTAAAAAACAGACTGTACAACACCGCACATAAGTGTTATGGCGCCAGCAATGAGAATCCCCGGCAGGGAGAAGAGGTAAAAGGCAACAATCCCGCAAAATACGGCGCACGAGAGGAGAAGGGGAAAGTTTACATGGGTGGTAAAAGGAAATCCCAACCCCCTTGACAGTCCCGCATAATCTGAACAATAGGCAACAATTACCTGTGCCCACCTTCCCATCATGGGCATGAACAAGAGTGCCTTATTTTTTAGTGATGCGGAAAGTGCTATCAGTGTTACATATTTGAGCATAAGGACTATAAAAATACATACCATGCCCATGGCTCCCACTGAACTATCCTTCATTATCTGTAATTTCACCGTTCTTTCTTTACCGCTGAAAATGCCATCAGCAGTGTCTGCAAGGGCATCCAGATGCATTGCTCCTGTGATAACTATCAAGACAGCAATGAGAAGTGCATCAACAACACCCTCAGGTAAACGAAGAGAGAGGGGTATGCGGGTACAAACAAGAATACCTCCAATCAAAAGGCCCACCAGCGGGAAATAGAGCATGGATTTCCCCAGGTCTTCCTCATTATAACTGTGTTTGCTGGACACGGGTATAATTGTGAGGAACTGAATGGCAATAATCAATCTGCGTATCATCTCACGGCCTTTCGTACACCTGCTTCCTGAAACGTCAATACTTCATGTAACACTTTAACTCCAGCCTCTACAATAGTCATGCCGAGCGCTGCGCCGGTACCCTCACCCAGCCTCATGGAAAGATCCAAAAGTGGCTTCTGCTTTAAGAATTCAAGCACTATCCTGTGACCGGGTTCCACCGATTTGTGTGCAGCAAAAATATACTCACCGATTACCGGATTGAGAGAAACAGCAACCAGGGCAGCGGCACTGGAAATAAAACCATCTATGACAACGGGTATGTGGTGCAGTGCTGAACCAATAATTAATCCGGCAATACCTGCTATCTCAAAACCCCCCACTTTTGCCAGCACATCGATGGGATCATCGGGGTCGGGCCTGTTGAGGTCAATAGCCTCTTTTATGACAGCAATCTTGTTCTGTAAGATGATATCTGTAATACCAGTCCCCCTTCCGGTTACCTCTTCTACCGAACGTTTTGTCAATAGCGCCGAGATAGCACTGCTCGGGGTAGTATTGCCAATACCCATATCACCCGTGCCGAGCATATTCATCTTTTGAGACTTCAGCTCAGCTGCAATGCTCAAACCCTTGAAGATACCTTCTAATGCCTGCTCCCGGCTCATAGCAGGACCCTTTCTCATATTCTGGGTACCACATGCAATTTTCTTCAAGAGAAGACCTTCCTGGGAAGAAATCTCGCCGGCAACCCCCATATCAACTACCAGAACCCGGGCACCGGTGTGTCTGGCCAATACGTTTATGCCTGCTCCTCCATGAATAAAATTTGCAACCATCTGGCAGGTAACATCCTGAGGAAAGGCACTTACGCCTTCTTCTACCACTCCGTGGTCGCCAGCAAAGACAACTATGGTCTTTTGAGCGACTGATGGCTTCATAGTGCCTGTAATGGCCACGACTCTTTGGGCACACTCTTCTAACCTGCCCAGGCTCCCCCGGGGAATTGCCATTTGATCCAGCCGTTCACGGGCCTTCTTAAAAAGCTCCTGGTCAGGAGGGGTTATGTCCGATAGTATTTCGACAGTTCTTCCATAAGTTACAGTTGTTACCTCAAAAAGATTGTTAAAAATCAAACACCGAATAAAACTATCAAAGAAAGAGATTTTAAATGCCTCTATGCCTTTGCTACTTTGTCACTCTGTGCCCTTGGTTCTTTGCCACTCTGTGCCCTTGGTTCTTTGCCACTCTGTGCCTTTGTTACTTTGTCACTCTGTGCCTTTGGTTCTTTGCCACTCTGTGCCTTTGCTACTTTGTCACTCTGTGCCCTTGCGTTCTTTGCCACTTCTGTCCCTTGGTTCTTTGCCACTCTGTGCCTTTGATTCTTTACCCCTCTTTTTCTCTGTGCACTCTGTGCGTTCATTTTTTTCAGCCGGTCTTGCCCTTTATGTGTACGGAAATACCGGAAACCACAAG
>CAVVWZ010000065.1:0-82093 GCA_963752035.1 uncultured delta proteobacterium | reverse complement strand
AAAAAGGTAAATCACATGGCTGAATATAAAGGCATTATGACTTATTGTGAGATCACCGAAGGTGAACTGCCTTCGATCTCTAAAGAGGTATTGGGCTGCGGTAGAATGCTGGCTGATGACCTGGGACAGGAATTATGCGCTGTGCTGGTAGGAAGCGATGCAGGAAGTCTGGCTCAAGAAGCTATTACCTTTGGTGCCGATAAAGTATATGTTGTTGATGATCCGCTGCTTAAAGAGTACCAGACAGATGCATACCTGGCAGTGATGGAAAAAGTAGTCAGACAGGTGATGCCCCAGATCCTCATCCTGGGACAGACATCTGTCGGTCGTGACCTGGCTCCCATGCTGGCCTTTAGGCTGGACACAACTGCCATTCTGGATTGTGTTAGCCTTGCTATTGACCCTGACACAAAGTTGTTGCTGCAAACTAAACCTGTCTACGGAGGAAATGCCCAGGCTACCTTCACCTGCGATTCGTTTCCGCAGATAGCCACGGTGAGAGACAAGGCAATGGCACCTCTGGAGTCCGATGCCTCAAAACAAGGAGAGGTCATTACCATTGATGCCGGCTTAGATCCCTCAGCCATAAGAACCAGATTGTTGAAAAGGGTGAAGGAAGATGAAGGAGGGGTAAGGCTGGAAGAGGCTCCGGTAATAGTTAGTGGCGGTAGAGGCATTGGCAGTGTTGAGGGATTTAATCAGCTGCAGGAGCTTGCAGAAATGTTGAAAGGGGCGGTTGGTGCTTCAAGGCCTCCCTGCGATAATGGCTGGGCAGCTCCCAACCGGCAGGTAGGGATTACCGGGAGAATTGTTAGCCCCGATCTTTATATTGCCATAGCTCTTTCCGGTTCCATCCAGCATTTGAGTGGCTGCGGCCAGGCCAAGAGTATCATCGCCATAAATAAAGACCCTAAGGCAAATATCTTCAACCAGGCTGATTTCGGTGTTGTTGGCGACTGGAAAAAGGTACTGCCTACGTTCAGAGATAAGCTAAAGGAGCTTCTGTCTGAGTAGTTAAAGGGGACGTTGGTTCCGAAAGCAACTTCCGGAACGATCTTAACGATTTCATAAAAAAGCAATTATAAAAAAGGCAGTTAATTGGGCAAATGCTAATTAACTGCCTTTTTTTTGGGTTAATAATTGGTTATAATGCAAGTAAGTTGCTTTCGGAACCAACGTCCCCTCTCATTTGAGCAAAGGAGGAATAAGAGATGATTATTGATATCCATACACACCTTTTTGGTGCTCCCAGGAAATTCTTTCACGGGGTGGCCAGATATATTACTCACGAATTTGCTAAACAGGGGATTCATGAGTCGAATGAAGAGTTGGGTGACAGCTTAATGGAAACAAGTGACGATCCTGAAGCTGAAGGTCTCCTTGCTGAAATGGATGGGGCAGGAATTGACAAAAGTGTTCTGCTACCAGCTGACTTTGGATTAGCATTGGGAGAAGCTGAGCTTTCTATTGAGGAGATTAATAAGAGCTATGCCGACTTAGCTCAAAAGCATCCTGATCGCCTGATTGCCTTTGTTGGAGTTGACCCCAGGCGCACAAATGCTTTAGACATCTTTAAGAAAGGTATAGAAGAATGGGGAATGAGAGGCCTTAAACTTCTTCCATCTTCTGGCTTTTATCCCAACCAAAAAGAGGTTTATCCCCTGCTTGAGAAGGCATGTGATTGGAAAATCCCGGTTTTAATTCATTCAGGTGCTACGATGGTACATATGAGATCCAAGTATTCTCAGGCCATGTATTTTGATGATTTGGCTGTAGATTTTCCTCATCTTCCCATCATTGCAGCTCATGGTGGAGGAGTTCTCGATCACGCCCAGATGCTCTCTATTATGCACCTCAAGTTAAATATCATGATAGATATTTCGGGCTGGCAAATTATTGCAACTAAGAACTTCCCCTATTTCTGCAGAACTCTCCGGGAGTTTATGGATTTTACTGAACCTGAGAGGATCTTTTTTGGATCGGACCGTCCGGGTTTGTCTACGGTCATGTCTAACGAAGACTGGGTAGCATTAATCAGGAATCTTCCTCAAAAAGCGGCAAATGGCATCACCTTCAAAGAAGAAGAAATCACCGCACTCTTGGGAACTAACGCCCAAAAACTTCTCAATCTGTAAGGAAATAATTTTTTATCAACATAAAGATGGTGAGGATCTTCGTTTGCTGCACATATTTGTCGATGCTGATGCGTGCCCGGTCAAACAGGAGGTGTACCGCGTCGCAAGCCGATATCGCCTTGATGTCACATTGGTGGCCAACTCTTGGATGCGAGTTCCGAATGAACGATGGATTGCACTCGAAGTTGTAGAGGACGGATTCGACGCGGCCGATGATTGGATTGTCGAACACGTGCAACCTCACGACATCGTGGTCACCGCTGACATTCCGCTTGCGAGCCGCTGCCTGAAGGAAGGCGCACGTGTAATTGGTCCAACCGGAAAGCCGTTCACGGAAGACAACATCGGTCAGGCCGTCGCGACTCGGGACCTGTTGTCAGAACTTCGTGGCGCAGGAGAGATAACGGGCGGGCCTCCGCCGCTAAAGAAGCGTGACCGATCACGTTTTCTTCAACAGCTCGACGAAGTGATTCAATCAATCCGTCGTAAGCATCCATAAAAGGGGACGTTGGTTCCCCTTTCATAGGACGCAGATTTCCTCAGATTCTCGCAGATTAAAAATATTGCTATTTTCTGGTCTTTGTCTTTACCTTTGTGATTCTTCAGCATGCCCGGTTAATAGTGGAACTATTTAACAAGGGTGTCCTTCGTGGTTAGATTGTTCTTTGTATTTTCATTCGACGTTTAAGGGTTTTAAGTTTTCTTCTGTCTTCTGAATTATTTAAGTTTCCTTTGCGTACTTTGCGTCTCTGCGGTGAGAAAAAGTTTGATTTTTATTCAAGCCTTTAAATTTAGGCATTTCTTCTTACCTTCTTACTCCTGACTTCTGACTTCTTTATTAAGTAAGTTGCTAACGGAACCAACGTCCCCTCTAACTTAATAAGGTGAAGGTACGATTATATAAGTCGTTTTTTTTGATTCGCTTACCTTGCGGTAAAAAAACCTATCGTACTGGTAATAGGTTATGTCACCTACTTTGGTTTCTACCGCCTTGTCGGGTATGCTGTCTACCTCGACCCCGTAGGGAGGATCAACGACCACATAGATATCTTTACCATCCCGCTTGATCCGTTCGTAAAAGGTATTATCACTTATATAGTAGGTTTTGCTACCAACATCAATTGTTTTTGCGTCAGGCAGGGATGTGATTTCTGACCCTTTGGGTGCTGCAATCTCAACGTAGTTTACCGTACCCTGGTTGTAAACCTGGTTGTACCAGACACTGCCGCACTGGTAGTAGGTTACATTGCCGACTTGAGTAACTGTATAGGTGCAGGGCATTGATACATAGACGTTGAGCAGCGATAGTAGCCGCCCGTAGTACCCGTAGTCATCGTACCAGTCATCTATTTGGTCATCAATAAAATCCTGGCGGTTCTCCTGGATACCTCTTGCCTTCAAATAGTCGCCATCGTAATTTTCACGCCGTTCCTGCCTGCGGTCAGCAGTTTCTTCCCGGCGATCACCGCGGGTTTCCTGACGCTCGCCTTGTTTCTCTTCCCTGTCACCCTGGCGTTCAGTGCGGCTGTCCTGCCGGTCTCCCTGACGCTCAGTCGCCCTGTCGACTCCGACGTACGGCTACCCTGGGCATCGCTGCGGCTGTCAGATAAGGAACTCTGCCGGCTCGAATTGTAGGACTGAGAGCGGGAGTAACCCTGTCTGCTACCGCCGTAGCTTCCGCTGTTGCGGATTGATCCCATTCCGGAACCACCACGTGAGAAACCACCTCCTCCCCTGCCTCCTCCGCCACGGCCTCCTCGGCCATCAGCCATATGAAAGGGGATTAACACCAACAGGAGAAAAAGTATGAATGTCCGTATGAGCATAGGATGCTTTATCATTTTCCACCTCTTTTCTGAGTGTTAGGGCGTTTTGACCCGAGGACCTGTATCCGCCGGGCTCCTTCCGGTACACTGAATTGAAACAGTGTGTCAGAAAGGGAAGGTTGGATATCCCATTCTGACAGGCGGGCAGAAAGTTGTGGTTCGCCGGGCAGTTCTTTGTAGGTGATTACTATTTTTCGGAAAAGCGGTTTTTCACCACGGTCAACCCAGAACTGCCAGTCCACTGATTCACCCCGGAAGGCGAGATGGTCGCAGGCGATACCTTCAAGATAACTAACATCAACGAATTTTCCGGATAATGGGATATTTGACAAATGGGATAGGTCATTGTAAAACAGGTCTGCCAATGGGAAAGGAAATTCCATAACTGTCTCCAGATAGTCAAGCATTTCATCGATGGTTTCAGGTACTCGAATTTGCCCGTACACTTTTTCCCCTTCATCATACATGGTAGCAGTTTTTCCATCATACCAGAAGTTGTGCTTGATACCGTCATCATCCGTGCGAGAAGAAAATATGCGATCCGGGCGCTTAAGAGACACCTCAGACGAAGCGGAAAACTGGAGCTTCTGTCCGGATTCCTGCACCACATCTGTTGTTTTATCACTCTTCAGACGAAACTGCTCGAGACCGGAGAGATAGTCGGTAGCTTTCTTTAGTATTTCGAGAGCCTCTTTATCAATATCGGATCTTTCTTCGACTGCGGCCTGCTGGTTTTCTGCGGCTGACGGTGCCATAAAACTGAAAAACAGAGCAACTATTGCAACCACAAGCACCATAAGGCCTACTTTTATTTTGTTATCCATTTCCATACTCCCTCTGATAAAATTGATAAAAGGGGACGTTGGTTCCGTTAGCAACTTCCGGAACGATCTATTAAAAAAGATTATAAAACAGACAATTAATTGGGTAAATGCTAACTAACTGGCTGCTTTAAAGGACTCAATAATTGGATATAATGCGAGTAAGTTGCTAACGGAACCAACGTCCCCTCTAACTACTCTACTACGACCTCTGTAAAGTCACCCCACACATTCCAATCTACTTCTACGTACTCAAAATTTCCTCCGGCCACATATTCATGTGCCGCAACTTCCTTCTCAAGCGATATGTGCTGAAAGGACTGAAAGGCATCCCTATCCCCTATGTACAGACATTTACATCCATCTGCATCTGCATAGAAATACCGGGGGATTCCCTTTCGCATGTGGGAGACAATCTTACGTTGAGGCAGGGTTTTTAGATGGGCAAGTTTCTCGGAGGTATCTGCACGCTTCATCTGGAATCCTGCTTTATAGAGCACTTCTTCCGTGTTCATCGTTCTTTTGTTTCGTATTGTACTACAACCTGCAAGTGTAATTATGAGGATTGAGAAGATTGCTACGGCTTTTAGTGTAGGAAGGAGACAAAAGAAACTTTTCAGTGAATGAGACATGTTTTACTTCTCCTTTACTTTTAATTCTTGGATTACCATTCCAGCACAGCTGAATCAGTCGTGCCAAAAAACAGACTGCATCTTAAACTATCCGGATTCTTTATTCAATGCTTGTCAAGCGCGAAGAGACTAGCATATTAAATGTAATAGAGGCTGAAGATGACCTCTGCCCGTGGCCGCGTTTCACCAGGCGTCTTCTCAGAAAAAACGAATACAATGGCCACCGCAACCGACAGCGCACCAAAGTACGCGAGGGGTATAATCGTGCGGCAACGGTAGTCGACCAGATCTCCTCTTTTAAAGCTCCCCTGTTTGTCAAACCAGCCGACAACCAGGTTGAGTCATGGCGGTTACACACATGAAAATGAAACTCAATTGATGAAGCCGTGAATTAAGGTTAAATAAGAAATCCGAGGAAGATCGTCGCTCACCACCGTCTGGTAGGTCACAGCAGTAAGTATCCCGATGAAGGAAATACTGATACGGTCTCCCAGCGATGCACGATCCATCCAAAACACCGACCAGGAAGCATGACAATCAACAAGAGCGGAAAAACAACCAGCCGCACCAGAAAAGGATCGTCGTTGCACATCCATGGTAATGACGAAAGGAAGAGGAAGTGCCTCGACTCCCGGCGTAGGGTACCGTGCGCTCGAGAATTGAGGCATTAAGGTTTGTCAGATCCATTGAGGTGTTTGGATTTTTGGCTGCCTGTGAGGGGTGGAACCGGTTCGGCCTCGAGTAGGACCTCACTGGTGTCGAAGCCGAGGACCTGGAATCCGCCTCTAACCGTTGACTGTCAAAGGACATCTCCTCAGATCGAGATCTGCTTCTGCAGCCCCATTGATGGTTTCCACCAGTATGCTGGTACCGTCCGGTTTTACACGAAGGAGCACAGAGTGTTTCTCAAATAGACCAGACTCGTTAGCGAGTATTACCTGGGGATACCAGGCAGGCGACAATTCGTTAAACTGGTAATGACCCGAATAAATCTTCTCTTCGGTCTGTGCTTCTTTGGGATCAAAAGCCTGCCTCCTGTCCTGCCATGTGAGGGTAAGAATACCGGTAAATTCGAATGTCTCCGCTTCCTCATCGATCTCGTTAATATCCTGCAAATGAAACGCAGCTCGAACTACCACCGGGCCGCCGTTCCCCGGTGGAGCGAGTAGATCAGCCTTGCTTGCTCCGGCAGGTGGAATTACCTGGTCCACGAGGGCCACCCGGCTGAGCTGGAGGAGTAATGGCAGTCTGGGCAAAAACCGGTGCCGTCATGGTGATGATTATTGCGGCCAGCAGTGCAGTGAGCCCAGGTGCATTTATTCAGTTTTTATCAATTGCTCCTCTCTAGTTGGTGCTATTCAGTGCAGGAGAAACAACGAGACAATTATCTAAAGCACTACTATTACCATAATAAGTTTTAAATAGTAAAGATGATTTTATCGTGCAATAATGCAACCAGCGCATTGACCTTAGCCACTGGTTATTTATGACCTCAAATAATTGCATGAATGGTAAAGTTATATCCCCCTAACTAGCTCTCCCCTAGGTTGTGCTAATACAAGTTATTAATCTTGACACACAATTACCCTTTTCCTATATTTGCCCCATCAACAAGCAAGTTCTTGTCAATAATCAACTCAATTAATTAGCGTTAGATGACTTGCCTGCACGCCAACGAGTGTTTGACATGAAGAAACACAGCCGAAAAATCTATTTCGGCTTCATCGCCGTCCTAGTGCTGTCTGAGAATATAGGCAACCTCTACAGTTTGATGGGTCCACTCAAAAACACGGCTGATTTAATGAGCGTAAGTGTGGCGGCAGAGCGTATTCACTATTATTTTGATTTTCCTTGACGCTATACCTGCCCTAGGTGCGATGCTTGCGATATGGGGCTATCGGAGCAGTGGAGCTGTAGGGGCCGGTCGCATCGGTGTAGTTATTACGACCGTCGGAATGTTGGCATATGGTGGCTATCAGTTCTGGGCCGGACTTTCCAAATCGGATTTATGCCGAATTTCCATAAACTAGTCGGCATTGTGTACGCCATGTTGGGTATGATCGCCTGGTTTGCCGGTGGTGACCTAAGAAAGGGGTTATTGTCACCTAACCAGTCAATGCAGACGGACTAACTAACCACTAACCGCTCATTATCCGAAACGTGATCTTTGATTATTGCTAGCATTTTTTCCAAATATTCTTCTCCGCTCCCTTGGTTGGGTGGATGTATAGGTAAACAATTTCTTCAGGATCTATTCGAATAAGGTTGAATCGCTTAAGCATCTTCTCAACCAATTCGTGCTTACCTTCTTTTGTAATACCATCTCCCTGAATGCTATCTCCTACTATTTTTTCCAGTGCAGCGTAGAGGCCAAGCTTTTTCACTCTGGTCAGAAATTTTCTGCGGTGATTCTTGAGATTAATGAGTGTGGCTTTCCCTTGTATCTGCAGACTCCGATTGAGCTTACTATGATCCATTGGATGATACACTCCTACAGAAACTCTGTTGTTGGACCGGATATTACTAATTTTCAAGCCAGGTTCACCTGCAATCCAAATGGTGAGACCATCGTTAAAAAAGTCAACTGGAGTTGATCGAGGAACGTTGTTTTTTACTGTCGCCAGCACACAGGCCAGCCCGTGTTTCAGTGGTCACCCCGGTTTTGTACTCTTCCCTTCCTTAGTACTGACCTCATCCAGAAACTGAATAATCTCTTTTTTAAATCCCTTCTTAGTTTTAGTATGTTTCTTTATTGTGGGCAATTGGTCAGGCGCAACAGTGTCTTGCTTTTTTTTCAATGTAATCTCCTTTGTTGTCAATTAAATCATGAAGCGTATTCTTTTAAACCCTTCACGAAAAGCTCAACTACTTTTTCCTCAATATGTTTTGTGGATGTAATACCGAATGATTGCATAAAATCCTTTGTGGGCATAACGGCTTTTGCCATGGTGCGGTGGCCTCCTGCGATTTCACGGTCATTAAAAATGCTTGTTACAATATCACCTGCGCTCTTCACATAACCTACATTTCTTACAGAGATAACCATATTTTTTTGAAACAATCCTGAGACTACTGACCAGTCAGCACCCTCAATCTGCAGACAGAAGTCAGCCAGGCGTGGAATAATATCTTCCTGCTTAACGCGTCCAAGGTGAACGAAGAGAGTCTTATTTATGATAGTCTGTTTTTTAAGGGCCTTTATAAAAGAGCTTACCTCCTCCGGATTGAGTGAAGGATTTTCCATGCGTCGGATAAGGTTGTGATTGGCAAGTGGATAGAGGGAGGTAAAGGCTTCTATGTCCGCAGGATTCACATTCCTCCCCAGCATCAAGGTGTCTGTTTTGATACCGTAAAGGAGTGCAGTGGCTAAACGTTGCGTGAGCTTTATGTTATTTGCTGTCAGGTATTCACAGAGGATGGTCGAGGTAGCACCATAGGTCATTCTTACGTCTCTAAAGGAATGCTGGTAACTTTCAGTTTGCGGGTGGTGGTCAAAAATAATATCTGCCCTGGACATGCTTGCGCCAAAATAGGGCGGTTGTACATCAACCATGGCAACCATGGCATAATTGTTGAGAGACTGGGAATCTACTATAGTGTAGCGCATGTCCAGCAGTCGCATCATGTTCAGATTTTCACTTCGGGTAACCTTGCCGAAAGAACCTATGGGTGCTGTAGCACGATTCCTCCCGAGAAGAGTTCTCAAACCCAGTCCACTTGCCAGGGCATCGGGGTCAGGATCGTGCTGGATAAGTATGAGGATATTCTCGGCATCCCTGGTAAGGTTACGAATTGTGGTGGTCCTCTGTCTGTTCGTGATATTGTCCCCTCTTGTTACGTTTTTCTCCAGCAGTTCATCAATAGAAAGGTATGATATATTGTCCTGACAGATCTCCGGTGACTCGGGGATAGTGGATCCCAGGACCACAGTTGGTGTAATGTCACAAACCCTAAGTATGCAGGAGAGTAGTTTCTCAGCTGTCTCAGCTGTAGAGACATGTATCATTACCCTGTCGTCTTTGTTGAGTGCGAGTTTTTTATAGGTGTCCTCCTGCAGGAGATCTTTGCTTTGGATCTTAATCTTTTTGGGGAACTTTTTTTTTAGGGGAGAAGGTTCTGTAGCAGGCAGATTACTTCCTTAGCTGCACTGGTAATCCCCTGCAGTTGGTGAAGTAAAAGGGGGGACTCAAGGATAACAATATAGCGCATGTTACAGGTTGCATGTTACGGGTTGCAAGCAACAAATCATGTTAAGTTGGTTAAATTAGTTATATTGGTTACATTGGTTTTGGCATAACTTTTCTTTGAGTACTGTTGGCATTAAGTTAACCAATAGAACCAATTCAACAAATAAAACCGATTGAGCTATTTCATCTCCGTTTTTCTTCGTGGTTCAGTTTTAGGTTTTGGTCATTTGAATTTTGAATTTGTTTAGGGTTTCGATATTCGGATTTCGAATTTTTGTAGTGTATTATGGATCTTGCTTCTTGTTACCTTTCAGAGTGGATCGGTACAGGTCAAGATAACTGTGGGCAGACCGGTCCCAGGAAAAATCTTCTTTCATGGCATTGTTTCTCACTTTTTCCATGACGCCGTATCGGTACAAATCAACCGCGTCGAGAATGGAAGCCAAAAACGCCCCAGGTTTGTAATCCGTAAAGGTAAATCCATTGCCTTTGCCTGTTTGCGGGTTGAATTGGGTGATGGTATCTTCCAGACCACCGGTGGCCCGGGCAATGGGTATGGTACCGTATTTTAATGCATACATCTGGGTGAGGCCACAGGGTTCATAGCGGGAAGGTATTAAAAACATATCGGCGCCCGCCATAATGCGATGGGCAAGCTGTTCATCAAACCCGATTTCAATCCCTACCCGTCCCGGATTATTTTTGGTTGCCTTTCTGAGTGTTCTTTGAATAGAAGCATTCCCAGTACCCAGTATTACCAAACCCACATCGAGAGAGAGGATATCATCCAGTATCTTTACTAAGATGTCGAGCCCTTTTTGAGAATCAAGCCGAGAGATCATGCCAAGCAGGGGTTTATTTTTGAGAGAATGACTGAGATTCATTTCTTGAAGGAGGGATTCTTTGCTGATGCTTTTTCCTTTTATTTTTCTAGGTGAGTACTGGTTTTTCAAATGACTATCCCTGGCTGGATTCCAGATCTTGTAGTCAACACCGTTGAGAATGCCGGACAGAGAAGATTTTCTGTGGTGGAGTATGCCCTCCATCCCCATGCCATATTCATTGGTCTGGATTTGTCTGGCATAGGTTGGGCTGACTGTAGTAATAGCATCGGAGTAGACAATGCCGGCCTTGAGAAGACTTATGTTCCCCCAGAACTCAAGACCTTCCATTCGGAAAAAGGGATCGCGGGGAAGACCAGTTATGTCCAGTTTTTCTGCTGGAAAAATCCCCTGGTAACCTAAATTGTGAATGGTGAAAATGGTTTTTGATCTACCAACCACAGGGTTTTTCGAATAGGGCCCTGTAATGAGGGCAGGTACAAGTCCGGATTGCCAGTCATTGCAGTGAATCAGATCGGGAGAAAAGGAAAGTTTCTCAGCAATACTCAGTCCACCGTGGGAATAGAAACTGAAACGCTCCAGGTTATCATCGTAATCACCCCGGCCGTCTCCGTAAAGGTCAGGCCGGTTAAACAAGTCTATCCCGCTCCAGGAAATATGCGGGAACTTTCCCCATACCCTTTGTTTCCCACACCCGGGCGGTAAGGGTCTCCCTGCCGAGTGGTATCTTAAGGTCATCAACCAGGAGCTTTAACCTGGTATTCGATTTCCTGACCATGTCGTAGAGGGGCATGACAGTTCTTATATCTACCCCCAGATGCTTTAGTGCACCGGGCAAACCTCCCGCTACATCAGCTAAACCTCCGGTCTTAGCAAATGGAACCGCCTCTGGAGACAGAAAGAGAACCTTCAGTTGGTCAACCATCAAATTTCCTCACAAAATTAAAAAATAGAAGACAGAAGTCAGAAGTAAGAATATAACTACAACAAACTTTTTTAAATTCGAATATCGAAAGCACTAATTCCAAAGGGGAACTTCGAATAAATGTCAAATCTCAAATGTTCTAAATACCCCTCACCCTACCCCTCTCCCCGGGGGAGAGGGAAAACATTTAACATACAACCTTTTGCTCATCACTCCAGCACTCCACTCTTCTTCATTGCTTTTTAATTCCGCAATCCGAAATCCGAGATGAGGATTCTTACTCCTGACTCCTGTCTTCTGACTTCTGTTTATTGATTGTCTTTTTCCACTCCTTCCAGGAGTTTGGAGTAGATATCCGGGATGCTGTAGAGCACCCGGTTCCATGAGGGAATTAGAGTGCCCTGGGTTTCTTCCTTGCAGTCCTGCCATGCAGTCAGGATAAAATCTCTGAAGTGGGAAACGGTACGCTCTTCCTGATAGCGGTCAAAGACCAGATCATTTACTTCCGCATCATCACTGTAATTTTTAATAAACATCAGGGCAGTCTGGTCATAGGTATTACGGATCATGTCAACAAAGGCGTCATCCAGAGGAATGCCATGTGACCGCATATAGTTTAAGTAGAACTTAGCGATGTCCACTACCATTTTGTGGAGTCCCTTATGGGCGTCCTCATGGAGAGACCTGATGCTTGTGCTCATAGTTGGGTATGAGATCAATCTGGGTAATCTTTCGTGGAATGACCCGCTGGTAGACCTCGGACAGGGTGGATACCTCTAATCCCCAGTCGTAGGCGATATTGATTCCCCGGGCGAGCCGCGCGCCGAAACTGAATTCCCCTGCCAGGGGATAGTTGTAGGTTCGATGATAGGCAAAAAACCTTTCAAGGTCATGAAAACCCCGTTCGTGCATTATGTTCATCATGGCATCGACAAAGGGGGTTACAAACAGCCTGGTTACTCTGCCCTTCATTGCCCGTTCCGTCGGTGAAATTCTGGCATAGTATCCTTTGCAAAACTCAAAGTCATTATTGGGGTTGGCTGTTGGTTCTATGAGCCTTCCTAAGAGTAGCCGGTCGTAGGTAACAATGTCACAGTCGTGTAGTGCGATTACATCACAATCCTCCTGTGCAAAGATGTACCCGAGGGTAATCCACACTGACTGTCCTTTTCCCTGAATGCCCGTTGGAATTTCCTTTTTTTGAATTTCCTCAAATATAGACTGGATGCGGGGCCCTTCGACCCAGACAACTTTCACATCACGTTCTGGTGTTTTGAGTTTTCCAAAAAATTCTTTTACTTCTCTGAACTGAGCATCTTCCCTGGTTCCTCCCAGAGCTACCACTACTCTCCTGATGTAGCGGACTTTTTGGATTTCATCCACTATGCGATTCAGTACGGGAGGGTTTTTCAGTTCGGAATAGAGACAGGGAAGGAGGAGACATATGCTGAGATGGTTGGAGTACTCTTCCAGTTTGCGTTCGAGGTTTTGGAGATAGGCTTCACGGTCAAATGCCTCGTAGAGTGCATGAAGCGTAGTAATAATGCCTTCCTGATGGAAATCTGCCATAGGGCTTTCTCCTTTTTCAAGGACGAAGGAACAACCCTGGTAAACTGAGCTGCTTTGGGGATCTGTTATGGGGTGAAACTCAGGTGTTTCTTTGTTCCGATCCCAGTTGTTCCAGTTTCTTTTTCTCTTCTTCGATTGCTTTTTTACCGGCTTCAATCGCCGCTAAAAGCTCAGCCTTCTTGTCCCCGGTGAGTTCTACACCTTCTTCAATGATCTCGTCCGTTGTTTCCTTAATGTCGTCAATCAATTGCTCGATGTTTTCTTTGATCCGCCCGGTAATGTCGTAGGCCCTGCGCCTTGCCTGTTCAGTCCGCATACGCAGATATTGACGGGTATTTTCCCCGCTCGAGGGAGCATAGAGCAATGCAAGGGCTGCACCCACTAAACCGCCAAGGGCTATGATGAAAAGCTGTTGGGACATATTTACTCCATTTCTTTCTTCCTCCATGGGTAGCATACTCCTTTCTAAAAAAATCTAATAAGATTGTTTAGTCTTATGATCTCCATCTCTTTTTCTTTCTTTTTCTCGTTGGATTTTTTGTCCCATACCTCTATGAGGTAATCTTTATGTTTTTCAAATTTTACTGCCTGTTCCTCCACCAGATTTTCAGCTTCCTGTGATGACATGTCCCAGCTCTGTTTCACGAAGGAAGCCACCCGGGCATAGTAGAGGGGTGTTACCAGCTCGATGAGCTTTAGCCGGTTCACCTTCCACTGCGTGAAAGGTGGCAGCTAATTCGTAGAGAATCCGGACCCACGCATCTGTGGGAAAGATGAAATGCCTTTCCATCCATGGTCTGCAGCTTTTTGAATTTCCTTAAAACAGGTTTCACAAAAAATATCCTTCCAGAGAGGAAGAAAACTGCTGAAAGCCGACCTTGAACCGTTCAATCATACTGTCCAAATCAACCTTCACCGGTTCAGGTTCAATTGCACCCTCGAATCCGAAAATTTCCAGTGGTTCACTTCCGCGAACCTTTTTCCAGTACACTTCATAGTTTTCCATCAGGGAAAAGAGGGTCCATATGACCTGTCTGAACATAGGGCCGAGATGCTGGCCGGGATCTTTTGCATCATGAATCTTAACCCCTAAGTTGGCCTGGCAAATACGAAAGCCCTGGGTTACGGCATTGGTAGTCATCCAGATGTCAATACCGTAACGGGCTACGTCGGTGTCCCATACATCCTGGTCAACATAAAACCTGGCAACATCTCTTGAAAATGCAAAATCACCTCCAATGGGCTGACGGATCCGTTTGCCATAAAGAGCACGGGTGAGATTGTAAACGATGTTGTTAGTAATGGTGCCGTCATACTTATGGCGGAGGTAGACCGGTGCTACAAATTGGTATCCCTTGGTAAGTACCGGATCGACCAGGTAGTGAATCCAGTCTGAGGTAATACTTCTCAAATCTGAATCTACCACTGCACAGGCCTGAACGCCAAGCCGTTCAGCAGTCTCGAAGATAGAACGCAGTGCGGTGCCCTTACCACCCGGTCCCCGGTATATGGAAACGATCTTTTCCTGCCAGGGCTTAATCTGAAATTCCTTTGCCACTTCTCTGGTATCGTCCGTAGATCCACCATCGGCAATATGAATTACGCTCCTTTTATTTTTGTAGTGTTTAGCGAGCCCATGGGTAACCATCTGGATCACATGGGTAATGGTACTTTCGTTGTTGTAGCAGGGAATTCCTACTAGGATGTCTGCTGTTTCAATTTCCTCGATTCGCTTTGCCGTATACATCCTCAGGGCAGTATCGTAGTTCATGAGGCAAATCTCCTAGGTTATGTGCTCAATGACAAGTATGGCAACCATTTTACACTACCTTTTGAAGGCTTTTCAAGTCAAACTTAGCAGAAAACAGGAAGACAGAAGTAAGAAGACAGGAGAAGAATAAAGATTAACAAGATTTAAAATGACACCGACAGAGACGCAGAGAGCACAAAGCTGAATTTTAACTTTCTAGAGTCAAGACTCAAAGTTGAAACAACAATATCCAATCTGTCCCAGGAATAAGGATTTGATGAGATGTTTAGAGACGTTCGTTTGTATTATATTCTAATCTCTCCGTACTTCTGTCTTCTGACTTCTGTAGTTTAAATTTTCTGCATTATTTTTTGTGCCCTCGGGACAACCCTGACCACCGCTACCGAACAGGAGGATCTTTCGGCAATTTGTGTTGAGAATGTTCCTACTGTTGCCCGCTGGAGGAGACCTGATTTTGTCGTTCCCACAATCAGGAGGTCAAAATTCTTGGATGTTTCCACCAGTGTCTCTACTGCATTGTCTGAAGCGAGTACTTTAATGTTGTAGAGTGCTTTGGAACGGTGTCTCTGGATGGCCTCAATGAAAGTACGGTCGGTATAGTCCCGTTGTTGAGGAGTGTAGTTTTCCGGGAGAATATTGAGGAAGGTCATGTCAGATCCAAACTGATCTGCAAGGGCATCGGCAAGCTTGATTGCCAATTCCAGGTTGGAACGCCCTCCCAGCGATACTGCAATGTTCCGAGGAGAGAAATTACCATCGATTTTTTTTAGCTTAAAAAAGATTATGTCTGTGCTGGACTGGTGAAGGACCTCTTCCATTAAACTGGCCGTTTCGATGTTATCCTGACCGCTGTAACCCATGACGGTAAGATTACATCCCTCCTCCTCCGCAGCATGAACGATGCCTTTGGGAATGCTGCGGGATGCCCGGATGACCGGCTTGATGGGAACATCAGAGAGTTTCGCTATTTCGGAGCTCTGCTGCATGAGTTCAAGCGAGAGGTCGGCATTTGAAAGGGCTGAGTAAAAATCCATTTGTTCCGGTGTGGTGATTACCGACAAGACGACGACTTCACCGCCTTCTTTGGAGAGCAGGGCGTTAGCAATGGAAAGGATTGCCCGCTGGGTTTGAGGGTTGGCAACGGGGACAAGAATGCGGATTCCCCTGCTCAAATGGGGCTTTTGTTTCTCAACCAGAACTACATTCATGCCGGTTCGTGAACGGATTTCTCTTTTTCGGGAGTAAAAAAAGTAGAGAACCAGACCGAGTAGGCCAAGCTGGAAGCCGAAGGTGAGAGAAATCCAGTCAAGGCTGAGAAGAAGGCCTGCATTGGTGACGAGAGCAATTTCAGGTAGATACCATTTCCACCGGGCGGCGGGTCGTTTTGCTTTGTCGGTTTTATAAATTTTCCGCAGTGCGAGGGAGACAGGCAGCAGAGAACATAAAAGACAGAAGTTTGCTGATTTAGCAATGAACTGAAGGTTAAGAAAGCTCAAGGCTGCAATGACTGCAATCCCCCCTGTCAGTAGAGCAACCCGGGGAGTTTTGTGGACCTCATGAATTTTCCCCAGGATGCCAGGTAAGAAGCGGTGATTTCCCATTGCGTAAATCTGTCGTCCCTGGGATAGCAGTGTACTGTTAAGTGCCCCCGCAGCGGCAAGAACACCACCAATTGAGATGATTATCCAGCCGAGCTGGCCAAAACTTTTGGTGGCAACGGCAACCAGGGGAGCATTGGTTGATGCAAGTTCCTCCCAGGGGACAACCATTATGGCGACCAGGGAAACTAAAACATAGATCAAAATACTGATAAGCATTGAGAGAATCATTGCCCTGGGAACGGTCCGGGTGGGATCGATGATTTCATCAGTGTTATTTGCAATGAGTTGATAACCAAAAAATGAAACGTAGATGATGGAAATGGCACCATAGGTTCCCTGAATGCCCCGGGGAAAGACCGGGGTCAACTGATCCACATCAAGGTTGGTAAGGGACGCAATAATCAGGACTGTAAGGATGGATACACTTCCCCAGGTAAGACATTTCTGAATTCTGTCTCCACTTTTTGTTCCCCGTGTGTTGAGCAAGATAGCAGCAACGACAATGAGGATTGCGATGAATTTGATGCCGAATCCCGTAATGTCATAGCCTAACAATGAAGAAAAATACTCGCCAAAGCCGATTGCATATAAACCGCAGGCAAAAACACTCCCCAGTGCAAGGAACCAGCCGGTCATGAAACTGCCGAAACTGCCAAGGGTTTTGTAAGTATATGCGTAGCCGCCACCGGTTAGTGGTACAATGCGTGCCAGTTCGGCAAAGACCAGTGTAGTGCAGAAAGCTACAATACCGCACAGAAGGTAGGATAGCCATACGGACGGACCTGCGACACCGGCAGCCAGGCCGATGAGCACATAAATGCCGGCTCCCAGAAGGGCGCCAACGCCGATAGATGTAGCTCCGAACAATCCGATGCTTCGCTCAAAGGTGACTGGTACAATTTTCCTTTTAAAAATCTCCTGAATTGATTCAACCATTAGTGCCGGTGTGCTCTTCTTTTTTCATTGTATGAATACAGTCGTTGTGAACCCAAAGGATGGGATAATTCCTGCCAATGACCTATGGTCATTTATCCGGACCTTCCATACATCCGGGTCATGTCCCGCATTTTTTTTTGCAACTCTGGTGTAAGGTGCTCTGTAAGCAGTCTCCACTGCCAGTTTCCCTGGGCGACAGATGGCCGGTTCATACGATCATTTTCTCCCAGACCAAGAACGTCCTGCATGGGAAAGATAACCATTTTCGCAACTGACATCATGGCGAGCCTGATTAATTCCCAGTGGATGTTCGATGATGATAGTTCATGTCCGAGGTATCGAAAAAGATTTGTTTTAGCATTTTGCGATGCCTCTCCGTCAAACCAGCCTTTAACAGTGTTGTTATCGTGGGTGCCGGTGTATACCACACAGTTCTCTACGTGATTGTGGGGCAGGTAGGGATTGGCACCCAGCTCATCATCGAAGGCAAAGAGAAGCACCTTCATACCCGGAAATTGAAACTGATCCATCAGGGCCCGTACGTCGGGGGTAATGATACCAAGATCTTCTGCAATAATAGATGATTTGGGAAAGTGATCAAGTAAGACAGTGAAGAAGTCTTCTGCAGGTGCTTCAACCCACTTTCCTTCAATGGCTGTTGTCTTATCAGCCGGAACTTCCCAGTAGGCGACTAATCCACGGAAGTGATCAATTCTTACAAAATCAAAGAGTGCCAGATTGTGCTCCATCCTTTGTATCCACCATTCATACCGGTGTTCCTTCAAAACATCCCATCGATAGAGGGGATTTCCCCACAGCTGTCCCGACTCACTGAAATAATCAGGGGGAACACCTGCAACAAATGATGGGCGCTTGGCCTGATCCAGTTGAAACATTTCCGGGTTCTTCCAGACATCAACACTGTCATGATCTACGTAAATGGGCATATCTCCAAATATGTTAATGCCCTGCTGATTACAGTAGTTCTTGAGTGCCGACCACTGCTTATGGAACACATAGTGGAGAAAACATTCACGCTCGATTTGATCGTGAAGGGTTTTCCTGATGGCTTGCAGGGCTTCCGGTTGCCGGTCGCGGATTTCTGCTGGCCATTCAATCCAGCCCTTGTAGTTGTAATGTTCTTTGAGGGATTGAAAGAGAGAAAAATCATCAAGCCAGTGGGCATTGTGGGCGACAAACTCTTCATAGCCGCTTGTGGCACTTGTTTTAAAGCGTTCGTATGCTTTGTGAAATAGTCGTACTTTGTAGGTGATCGCCTTCCGGTAGTGAACCGTGTCCGGTGAAAAGGCAGGCAGGGGTTCAAGATCTTCTTTCAAGAGTAAGCCCTCCTGGACCATTAGTTCAGGACTTATCAGGTAAAGGTTGCTTGCAAAGGCTGAAATGCTGTGATAGGGCGAATTGCCATAAACTGGATCTATAGGATTGATGGGTAATATTTGCCAGAAACGCTGCTTTGATTGAGCCAGGAAGTCGGCAAATCTATATGCGCCGGGTCCCAAATCCCCGATGCCATAGGGAGAGGGCAGTGATGTTATATGGAGTAATATTCCGCTTCCCCGTTCCTTCATTAATTTATTCCTCCTGCAGATAATTAAAATCTAAAAAACTAGAAGTCAGATAAGACAGAAGTACAGAATAAACTACAAAGAATTACAAATTCAAATGCAAAAACCTATTGCTCACCGCATTGAGATCCCGAAGGGCACAGCAAACCTTCAGGAGCCAGAGAAAACTTTATGATGAAATAGCTTCGTGCTTTGATGCTCGCATGAACAGCACTTTTTATCTATTGTTAATCTTGGCGTACTTTGCAACTTTGCTGTGATTCTCAAATTCCATTCTCTGTTTTTCTGACTTCTCTTGATTTTTCATCCTGTAATTTATTACAATAAACCTATAATTGCAAGAATTTAGAGCAGTACGCCTAAGATAATAAAGGCTTTTTCGTTTAGGGGTATAAAGCGGCAGTCTGGGCTAGAGATCAAACAGCCAAGAAGTTTCATTGAGATGATAATTTTCTTTGTGAATTTGACAGGAGTTGTGGTAATGTTCAATCAGGAGACAATAATACTAATATAGTGATCATCAGAGATGTGACTGATGACAAGGAAGTGCTTTAAACTTTACCAGTAAAGGAGGTACAGAGATGACACAAAGAGATGAAGTTTATCAATGTGAATTGTGCGGAAATCTTGTATCAGTAGTTCATGGAGCCGGTGGTAGTCTTGTTTGCTGTGGTCAGGATATGGTGCACTTAAAAGGTAACACTACGGATGCTGCAGTTGAAAAGCATGTGCCGGTTATTTCCAAGGAAGGGAACACCGTAACGGTTACAGTCGGCAAGGCACCCCATCCCATGGAAGAGAAACACTTTATCGAGGTGATTGGTGTTTTGACAGATGCTAAACTCTATCGTGCCTATTTGAAGCCGGGAGACAAGCCTGAAGCAACCTTTGAAGTTGATGGTGCTGTTAAATGTGCACGGGCCTACTGCAACCTCCATGGTTTGTGGGTGAGCTAGAAATAAACTAACGGGGACAGTTCTATTTTCTTCATAGAACCGTCCCCGCTCTTTAGGCCTTTAAGTATTGGCTTTTTGAACAGTGCCTATTATCAATACAGCCATCGTGATTTTTGCCCCCAGCAATTGTGATGCTCCCCGCAGGCAGCGCGGGGCTTTCTCGTCATTTGCCGGTAAATAAGCAAACCTTTCACTGGTAATCAGCAAATCTTGGAAAGCCTGGTTCTCATCAAAATAATCCTCATCGGTATTCTGCTCTGTTTTTCGGCCTTTTTCTCTGGATCAGAGACAGCCCTTTTTTCACTTGGTTCTGTTAAACTGTTCAAGTTTAAAGAGTCGAAACATCCCAAGGAATCACTCGTATACAAACTGTTAGAAAACCCGCGACGTCTTCTCATCTCTATCCTGGTGGGAAATGAGTGTATCAACATTAGTGCTTCAGCACTTGCAGCCTCCCTCTGTATTTCCCTGGTTGGTTTTCAAGGGAAATGGATTGCTATTGCCATTATGACCCCACTTATACTCCTTTTTGGGGAGGTTCTTCCTAAAACAATCGCAGTGTCTTATAACGAGAAATTTTCTTTTTTTGTAGCAAGGCCCCTGGATTTCTTTTCACGTGTCATCTTTCCCCTGAGATGGGCCATTAGAAGAATAGTGGATGCAATTCTTGCTCTCTTTAGTGCTTCATATGAAAAACAGAGTACGATCTTCTATGAGAGAGAGCTCAAGGATTTAATAGATGCAGGCCATAAAGATGGGGTGCTTGAAGAGGAAGAGCGTGCATTGATTCACAATATTTTGAAATTTAATGACACCCCCGTGTTCTCAATAATGACTCCTTACTCAATCATGTTTACCATGTCACATGATTTGTCCATTGATCAAGCGATCAAACAGGCAAAAAAACACCCTTATTCTCGTATACCAGTTTATGAAAAAGAAAAGAACGATATTGCCGGCATCCTTAATGTAAAAGATCTGCTTACCATGCATTTCAAACCAGATGGCAAGACTGCTTCTATTGGGAGTGTTCTTCGTCCCCCTTATTTTGTTCCACAGGATAAGAGGATACATGTTGTGTTGAAGGAGTTTCAAGAAAAAAAGATCCACCTCGCACTGGTGGTTAACAGGGCAAGGAAAGTCGTCGGCCTGATTACCATAGAAGATGTGCTTGAAGAGCTGTTTGGTGAAATTTATGATGAGTTTGATGCTGTAATAAAAAGAAAAAAATAGAGATCACATGGAAATTTTCCTCTACACTGCAATCTTTTTGATATTCCTTGCCTCTGAGGCCTTCTTTTCAGGTTCGGAAATAGCCCTGATCGCAGCCAATCCTCAAAAGATCAGAAAATCATCAAATGCTTCACCGGCCAGAATACGCATGACCCTTGACCTGCTTAAAGACCGTGAACGTATTCTGGCAACCACCCTCTGTGGAACCAATCTTTCAGTGGTAACAAATTCAATTTTAATAACGTCCTTTCTTCTCTCGCGGTTGAGCGGGAAAGGAGAAGTCTATGCGGTCATTCTGCTTACCCCCCTCTTGCTCATCTTCGGCGAAATTATACCGAAAACACTTTTTCAGCAGCATGCTAACAGCATCTCCCTCAGGGTAGCATATCCCATTTTCCTGGCTTCCTATATGTTTTATCCGCTCGTCTTTCTCATTACCAGAGTAACACAGTTTCTCTTTCGCCTATCCGGAGTGAAAGGATCGAAGGGTATACCCTTTGTTACCCGTGAAGAATTGAGACTCATTGTCAAAATGAGCAGAAAGGGAAGTGACTTAACCCCCGAAGAGGTCACTATGATTGATCGGCTCTTTGACTTTGCCCATACAACCGTAAAAGAAGCAATGGTTCCCCTTGTGGATGTAGCCGCCATTGAAGATACTGTGACCATCAAGGAAGTGATAGAGCTGATTGATGTGAAGGGACACTCCCGTATTCCTGTCTATCACGAACGCGTCGACAATATCATTGGTGTTATTAACAGTTTTGATCTGTTAGACGAAGCTCTTAGTAAAAAACCCCTTCTCTCACTCATACGCACTGTACCCTATGTGCCCGAAGTGAAGCCTGTCGATGACCTTCTTATCGAAATGCAAAAACAGAGAAATCACCTTGCCGTTGTGGTTGATGAGTATGGCGGAGGGGTTGGAATTATTACCATAGAAGATATTCTGGAAGAGATCGTGGGAGAAATCGAAGATGAATATGACGCGGATAAAAAACTTTATCGTAAAACAGGGAAGAATAGATATATCGTTAGTTCACGCATGGAAGTGAATCAAATGCGTGAAGTGTTTTCCCTGACCCTGCCTGAGGGAGATTATGAAACACTGGGAGGTTTTCTCTTAGAGCGGTTTGGTCATATCCCACAACCTGGAGAGGTTTTACACTTTGACAATGTGATTTTTACTGTTTTGAGCTCAGACGAGCGTTCGATTGGAAGGGTGAAAATTGAAATCGGGAGAAAATAAAAAATAAAGAAGTCAGAAGACAGGAGTCAGAAGTAAGAAGCAAAGATTGAACGTCGAACGAAAAAGATAAACCAGCATTGCCCACCTACTCTCCTTTGAGGAATAGAGGGGCAGTTTAGCCATTTGAAATTTGACAGTTTATTTGTGATGTGGGATTTCAATATTCTTCTTTACAGAAGTTTGTTGTAATTATATTCTTACTTCTGACTCCTGTTCGTAATTGTGGCGCATTATTTTTTTCTCTGAGAGAGGATAATGAAAATACATGCGATAAATGAGATGAGTAACAGTAGAAACTCCGGAATGTAAACTCCGGACACAAGCCTTCCTTCCTTTAGAAACCGTGCCAGACTTTCTGCTGCTATGTAAACGATAGTGAAAAGAACGGATGAGAGTAAAAAGAGAACTTTTTTAATAACGGAACAATCTAATGGTTTAACCAGGATTACATAGTAGACCACTGTGAAAACAATGGTGTAGCTGTTGATCAGCAGGCTGTAGAACGGGGCAAGCTGAAAATAGTGGTTTATGATATAAAAACTTCCTCCAATAAGAGTGATAAGCGTGTATCGCCAGCCATCCTGATGTGTCCTGAAGAGCCTTTCCCACATAAACACTAAAAAGAGGTAGGCAATCCACGTCCCGAATGCCAGTTCATAAAATTGTACTTTTCCTTCCCAGCTTGCATCAATCATATGAATTGTTGTTTAAGTTTTTCTGCAAAGGAGTATGATAGGGTTCTGTGTGACAATCACAACACAGGTATAGTACAAGAGTATTTCATTGTCTAATATTTTTTTGTTTTACTATTGCCTTGCTGCATTTGTGATTATGGTTTTGTTTTTTTTACAAAAGAATTAAAAAAAGATTTTTTGTAACACAAAGTGAAGGGTGTTGATTGAAATTTTATAAGTAGTTGCTTGCACAAGTAACAGAATGTCTATCGCTTGTTATCCCTCTATTGGAGAGGCATCGCGCGATGTTTAATTTTTAACGTGCAGGTGTTGAGCTGATTGCATTGTTTTTATTGCAGGCAAAACTGTTTTTTTTCTTGACTAAAATTTTTTTAATGTTACATTATTACTAAAGTTTTAAAATAGTTGCACGAAAAAAAGATTGTCTGTTTGTTTTTTTCATGTTTAATCTTGAGAGAGATTAAACAGCTTGTACTAACCTAATGCAAGGAGGGACTAATGGCAGTAAAGAAGAAAGCAGCAAAGAAGAAAGTAGCAAAGAAGAAAGTAGCAAAGAAGAAGGTAGCAAAGAAGAAGGTAGCAAAGAAGAAGGTAGCAAAGAAGAAGGTAGCAAAGAAGAAGGTAGCAAAGAAGAAGGTAGCAAAGAAGAAAACAGCAAAGAAGAAAGCAGCAAAGAAAAGGAAAAGATAAACAGAAACAGATTGTCGTTTTCAACAAGACCTCATGGTTGCGCGGCTCTTTTGAGCACCGCTTAAGATCATGAGGTCTTGTTTGTTAGGGGTTACGTTCTGCTCTGTTCTTCCTGTTTACTTCAAGAGTACGGAGGGATAGTAGCACTTGAACACAAGGCAGGGCCACTGATATGTTTGCTGGTAGAGGTTGCGGGAAAACTTCCTGAATGCTTCTTTGCCGGGCTGTTCTTCTGCAAGAAAGTTGAGTAATGTCCGGAGAAAGGTAAGGTCTTTAATCTTCTTTTTCTTTGTGTTTTGCCTTCCGACAATTTTCACTCCGTAAAGTCCAATCTGTTTGAACTCATAAAGTGCACAGGCACCACAGGGGCGATCGTCAATGTGCAGCCCAGACCAGATTAATTGGCGTTCCCAGGGGATTTGTTCTTTTTTGTCCTTATCTATTACTGTTTCTCCATCTCCATAAACAGCAACGTTATAGGGAAGCATACATGCATTGAAATAACTCTTTTTAGTTTCCTCATCAGGAAAGAGATCTGCTAATCCGTGTTGAAAGGTGCAGAAACCGTCTACATTGGCACAACGGGAGTTGAGAATAAAGGCTTCAAGCTCTATGCCTGAAACATCACTTGCAAGAGACTCGATTTCTTCGATGGTTAAATGTCGCGGAAGGATAATCCGGGAAGCCCCCAGTTCCTGGTAGAATCGAACCGTCTCTGAATTGAAGGTTGTGCCGGCCGTGCTGATGTGAAGAGGGATAGAGATATTCCTTTCTTTGAGCATTACCATCAAACCAACGTCGCCGACAATCAGAGCATCCACTTCAGCTTTTAAGGCTTCATCGATGTACCACAGCAAATAATCATACTGATCTTGTGAATAGTAGTGCTCATTCAAGGTGAGCATAACGGGAGTATTGTGGGAGTGTGCAAGAACAATACTTTCTTTGAGGTCTTCAAAACGATTGAAGTGAGGGCTGGTACCGAGAATGGAATTGTCTTCCTGTCTCCTGTTTATGGATGCAGATACGGTATACTTTCCTTTCCAGTCTTCCGGGAGGATGCCGCAGTAGAATTCATCTGCTCCAGCTGTAATAAGATCCTCTACTTCATCAACACAACTTAATGGTGAGAGCAGTTTAGTCATAAGAAAAAAGCACGGTTAAGAGGTTTTCTCTGGTCCTTCAGAGCAGAAGTGAAAAACTCAGATAGAAATTATCATATCTGAGCTCTCCACTTCGATTTCTTCACCATCAGGAGTTGTCAAACACGCAAACGGTGTTCTTTACTCTCCCATTGATTGTTTAACCAGTTCAAGTAAACTATAGACTTTCATGGATTCACCCATGGCATCTATGGAATCCCTTAAATGGGCTTCGCACCAGGGACAGGCAGACACAAGGGCGCTTGCCCCGGTTGACTTTGCTTCCTCAATTCTTTCCTGACCGGTGGAGAGGGCGAAATCGGGAAAGGCAGACTTTGCTCCTGCTCCTGAACCACAACACCATGAGTATTCCTTAATGCGCTCCATTTCTACGAGTTTCAATCCGGGGATAGCTTGCAGGATTTCTCTCGGTGCTTCATAGTATCCATTAACACCACGATTGAGCTCTCTCGGCGGCTCGGTCAGACCCCAGTCAACTCTCTTGCCTTCCCAGTGTTTGTAAGGTTCACCTCTACGCCCGAGGTGGCAGGGATCATGGTAGGTTACGGTCATATCCACATTATTTTTCAGCTCTAGTTTGCCTTTCTTGATGAGGTCATTCATGTAGACGGTTGAGTGTATTACCTCATAGTCTAAATCGGCAGTATCCTTTTTAAGATAGTGTGCATACTTTTCACCGAAGGTCATGAAACATCCCGGGCAGTTGGTAACGATGGTTTTAACGCCGGTTTCTTTGAACATTTTTAGATTCTTTTCTGCAACCTCAGCAAAATTCTTTTTGTCCCCTACATTGTCACAGATTCCTCCGCAGCACAGCTCTTTAGCTCCCAGTATGCCGAAGTCGATACCCGCTTTTTTCAGGAGCTCGGCATTTGTTTTAGGAACAATGTCCATGCCGGGCTTATACGCGTAGGTACACCCGACGAAATAGAGCACATCGGCCTTTTCCTTCGGCTTACTTAAATCTTTAATATCAAGCTTTCGAGCCCAGTTAGCCCTTCGGGTACGGGGTTGTTTCCATACGTTGTCATATTGCTGGATACTGGTAATGAACTCCTTATGGGCAGGGAGAGGACCGTACCCTTTTTCGCATGCTTCTTCTCTCAGGGCTTCCAGGACACCAATAATATCCAGATCCATTACCCGTTTACAGTTAATGTCGCATGCTGCACACATCGGGCAACGATAGATGATTTCAAGCAGCTTGTCAGTTGACTGCTCCCACGTCAATTCACCTTTCAACAAACCGGTTGCAATATCATTTTTCCCCTGGGCAGCGTAACAGTCAAACTTGCCATACACCAGAGACGGGCAACTCCTGGCAAAACGATGACTTTTGATCTCCCAGAGGTGAATCCACTTACAGGTTGAACATCTTTGACAATGACTCGCATCATATTCGATTTTTTCTAACGCCATAGGTTATCCTCCGTGAACGTAAATAGTATAGAGAGGGATGCACATCAGTTTATGATACCGTTTTCTTTCTTAGACGGTTTTGGGTGCCCCCTGTAAAATTCATCTGCTTTCCTTAATGAAGAGCACAGAAGCTTGAAATTTTTAACATTTCAACGGATATTTGTCAAGTGGATTTATAAAATGGATGTGAGATCTGGGATGTGGGATGTGCGATTGAAAAGAAGAGACACTGGTTTCTAGATACTTGATGCTGGATATACCCTCTCTTCCCTTTGGGGAGTGGGGTAGGGTGAGGGGCACAAAGGCACATCAGGTTCGACCTGTTATCCAATTTACCCGTGTGCCTGTACGCAGGTCTGGTCTTAGTTCTTACTTTGTGTCTTCTGGTTTAATTTTTTAATTTAGGCAATTTAGCTCATTTTAGGCATTTGTATTCTTCGTGGTTTGGCTTTGAAGATAGGGTATTGCGGAAAGGGAATTTAGAAATACAGTGCTAATTTAAGCTTGTAGCGTACGAGTAAAAAGGCAAAAACTAAACTGGGGAGGCTATGATAGTAGCCCCTCACCCCTTTAAACTCGCAGACTGCATAAAGAGTACAGCTGAGGCAGAAAAGTATGAGTAACTGTATGGTGCGCATTGTTTTATTCTCCCATCCTGGTGGTACTGCTATCGGACAACGTATCTAAAAACTTTAGATATATCTTATGGTTATCTCGCTAAAGGCGAATGAGTCCGGGTGTCCTGAATTTGCATGCGAAAAAGGCTTGCTAAAATGCACAAAATGTGGTATTTCCCCCACTACTCTAGAGAAAGTGAGGAATGAAAATGTCTAAAGTATGTGAACTGTGTGGTAAAGGTAGGCAGGTCGGCAACAATGTAAGCCATGCCAATAACAAGACAAAGAAAGTATGGCATCCCAATATCCAAAAAGTCAGGGTATATAAGGATGGTGGCGTAAAGAGGCTCAATGTGTGTACACGATGTATCCGTACCGGTTTAATTGTTAAACCACCTAAAATCAGGGTACGTCCAGAAATAAAAGGTGAAGAAATAACGTCTTAGGGATTTAAACGACTTACCTTAAAGACCCCTTTAACCTTCTCAATTGACCGGATTACCCTGCTCAAGTGCTTGAAATCACTTACCTCTAAATCAAAGGTGCTTACCGCTCTCCTACTATCAAGGGTGCGGGCGGAGGCATTGGAGATGTTTGCTTCTGCAGAAGAGATGGAAGCGCTGATGTCTGCCAAAAGACCTTTTTTGTCCTCAGAGGTAACCTCTATTTTAACCGGATAATTAAATGTCTTCCTGTCATCCCACCTGACGTCAATGAGTCGTTCCTGATCGCACCCCTGAATGTAGAGACAATTATAGGTGTGTACCGTTACACCCCGTCCCCGGGTAATGTACCCTTTAATCTTTTCTCCGGGAAGGGGCTTGCAGCACTTGCCAAATTTTACCATGATATTGTCAATTTCTTTTACGATAACACCGGTTGTGCTGGTACCCTTGAGACGATCTGCAGCCTTCTTTATCTTAGAGCCTCTTGTCTCACTCTTCTTCTGTTTTTCGGGTGAAATGAATTTATTGACAAGCTGCTTGGCGGAGATTCTTCCGTAGCCTATTGCGGCAAAGAGTTCTTCCTCACTTTTGACATTCAACTCTGCCAGATGTTTTCCTGTAAGCTCCTTCTTCAGGATCTTGGCAAAATTGATTCCGTGCTTCCTGAACTCTTTTTCGCAGATTTCTCTCCCCAGCTCAGAACTGCGTGAGCGTTCTTCCATACTGATCAAATGATTGATCTTGGTACGTGCCCGCGCGGTTTTAACGAAGCGGAGCCAGTCTTTACTGGGTTTATGCTGTGCTGAGGTAATAATCTCTACTGTATCCCCATTGTTCAGTTGATATTTCAGACTCACGATCCGTCCATTAACCCGGGCCCCCACACAGCGATGCCCCACGTCTGTGTGGACACTATAGGCAAAATCAACAGGCGTAGCTCCCTGGGGAAACTGTTTTACTGCGCCCTTGGGCGTAAAGACGTACACTTCTTCCGGGAAGAGATCCACCTTCACTATGTCGAGAAATTCTCTCGGATCTTTTAAATCCTGCTGCCATTCTACTAGTTGCCGCAACCAGGCAAATTGATCATCGTCTTTCTCCGGGATATTCTTTCCCTCCTTGTACTTCCAGTGGGCAGCGATACCCTGTTCTGCAATGTGATGCATTTCATTAGTCCGGATCTGAACTTCAATTCTCTTCCCAGCGGGTCCGATTACCGTTGTGTGGAGAGATCGGTACATATTTGCTTTCGGCATGGCAATATAGTCTTTAAACCGTCCCGGAACCGGTTTCCAGAGGAGGTGAATAATACCGAGGGCTTCATAACAATCCTTGATATCTCCAACAACAACCCGAAATCCTACCAGGTCGTAAATTTGATCGAAGTCCAGGTGCTGAATCTCCATCTTTTTATAAATACTATACAGGTGCTTGGACCGTCCGTATATCTCTGCGGTGAGTTTAAACTCCTCTAACCTGTTTTTAATAATCTCAATGACTTCATTAACATAGTGTGCTGTTTCTTTTTTTCTGCTCTCAACCTTTTTCTCAAGGTTGTAGTAAACTTCAGGGCGCAGGTAAAGCAGAGAGAGGTCCTCGAGTTCGCCTTTCATCCAGAAGACGCCGAGACGGTTTGCCAGAGGGGCGTAGATGTCCAGAGTTTCCTGAGCGAGTTCAATGGTTTTTTCCGGGGGAAGAAAACGTAGTGTTCTCATATTGTGCAAGCGGTCCGCCAGCTTAATGAGGATGACCCGAATGTCCTTGGCCATGGCTAAGATCATCTTTCTGAAGTTCTCAGCCTGCTTTTCTTCTGAGGCATGAAAGGCTATTTTGCTGAGTTTTGTCAATCCGTCTACCAGTGAAGCAATCTCAGCGCCAAACAGATTTTCAATGGTCTCGATAGTAGTATAGGTATCCTCTACCGTATCGTGTAGAAGACCGGTTGCAACGCTTACGTCATCCAGTTTAATATCTGCAAGGAGGTAGGCTACTTCCAACGGATGGATAAGGTAGGGCTCTCCAGATCGTCTCAGTTGACCCTGGTGGACCTGGGCAGAGAAGACATAGGCCTTCTCAATCAGGTCAATGTGAGGATGGGGATGATAAGAGAGGACTTTATCGGTAATGTCCTTCAGTCTAATCACTGTTTATGAGTTCCTTGATTTTAGCTATAACGTCTGTTTCTTTGACGGTTATGCCATCCTTTGAATGCCGCTGCTTTATATCAACCAGACCATCTGTGATTTTTTTCCCGATTGTCACTCTGAGTGGGATGCCAATGAGATCAGCATCTTTAAATTTTATTCCAGGCCGTTCATCACGGTCATCCAGGAGTACATCAATCCCCGCCTGTAACAGGTCTGTGTAGAGTTTCTCTGAAGCTTTCTGAATGTTGGGTTCTTTTGGTTTTACTGAGGAGATGATTACCTGAAAGGGTGCTATGCTTTTAGGAAAGATGATGCCGTACTCATCGTTATTTTGTTCAATGGCCGCAGCTACCGTTCTTCCTACACCAATGCCGTAGCATCCCATGATTATGTCCTGTGCCTTGCCCTGTGCATCTAAAAATGTTGCCCCGAGGGTTTTGCTATATTTGGTGCCCAATTTAAAGATGTGACCGACTTCGATTCCCCTGCTCATGGCTAACTGTCCCTGCTTACAGCGGGGGCAGGGGTCTCCGTCTTCAGCACAACGCAGGTCCCCAAAGCTGCCCACCTGAAAATCTCTGCCAAGAGCAACGTTCATAAGGTGAACATCTTTTTCATTGCCGCCGGTTGTAAAAGCGGACCCCGGTTGTAGAGAGTTATCTGCGAGAATCTTTATGGTTAATCCCATCGGACCTGCAAATCCCTTCGGTGCTCTGGTAACCTTTTCAATAGTTGCATCATCTGCCAGGCAGAGCTGTATCTGCGTTAAGGAAATTTTGCAGTTTGATCTCATTGATTTCATGATCTCCCCTGATGAGGACAGCGATGGTACTATCTCCTTCCTGGAAAATCAGGGTTTTAATTAAGTGCTCCGGTTTTATCTTGAGAAAGCTGGTTACCTCCTCAACGGTTCGCTGATTGGGAGTTTCTACCCGCTTGATTTCTTCCGGTGCTTGCTGGCTTGGGGGTCCAGAGTCTCTCTGCCCGATCTCTGCTTTGTCTTTGCTTGCTGCATAACCACAGGCGGTACAGGAGAAGATACAGTCCTCACCCGTATCGGCCAGTACCATGAATTCGTGAGAAAAGCTTCCTCCGATAGGTCCCGAATCTGCTTCTACCGGTTTAAAGGTGAGCCCACACCGTTCGAAAATGGAACAATAGGCCTGATACATCTTCTGGTAACTCTTTTCTACTCCTGCTTCGTCAACATCAAAGCTATAGGCATCTTTCATAACAAATTCCCGTGCCCGCATGATGCCAAAGCGGGGCCTTATTTCATCCCGGAACTTGATGTGAATTTGATAGAGGTTGAGGGGAAGCTGGCGGTAGGATGTCACTTCATTTTTTACCAGCTCAGTTATAACTTCTTCATGAGTCGGTCCAAGGCAAAAGTCCCTGTTATGGCGGTCTTTAAGGCGAAGGAGCTCTTTCCCATAAACGTCCCACCGGCCGCTCTTGTGCCAGATTTCTGCCGGCTGGACAAAGGGGAGGGTGACCTCCTGGGCGCCCGCCCGGTCCATTTCTTCTCTGATGATCTGTTCTGTCTTCCTCAGCACCCGCTGAGCCAGGGGTAGATAGGAATAAATACCAGCTGCCAGCTTGCGAATCATTCCAGCCCTTAACATGAGACGGTGGCTTATAACTTCTGCTTCACTCGGAACTTCTTTCAGTGTGGGTATGAGCATTTGAGAATAACGCATAATTGTACCTTTCTACACAATGGTTTCACATCGATTGTGCCTCTTTAATCAGGGCACTGACTACATCTTTTTCTTTCAGCTTTTTTATTATCTTTCCTTTCTTAAATAAAACTCCGACACCTTTACCCCCGGCCACTCCCAGGTCTGCTTCCCGGGCTTCCCCCGGTCCGTTCACCGCGCAGCCCATCACGGCGATCTTGAGCTCGCGGGGCAGGGTAGAAAGTTTCTTTTCTATAGTGGCAACCATTTTGGGAATGTCCATTTCACATCGTCCGCAGGTAGGACAGCTGATGATTTCCGGTCCCCGTGAACGGAGCTTAAGGGCCTTTAAGATTTCGTAGGCAACCCGCACTTCTTCCAGGGGACTTCCGGTCAGGGAGACCCGAATGGTATCCCCGATCCCCTCCGCGAGGAGCATGCCAATACCGATGGAGGATTTGATTGTTCCGGAGAAGGGTGGTCCCGCTGCAGTGATGCCGAGATGGAGAGGGTAGTCCACTTCCCGGTGCATCAAACGATAGGCCCGGACGGAATCCATAAGGTCTGACGATTTGAGGGATACCTTTATGTCATAAAACTGCATTGACTCTAAAATGCGAATGTGTTCAAGGGCACTTTCCACCATGGCTTCGGGAGAGGGGTGTTTGTATTTTTTCAGGACCCTCTTCTGGAGAGAACCAACGTTTACGCCAATACGAATGGGTATTTTGTGATCCTGAGCTGCCCGGACCACTGCTTTTACCTTTTCTCTGCTTCCAATGTTGCCCGGATTTATTCTCAATCCGGCTATTCCCTGTCGGATTGATTCCAGGGCAAGCTTGTAATCGAAATGGATGTCTGCCACCAGGGGAATGGAGACTGCCCGTGTAAGTGCACCGAGATTTTTGGCGGCTTCCATGTCGGGTACTGCCAACCTTACAATCTCACACCCCGCCTTTTCGAGCTGACGGATTTGTCTAACCGTTTGCGGAGTATTGCGGGTATCAGTTTTAGTCATAGACTGGACTGAAATGGGGGCGCCACCGCCTATCTTAACATTCCCCAAAAAGAGTTCTCGAGAGCGTTTTTTCTTCATAGCCTTTTCACTCAGGTATTTCTAAGGTTCCCACTATTTCTGTAATAGCAGAGAGAGAGTGGTCTTCGAGGTAGTTTTCCAGGCCGGTGACCACTTCACTCGTAACTGATGGGTTGACAAACTGGGCTGTTCCTATTTGGACTGCCGAAGCACCGGCAATAAAAAATTCCAGGGCATCTCCGGCGGTGCAGATTCCTCCAATTCCTACTACGGGAATGTTTACGGTGTTGCAAACTTCCCACACCATGCGAAGGGCAATGGGCTTAATAGCGGGTCCCGAGAGTCCCCCCGTAATGTTTCCCAACAGGGGTGTCCGGGTCGCTATGTTAACGGCCATACCCATGAGGGTATTAATGAGGGAAAGGGAGTCTGCCCCTGCTTCCTCTGCACTGCGGGCAATGGTGGTAACATCGGTTACGTTGGGAGAGAGCTTAACCATGATGGGGAGGGATGATGATTTTTTGACGGTACTGACCACCTTAAAAACTTCCCGGGGATCCGTGCCGAAGGCAATACCACCCTTTTTAATGTTGGGACAGGAGATGTTTACCTCTAGGGCTGCGATACCACTCACCCCGTCCAGGCGTTTCGCTACCTCGCCATAGTCTTTCAGGGTAGTGCCGTAGATGTTGACAATGATGGGTATGCCGCGCTTTTTGAGATGGGGAATTTTTTCTTCAACCAGGGCTTTAACCCCGATGTTTTGCAGACCGATAGCATTGAGCATGCCGCCTACCGTCTCCACCAGACGGGGAGGTGGATTGCCCTGCTGTGGTTTGAGGGAAATGCCTTTTGTAATTATCCCCCCCAGGTGTTTGAAAGACATAAAACCCCTGTACTCCTCTCCGTACCCAAAGGTGCCGGAGGCCGCAATCACAGGAGTTTTTATCCGTAATCCACCGATATCAACCGCAAGACTGATCTTTTTTTTACGCAGCTTTTTCATTAGTAGGGACCTGGGTTCTCCTCGCTCAAGGGCTATCCGTTGGGAGCGGACAAATGTGGGTCATTCCAGAGAATGACTGAGCTCTCAAAGACTGGCCCTTCCGTGCATGCCCTTTGATAGGCTGGCAGTGTGCTTTCAGCGGAGCGTATGGGGATACTGCAGCCGACACAGGCTCCTACTCCACAGGCCATTCTGCTTTCCAGGGAAACCTGGCAGGGCAATTTCCGTGAACGTGCAAATTCTGATAAAGCATGAAGCATGGGTAGCGGTCCACAGGCAAACAGGGAGAGGTGCCTCTCTTCCACAGGAGGCAAATCTTCAAAAAAACCAGGGAGCAGATCAGTAACCATTCCCTTGCTGCCGGAACTGCCATCTTCTGTGCTCACCGAGACCGTGGCTCCCATTTTTTCTAAGTCTCTGCGGCACAGGATATCTGCAGCAGTCTTCCCACCGAGAAAGGCGATCAGTTTGATTTTTCCAGCGATGGCAGATTTACGTTCCTTTAGTGCCTGTGCTAATGAGAAGAGTGGGGCTACACCGATACCTCCTGCCACCAGGACCGCTGTTTTAAGATTTCGGTCAATGGAAAATCCATTGCCCAGAGGACCAAGGAGATCGATGGTTTCCCCCCTTTGCTTTTTAGAAAGCATGAGTGTGCCTTTCCCCACAACACGATAGAGTATCTCGATGCACGAACGTGACTCCTTTGCGTTTGCAGTCTCCCGTTCAAAACATGCTCTATGAATACCTAATGGACGGCGCAGTAGCGGATCCCAGGCATCGGCTGTCCGTATCATGACAAACTGTCCTGGCTTTGCCTTGGCAGCTACTGCAGGGCACAGAATCCTCATTTTATAGTAATCGTCAGCAACTTTACGGTTAAAGATAATGTGTGGCATAGTATACATTGTTCCGTACTAGTTCTTGCTGGTGCAGGAGAAGGGTGCTTACATTTCGAGAAACATAACAATCGCATCTTCCCGCGTATCTGAGTAATAACCCTTTCTCAAACCGATTGGTTTAAACCCACACCGGGTGTAGAGTGCCCGTGCTCCATCATTTGATTCCCGCACTTCTAAAAAAGCTTTTTTTGTACCGTTTTCGAAAGAAAGATGCAGGCAGTGCTCGATGAGAGCGGTTGCCACTTTCTGTCTTCTAAAATGAGGATGGCATGCAAGGTTCAGGATGTGAACCTCTTCGAACACAAACCACAAGCAAATATAAGCGATCACTTTCTGTTTGTCCGGCTGACGGGACTTTACCAGGAAAACTTTTGAAAACCGAGAATGATATTCCTTCACAAAAAAGTCCTTTGACCACGGGGTGGGAAAGGAAAGCCGTTCAATCTCCATGAGGTCATTTATGTCAGCCAGTTCCATCTCAACAATGTCAAAGGATAGTTTCAATGGCGATTCGTGCTTGTTGCGATGCACATTAACGTTCCTTTCTCTCCGCTATCTTTGTATCCAGGATTTCGCCGGCTGAGCGAATTGCCGTTTGACCGCTCGATGTGAGTATGTTTACCAGTTCATCAAGCCCAACTTCTGTGCTCTTGCTTGCAGCTTCAATAATCATAGGAAGATTAGCACCGGTTACAATTTCAATTTTCCCCTTGGCAAGAAGGGAAAGGCTCATATTGGAAGGGGTGCCGCCAAACATATCCACGATAATAATAACGCCATCACCGGTATCTACACTTTTTACAGCCTGTAGCAATTTGTCCCGTGCCTCATCGGGATTGTCATCGAGGTTGATGGAAACAGTCTTAAAATTATCAAGGGTGCTGCCGGTAATCAGCTGAGCAATCTTCAAAAATTCCTGTGCCAGCTGTACATGTGTAACAATGATGACTCCTACCATAAAGATGTTCCTCTCAAAAAGATTATGTTTTTCCAAGATCTCGGTGAATTACCCTCAGGGGATACTTCTTTTTCGAGAGCAATTTTTCCAGATGATTTATTACCGCAACTGAGCGATGGAGACCGCCCGTACATCCAACGCCAATGGTAAGGGAGGTTTTCCCTTCCTTTTCATAGAGTGGAATTAAAAAGTTGATCATCTCGGAGAATCGCTTCTGAAAACGTTTTGCAGTTTCGTTGTTCATTACGTATCGGTAAACTTTGTTGTCATTACCGGAAAGGTGGCGAAGGTCACTGACAAAAAACGGATTTGGTAAAAACCTGACATCCATTACAACATCTGCGTCATAGGGTATCCCGAACTTAAATCCAAACGAAGTGAGAACGATGGTCATCTGTTTCTTTTCAGCACTGTCCTGAAAAAGATGTGTAATCATACTCCTCAACTGGTGAATGCTGATGTTCGAGGTGTCAAGTATTTCAGTTGCAAGCATCCGTAAATCTGCCAGTTGAATCCGCTCTTTCTGAATTCCTTCTAATACAGTTTCCCGGGAAGCCAGGGGATGCTGACGCCGGGTTTCTTTGAAACGCCTTACCAGTATTTCATCACTCGATTCCAAAAAGAGGATTGTTATCTCCTGGCCCTTTTTTTTCAGTTCCTTGAAGATATCCGGGTATTTTTTTAAGAATGCCCTCTCCCGTATGTCCATTACCACCGCGATTCTGGTAACCTCACCAGAGGAAGCTTCACACAGCTCTAAAAAGGTTGGCAGCAGTATGGGGGGGAGATTGTCTATGCAAAAGAAGTCCAGGTCTTCCAGCGCCCTAATTGCAGTGCTCTTGCCTGAGCCTGATAACCCTGTAATAATTACTACGGTTACTTTATGCATGTCGGTATCCCTGAAAGTTTATCCTCTGAAAGGAGCAGAAAAAGGTACTTGATGAAGCAGCGCTTGTGATGCTCCCCGCGCACCCTAGTGAAATATACTTTGCATTTCACCGGGCAGGCAGCACAGAGTAGCAGCCCCCGGACGATTAATCGGCACCTGCCGGTAAAAGGAATGTCCAGAATTGCATGAAGGTCTTTAACCCCATACGGTAACCTTGTACAGGTGCCTCAAGGGAAGGAATTGATTTGACAGGAAGGGCTCCTGTTAATACTTCTCATCGTCCTGTACTATAACCTGGTAAAGATCTTCACTGGTTTGTGCTTTCATGCACTCTTCCCTGAAGGTTTCACTGCGTGCTATGCGGGAGATGCGTGCCAGGGCCTTCAGGTGAACTCCTGCAGAGCTGGCAGGTGCAACCAGAAGGAAAAAGAGATAGCTCGGCTTGCCATCCAATGCCCCAAAATCAATGCCTTTTCTGCTTCTGCCAAATAATGCCAGGAGTTTGTCGATCTGCTGTAATTTACCGTGGGGAATTGCGACTCCATCATTGATTCCGGTGCTTCCCAGCTTTTCTCTCTCGAGAAGAACTCGGAGCAATTCTTCCTGATTGACCTTCTGTTCCTGTTGGGAAAGGTGCGATACTAATTCCTCGAGAACACCTTTTTTTGTTTGCGAGGTAAGGTCAGCTATTACCAGTTCCTGATTGAGAATATCTGTAATTTTCATAGTAGTACTGTAAGAGGGTAAAGATTATACTTCTGGCTCAATGAGCCCGTAGTCACCATCTTTTCGATGGTAGATGACATTGAGTTTTTCAGTCGACGCGTTAATAAAGACTAAAAAGTCACTGTCTGCCAAATTCAATTGAAGGACTGCTTCGTCGGTAGACATTGGTTTAGCGTAAACATTTTCTCTCTTAATAATTTTTGGTGGTGTTTCTCCTTCTCCGTTTTGCGCTGAAGGAGTTTCGAAAGAACTCGAGATGTTCTGAGAGGTGGTGTGTACTTTGTGGTGTTTAAGTTTCTCTTTGTGTTTTGTTATCTGACGCTCTACCTTGTCGATGGCAATATCGATAGCAGAGTACATATCGTCAGTTTCTTCCTTTGCTGTGGCAGTTATTTTGCCTGCTTTCAATAATACTTCAGCCGTGTATCGATGCTTTTCCGAAGAAAGAACAACAGTAATTTCGTTTGGGTCACCAAAGTAGCTTCTGATTTTAGATGCCTTTTCAACCGCATACTCCCTGAGTGCGGGAGTAGCTTCCAAATGTCTGAAGGTTACTGAAACATCTCCCATCGTGGTATCCTCCCTGCTTGATTTATTAAGCTTCCATGAAGCATTTACGTTCTGGTACGTGCTCTTTGTGAAAACTGCTACAACTCGAACCGATCTCCGAGATAGACCTCCCGAGCCTTGGGGCTTGCAGATAATAGTTTGTGCATCACCGTACTCTAAAATTTCACCATGTGATATGATGTAAGCCCTGTCACACACCCCTAAAGTCTCGCGCACATTGTGGTCAGAAATCAGAATTCCAATACCCTGCTCTTTTAAGTGGGTGATGATATCTTGTATGTCACTGACCGCAATAGGGTCAATGCCGGTAAACGGTTCATCAAAGAGCAGAAAAAAGGGTGAAGTAACCAGAGCCCGGGTTATTTCAAGCCTTCTCCGTTCTCCACCGGAGAGAACATATGCTTTGCTCTTTGCGAGAGCAGCAATTCCGAGATCATCTAAGAGCTTAAACGAGCGTTCCTGTATTTCATCTTTGTCAATGTTGAGGGTTTGCAAGATTGCCACAACATTTTCTTCTACGGTTAATTTCCTGAAAACAGATGCTTCTTGGGGAAGATAGCTGATCCCTTTACGGGCTCTGACATACATCGGGTAACCGGTTATGTCTTCATCATTCAAATAAACAGCCCCTGCATCAGGTTTATACAGCCCCGCAATCATATAAAAGGTGGTAGTTTTCCCTGCACCATTGGGGCCCAGCAAACCAACAACCTCTCCTGATTGCAGGCTCAATTCCAGAGCATTAACTACCATTCGTTTACCGAAACTTTTGGTAAGGCCTTTTGCTTCAAGTTTTTGCATACAACTCTATTATACACCTCCTGCCATGGAGTACCAAGCGGTTTGTTGTGTCCTATGACGTGCATTACGCGGGATTATTCTTCTGGGGAATAACCCTCCTGCTCCACCACAGTTTCAGCTTCACGACCAGGGGTAGTGATTTCTTCTACCTGTTGTTTGTTTTCTTTCTGCTCTTCCTGCATGCTCCTGGGGTAGATTATGGAATCTACCTTACCTTCAAAAAAAATCTTATCTTCTTCCAGTAAAACGGTAACTTTCTCGCATGAAATGAGGTTGTCCCCCTGCCAGATTTTCGGTTTGCCTGTCATGACAATTTTTTGTTCAGGATTGAAGAAAATCAGCTTTTTACCGGTAGCAATTCTGTTTTCCTGTGACATTTTAACATTGCCAGAGGCTTCAACTTTGTTTATTCCTCCTTTAGGTTCATAGGAGACTTTCATCAGGTCTGAAGAGATGACGATATCTTCCTGTTTAACAATAACATTTCCTTTGAAGGTCACCATGTTTCTCTTATTGTCAGCTTCCATGCTTTTTGAGGTTATCTTTACGGGCTTGACTGTGGAAAATGGTGATGAGAACGATTTATCTGCAGGCTCCTGTTCTGCCCTGTCAATTTCCTCACGCTCTGTTTTTGGGAGAAGTGCCACTGTGGCTGCTTTATCTCCTTCGTCTTCCGTTTCAGGCCAGACAACTGCTTCGGGCCTATCTTCTTCCGGGACTGCTAGTGGAGGCGCTTCCTGTTGTATTTCTTCAATAAATTCTTCTCCGGATTCTGCTATTGCAGGGGTCTCGGAGGGCTGGTCATCACCCGCTTCACTGTCCGGGCCCTGGGCTGGAGCGGCAGGTTCCAGTTCGTCGGTTTCGGCATATACCACTGCAGGTGCTTCAACGACCTCTTCTTCCGGGACTGCCAGTGGAGGCGCTTCCTGTTGTATTTCTTCAATAAATGCTTCTCCGGATTCTGCTATGCAGGGGTCTCGGAGGGCTGGTCATCACCCGCTTCACTGTACGGGTCCTGGACTGGAGCGGCAGGTTCCAGTTCGTCGGTTTCGGCATGACCACTGCAGGTTCTTCAGTCCTCTTCCTCCCGGGACTCAAACTCAGGTAGCTCCGAACCAGCCACCGCAGCAGGCTCCACCGGTTTAGTCTCTTCGGGTTTCTTGAAAACGATTTGCTCTTCTGTTTCCTGGAGTTCCTGATAGCTGCGGGCAACCTGAAGAACTTGAGAACTGATTTTTGTCCCCATTTTATTGAGAAGGACCGTCAGATTTTTTCCCTCGGTAAAATCTTTGGAAAAGGAAGGTGTGCCACGTGTGTTCAATAGGTATGTGTCAAGACTTATGTTTTCACCAATCTTGGTTATGCTGCCCAGTACCAGGAAGTCTGCTTCAAGTTTTTCTGCGATGCTCAACAGAGCAGGTTTATTAAAGCCGGGAGAGGACTTATCCAGCAGGGTGGCGATAGTTTGATGGTCTACAACTGCAACCTGCTCTTCTTTTGCTATGTACATAGAGAGATCTTTTGAAATAATTGTTTGCAAAGCGGTACTGTGCACATCACTATAGATCTCAAAGGGTAATACCGCAACCCGGGCTGTCTCGCCGGCTTGTGCAGGAGGGGTAAACACCAAGAGGTTTAGCATGACAATGCTTGATAGAAGTCGTCGTAAGATCATTTCTGCTCCGATGCCTTCACTTCTTCTAAAAGATTCAGGGTTTCTTTGTCTACATCGATAACCATGCCCTTGCCCTTCATAACCATATTATTGCCCCGAAGGGTGACCCGGTCAGTAGTTGAAATTGTTCGGTCCTGGGAATTATACTTCAGGGAATCAGATTCGATCTGAAATCCCTGGTCGGTAGTTGTCACAACATTACCGGAAACAATGACATCCTTTGAATCGGTATAGAGCTACTCCCTGGTCAGCGACCAGTGTGAACCCCTTTTCCTCATCTGAAAAAAAGATTACCTCCAATTTTTTGAGAGCAACTTTCTTTTCCGCCTCGAAAACTTGAGCGGACTGCGCGTCGAGTGCCCACTCTTTAAAGCCATGTTGATCAATCTGTTCATAGTGGACATTGCTAAGTTGCATTGCTACCCCCTGAGGGGGCAGGTTTTCCATGGGTTTTGTGTTTTCAGGGGGGGAAGTGTTCCGCACAAGAGAAACCATGACCAGAATGACAGTGAAAAAGGCAATTGCTATCAAGATAAATTGTATTTTTTTCATAGAACTTCCAACATACAACAGCCATCTATGTCCTTTTTGTCTGCCATCTTCAACGGTAGGATGCTCACGTTGTGTAGTACTTTTCAGTTAGTGCTTCCCACTTATTCTGTGCTTTGAGTAAGAGTTCGCAAATCTCCCTTACCGCTCCTTCTCCTCCCCTTTTAGTGGTAATGTAATCAACGATTTCTTTTACTTCCTGAACTGCATCCGGTACGGCAGCTGAAAAGCCGACCTTTCTCAAAACGGGCAGGTCAACAAGATCGTCACCTACAAACCCAACGTCTTTGTCTTCCAGGTTTCTATCTGCGAGGATTGTTTTATACACCTCGATCTTATTGAGTGCCTTCTGATAAACGTGTTCGATTCCTAAATCCCTCGCTCGATGGAGAACTACTTTGGACTCTCTGCCAGTGAGGAGAATCACTTCTATGCCGGAGCGCATCAGCAGTTTGAGTCCGTGGCCATCCCGCACATCAAATCTTTTAATCTCCTCTCCGCTGTCGGTGTAAATAACTCGGCCGTCGGTTAATACTCCGTCAACATCGAGGATGAGCACTTTAATAGATTTCAGTTTTTGCAGGTCCACAATACTATACTACCCCAACTTTTAGTAAATCGTGCATGTGAATGATTCCAACAGGTTTGTGACTATCATCATCAGACAGAATAAAAAGGGATGTTATTGTAAATTCTTCCATGCGATGGAGGGCCTTGGCTGCCAGGTCCTCTTTGGCAATAGTTTTAGGGTTCCGGGTCATGATAGTACTGGCATGCTGATTAAGGACGTTACCCTCCTTCTCCAGGGCTCTGCGCAAATCTCCATCAGTTATCACTCCAACAAATGCACCATTTTTGTCGCACACCCCCGTTACGCCCAATCGCTTAGTGGTCATCTCCAGCAAGCCTTCTTTGATTAAGGTATCTTCCCTGATGAGAGGCATCTCATCTCCCTTGTGCATGAAATCTTCCACACGAAGCAGAAGTTTCTTTCCCAGGGTTCCTCCAGGGTGGAGCATTGCAAAATCTTCCTCCACAAAACCTTTCTTCCTCAAGAGTGCCAGTGCGAGGGCATCACCCATTGCCAGCGTTGCGGTTGTGCTGGCTGTAGGAACAAGACCTAAGGGACAGGCCTCTTCCTTAACTGCCGTATCCAGTACGACATCTCCACTCTGGGCCAAAACTGACCGGGGATTACCGGTCATGACAATCAGTGTAATTCCCCACCGTTTGATGACAGGCAGCAGCTGAATGATTTCCTGGGTTTCGCCACTGTTAGAAACAGCTACAGCAACATCTCCCTTGGAAAGCATGCCGATGTCTCCGTGAATTCCCTCTGCCGGATGGAGAAAAAATGCCGGTGTACCTGTGCAGGCGAAGGTGGAAGCAATTTTTTGGGAAACAAGCCCCGATTTGCCGATACCAATGACAATTACCTTGCCACTGCACTGATTAAGGAGCTCCACCGCTTTAACAAAACGTTCATCAATCTTGTCGAGTAAGGCTTTAATAGCTTCCGCTTCAATATTCAAAACCTTCTTTGCCTGTTGAATGACGTTCTCTTGTTCCTTTGGATCTATGGTCTTTTCCACCTCGGGCCGTTGTCTCTAGTGATGAATAGTTAGTTAACTCCTTCACCTTTGATCAAATCATCAATTGATTTTACCTGTTTGAGGAGATGAGGAAGTGTTTGTAAGTCTAGCATGTTTGGTGCGTCACACAAAGCGCTATCGGGATTGGAGTGGACTTCCATGAAGAGGGCGTCAATGCCAACTGCACTGGCTGCACGGGCAAGATAACTCACAAACTGCCGCTGCCCGCCCGAAGCGGTTCCCTGCCCACCTGGAAGCTGCACGCTGTGTGAAGCATCAAATACCACTGGGTAACCAAAATCCCGCATGATTACCAGTGAGCGCATGTCTGCAACCAGGTTATTATAGCCGAAACTGAATCCCCGCTCCGTGAGCAGTATACTGTGGTTGCCCGTTGAGGCCACCTTATCGATTATGTTCTTTATTTCGTAGGGAGACATGAACTGCCCTTTCTTAACGTTGACCACTTTTCCTGTTTCCGCTACCGCAGTGAGGAAGTCAGTCTGCCGGGAGAGAAATGCCGGTATCTGTAAAATATCGAGCACTTGGGAGGCCGGCTGTATTTCTTCAAAACGATGAACATCCGACAGAACGGGAACTGAAAGCTGTTCCTTAACCATCTGGATTACTTCAAGTCCCTTCTCCAATCCGGGCCCACGATAGGACTTAAGGGAACTCCTGTTGGCTTTGTCATAGGAGGTTTTGAATATGTAGGGTATCGACAGGGAGGCTGCTATCTCTTTCAAAGAACTGGCAATCGCGAGAGTAACATCCACATCTTCTATGACACAGGGACCGGCTATTAATGCGAGGGGATTATTACCTCCTATGGCAATGTTATTTATAATGACTTTTCTGGTCACGGACTATCCTTTTGACTGGCTCGACTTATAACAATTGAGAGAAATCCAGCCTAAACTGGAACAGTAAGTTTCGTAAAGCCTTGTTATAACGTCTTAATGCAAATATGTCAATAAGCTTCCTAATAAATACAATACTTTACCTATTTTAAAACAGTTTCCTGAGGGGAATTAAAGAGTTGCCTTAATGAACTGCTTAAAGAGGGGGTGAGGGTTCATGGGCCGGGACTTGAATTCAGGATGAAACTGACAAGCCAGAAACCAGGGATGTGATTTAATTTCAATGATTTCTACCAGTTCTCCCTGCTGGAAGATTCCACTGAAGGTTAATCCTCCTTCAGCGAGGGTTTCCCTGAACTGGTTATTGAACTCATAGCGATGTCGGTGCCGTTCGGATATTTCAATTTTTTTATAGGCTTCATAAGCCTTTGTCCCCCTGTTTACTTTACAGGGGTAGGCCCCTAATCTCATGGTGCCCCCTTTGTCTGCCTGTTCGTTCCTCTTCTGAACGGTTTGATCTTTGGAGTCAATCCATTCTGTCAGCAGGTAGATGACGGGAAAACGCGTACTGGGGTCGAACTCGGAGCTATGAGCCCCTTTGAGGTTACAAACATGCCGGGCAAATTCGATTACGGCAAGCTGCATGCCTAGGCAAATACCAAAAAAGGGAATGTTGTTTTCTCTGCTGTAGCGTATGGCTTTTATCTTACCTTCAATTCCTCTATCGCCAAAACCGCCCGGAACGAGAATACCATCCACATCGTTGAAGGTTTTACCAATCCCTTTCTTTCCTATCTGCTCAGAGTCAACAAATTTTAGTTGTACTTGCGTTTCATTGGCGAGACCACCGTGAAACAGGGCCTCATTCAAACTCTTATAAGAGTCTTCCAGGTCTACGTATTTTCCTACAATGGCAATGGTGGTGGAACTTTTTGGGTTTTTCAAACTTTTGACCATTTTACGCCAGGCTTCCAGACGGGGGGATCGTGTCCAAATATTTAATTTTTCTACTATTATATCATCGAGGCCTTCCTGGTGAAAGAGGAGGGGAACTTCATAAATATTTTCAACATCTTGAGCGGTAATCACTGCTTCCTTTTCAATATTACAGAAGAGGGCGATTTTGGATTTAATATCGGCAGAGAGAAGCCGGTCGGTTCTACAGAGCAAAATATCCGGTTGAATTCCTATTTCTCTCAGTTCTTTTGCGCTGTGCTGAGTGGGTTTGGTTTTTAACTGTCCGGCGGTATTGACGTAAGGAACAAGGGTAACATGAACGTAGAGGACATTTTCCTTGCCCAAGTCCCCCTTAATCTGTCGTATTGCTTCCAGGAAGGGAAGGGATTCAATGTCACCCACCGTTCCGCCGATTTCAACGATCACCACGTCAACCCCATCCGCAACCCCCAGGATGTTCTTTTTAATCTCATCAGTAATGTGGGGAATAACCTGGACCGTTCCTCCCAGGTAATCTCCTCTTCGTTCTTTCGCTATAACCGAGTCATAGATTTGGCCTGTAGTGAAGTTGTTCTTCTTCCCCAGCTGTGCAGTGGTGAATCGTTCATAGTGTCCCAGATCAAGATCCGTTTCTGCGCCGTCATCGGTTACAAATACCTCACCATGCTGAAAGGGATTCATCGTTCCCGGATCAACATTTATGTAGGGGTCGAGCTTTTGAAGTGTGATTTTTAACCCACGGGTTTCAAGGAGAGCACCAATTGAAGCCGATGCCAGGCCCTTTCCCAGGGATGACAGTACCCCGCCGGTCACGAAAATAAATTTTGTTTTTGTTTTAGCCACGAAACAGTTCTCTCACAAAAGTTAACGGATGTCTTTCTGTCCTTCCAGTTGCTCAATTCTTTTACGGGCCAGGATAAGATCTTCCGGTGTATCCACCCCAATTGAATCGAATTTTGTAGTGACCAGCTTGATTCTAAAACCGTTTTCCAGCACTCTCAGTTGCTCGAGCCGTTCCTGTTTTTCCAGTGGTGACGGACCCAGGCTAATCACCTTTTTTAAAAAATCTTTCCGGTAGACGTAGAGACCGATATGTTTGAAACCGAATGAATCTCCAGCATCTTCAAGGTTACGAAAGCGGGAGGGAATAGGAGAGCGGGAGAAGTAGAGGGCATAGCCATTGCGATCAGATACAACCTTAACAATGTTGGGGTTCATCAAGTCTTCAATGGTCTCTATGGGTGATTGCGCCGATGCCATGGAGACATCCTGATCATCCAGGAGGAGCTTTACCACGTCATCAATCAGTCGTGGGTCCATGAGTGGTTCATCACCCTGAAGGTTGACCACTACATCACAGGAAAGATGATCAACCACCTCTGCAATACGATCTGTTCCACTGACGTGCTGGGGAGAGGTGAGTTTGGCTTCACCACCAAATCCCTGTACCGCATCAAGGATGCGCTTGTCATCAGTTGCTACGATTACCCGGTCAACAAGGTGAGTGCGTAAAGCAACTTCATAGACCCTTTGAACCATGGGTTTTCCCGCAAGGTCAACGAGGGCTTTTCCTTCCAGCCGGGATGAAGCATAGCGGGACGGTATAACGGCAACAGTGCTCATGTTACAGCAGGTAGTATGCGGGTTGGTTACAACAACTGGTTGAATGCACAACAGCCTCTGTTTATTGCGGCGACTATACTACATTAACCATAAAAGTCAAGAAGAAGAATGGTGCACGATGCAACAGAGAGTCAGCAGTTGAATCGGATCGCAGATAAGAAAACCGGGAGTAATGGAACGACGAAATGGAGACATGTAATCGTCGAATTTTGAACTGGAATATGTGATACTGAAAAACTAAATATATCTGAGAAATCTCCATCTTAAATATTCATGCTCGAGATATGTGATTTCCTGAGATGTTTGATTAAGTCGATGTTCGACGTTGAATCTCATATTCGATCTCACATCATCATTCTGTCTTCTGTTCAGTTGCTTTTGCGCATTGCCATACCGGCAAGGACCACCAGCAGGAACAAGAGTAGCAGCACTATCCAACCCCAGTAGGGGGGAGTAATAAAAGAAAGGAGCACCAGGTGATATAACCGCTTGCTAAGGGTGCCTGATGGTACTTCATCCTGGGCAAGGATGGGAATTACCTTGAGTACTTTCCCCTTGAGGAGAATTTCTGCTGTGCCTACCTCTGCTCCTGCGGGGATCGGTGCTGAAAGCCGATCAGGAATTGTTTTACGCAGGGTGAGTTCCTGATCCTCTCCTGCAGGAACGGTAACCACACCAGGTTCAGCCGCTGTGAGAGAGATCTGGTTGACACTGCCCTTCCATACGGGTATTGTTGCTATCGGTTCATCCTGGCTAAGAACAGTGACGGTAGAAAAGTTTTTGAAACCATAGGTAAGCAGTTTGAGTGCTTCATTTTCTCTCGTTCTTTGATTCCGTGCACCCATCACCACCGCAATGAGGCGTTGATCTCCCTTTTTAGCCGTAGCCACTAAGTGGTACCCTTCCTCATCGCTGATCCAACCTGTCTTTAGACCATCTACCCCTTCATCTAACCAGAGTAACCCGTTTCTATTGGGCTGGGTAATACCACTGAAGGTAAACTGTTTAATGCCATGAATGGGCAGGGCTTCAGGATGGTCCTTAATATAGTGGTAAGAGAGGGTTGCCATATCTGATGCTGTAGTGTATTGCTTGTCTGCCGGTAGCCCGCTGACATTTGCATATTGTGTTTGAGTCAACCCCAATAGCTTTACTTTCTCGTTCATTTTGACAACAAACACTTCTTCCATACCTGCCATATGTTCTGCCACGGCAATACAGGCATCATTTCCGGAAATGGATGCGATTCCTTCTAAAAGTTTCTGAAATTGAACCCGTTTGTCTACTTCGATAAACATCTTTGAACCTTTAGTTTCCCATGCCTTTTTACTAATGAGTACATTATCGTTTAATGTAACTGAACCTGTTTTGATGGCATCATATGCCAGGTATAATGTCATGAGTTTTGCAAGGCTTGCCGGGGGAATGGTTTGCTGAGCATTCTGTTCAAAAATGACCTGTCCTGACTTGGCATCGAGCAGAACCGCAGACGTGGCAGCCACTTTAAACAAAGGTGGGTCAGCTGATTCTCCCTGGGGTACCCAGAGGAAACTCTGAATCCAAATAATACCCACCAGAGCAACAATTATTTTGCGATATATGGTATTCACTATTTCTCCCCGTGTTGCTGGATTGACTTTTTTGATGATTGGACCTCATATTGAACTCGTCATTTTATAGTACAATTTTGTTTAGTCAAGCAAAAATGCTCCTTTCTGGGGTCAGGCCTACACTTTTGACATTTTTGTCAAAAGTGTAGACCTGACCCCTTTTTCCGCACCGGTAAAAGTAATTGACAGCCAGCGTTCCAAATGATACAAATCTAACGAAATGGCTAGAAAAGACCTTTCTACAGTAGTGAAGTTTTATGGTGTGAGCCCAGGGGGAACTGCCCGGGGTATTTTTGTTTAAGAGCCTAAGAAACCACAGAGGGCACAGAAAAAAATTGAAAGATTGAACGTCCAACATTGCGAAGAACGTCCAACATCGAATCAAAAACGAAATATGGCATCAAATACCAAGCCCCTACGGGGCACAAAACGCATGAAAATACCTGCACCTTTGCCCTCTCCCCTAGGGAGAGGGTTGGAGTGAATTGGGACAGATATTCTAATTCATTCCAAATTCGACGTTCGACGTTCGTTAGTTGAATTTTTACTAAGGGGGGATTCATGATGGGTTACAGAAATGTTATTGGTAAGATGTCAGGAATGCTTCTTTTCAGAACGAGTAATGTGCTGGCACTACTTGTGCTTATGTTAATTATAGCCTTTGCTGCAGGCAGTTCCGGGGCTGCTGATGGTTATGAAGCACCTTCAGGCGGGGACGTGGAACTTTCTATGAGCCAGTGCATTGAGCTCATGCTCTCAAATAATCTCGATCTGAAGGTTGAACGGTATAATCCCACCTTGCAGGAAAATGAAATTTCAAAAGAAAAAGCTGCGTTTGATCCTGTAGCACGATTCTCCCTGCAAAAGAGTAAATTTATCATTTCCCCTACTACCCTTTTGGATGGTGTGGGGAGAAATCAGTCATATGATCAGAAGACAATGGACTATGAAGCGAGTCTCTCCAAGAAATTAATTACGGGTGGTTTGGGACAGTTAAAATTTACTACCAATAAATTTGATACCAATTCTATCTGGCAGTACGACAGCCCTACCTACTTTACCAACCTTGTTTTCTCACTCAACCAGCCGCTGTTGCGCAATTTTGGTATCGATCTCAATAAATCCAGGATTATTATCTCCAGTAACAATAGAGAAATTTCCCAAGCCAGGCTTATGGATAAGACGGCTTCCATGATTACTACCCTGCAAGGGATATACTGGAACCTTTATCTGTCTAAGCAGGTGCTTGAGGTCAAGAAAGATTCACTCCAATTGGCCCGGGACCTCAAGGAGCGTAACAGTGCCCTGGTAGAGGTAGGAAAACTTCCATCTGTTGAAATACTTCGGGCAGAGACCGGTATTGCCACACGGGAGGAAGATGTCATTGTGGCAGAAAGTGCCACAAGGGATCTAGAGGATGTATTAAAAGAGACCCTCAATTTGCCATTTTCGGAGCAGGTTATTATTCTTAAAGACGAACCTGTTTTGCGAGAATTCCATCAGCAGGAGGTGAAGGACTATCTTGCCACAGCGCTGGAAAACCGCCCCGAGTACAAGGAAGCGAAAATGCATTGCGAAAATGTGACAATAGCCAATAAAGTAGCTAAGAATGCGATGCTTCCCCTCTTTGATGTCCAGGCAAGTTACGGTGTTAACGCAACCAAAGGTCATTACGATTCCAGTGTAAAAGGAATAAGAGGGGGGGGGTAATTACTCCTGGTTGGTGGGGTTTAAAATGGAGGTACCCTTGGGAAACCGCTGGGCGAAGAACAATTATCAGCAGAGTAGACTGGAACTGGAAAAGACAGAAACATCAATTGCCAGCCTGGAACGAAAAATTGAGCTTGAAATCATAGAAGCTGTAAGAGAGATCGAAACAAATCAGAAGCGGATTAGCGCAACCCGGAAGGCACGCCGTATGAGTGAAAAAAATCTGGAGGCAGAAGATGAGAGAATGGATCTCGGCATGTCTACCAGCATTGATGTGCTGAGGGCCCAGGAACTTCTCGAGTTGGCACAGGTCAACGAAACAAGGGCAATCGTCGATTACATTAATTCACTTAATTCCCTGGAAAAAGTATTAGGAACACTGTTGCAAAATCACCAGATTCAATTTTCAGGAAAACTCGTAGAGGCGAAAAACGCAACTCCTATAGCTGTGGCAGACTTTTAATGAGACGATTTGTGTGTTTTTGCGGTTGACACTACAGGGGAGTTCTTTTAAACTCAAATAACAGGAGTCAGAAAACAGAAGTAAGAAGTCAGAATAAAAAGATTGAACGTCGAACATCGAACGCCCAACATCGAACATCGAATCAAAAACTAAGCAGTTGTGGACATTGAATGGTGCTTTTGAGTTTTTTGCATTTGTTTTTTTATTCTGAATTGGCTTGACGTTTTCTTGTTAGTTTTCCACAAGTAAGGAGTTTATAATGAAGCGTTCAGTAATTATTGGGGTATGTCTAGGTCTTTTTCTGTTTCGTTTAACCGGACAGGATATTGTTGCGGATGAAAAGACCGACGATCTTACCATTACCAATAAGATAGTAGTTGTAAAAACCTTTGAAGAACCGGACCCGGTCACCCTTTTTGGTACAGTGGGAACTACCATAATCTGGATTAACCATTCCAAATATCCCGTACAGGTTGTTTTTCTTGAAAAGCAGGTTGTGCTTGCATGTGGTTCTCCTGTGAATTTTGTGGTGGGTAAGGACGGAACCTATGAGTCAAACAAAATTCCTTCTGGTGGCACAGCAAGCCTTTGCTTTACGGAGAAGGGAAGGTATTCTTATAAAACCATACCTTCAAAAAAGTTTATTGTGGGGAAAAAAGGCAAGGAACACTTTGGGACCGTTTGGATAAAGTAGTGCTCTACTACCCTCCCGTCTACATGAGATAAGTAAGACTAAGAGAAAGGAATAGTTATGCAAGGTAAGATTACAGCCCTGCTGCTAATCGTATGTATTTTATGTGGATGTGCCGCCTACCGGGTAGAGATCAATCGACTACCCCCCGGTTCTGAGGAAGATTTTCTGCCATCAGAGATTGGCATTCTCATACCAGCCATAGTAAGGTCCACTAATCTGATAGTGAACGGTCAAACAATAACTCCAGAGCCTGCATTCCTTGATCTGGTTATACAGAAGGTAAGGAGGACACATGTTTTTTCGGAGGTTAGTTACCCCCTGGAGTCTGGTGGCATGAAAATGAGAGAAAAGGCGGTTAATCTGGAATTACAGGTAACCGGGCAAATACGTGTCAATGAAGCTAGAAACTGGATAGTGGGTGCCGTTAACGTTGTGACACTCTTTCTGTTTTCCTCGGCCTTGCAATTTAGAGACGACTTCGATGTGAGCATGCAGCTGAGAGCAGTGCGGTATGACGGAGAATTTAAATATTACAGAAGCCGGATTACGGGAACTAACTATTACTATCTCTTGGGTGGTGAAAACGCACGAAGAGAGGCAGAAGAGCGCGTGGTGGAAAAATCTTTAAATGCCCTGATGCGGCAGGTCATGCAGGATATTCCCTTTTTTGCCATGGAAAAATCGTCCTGAAGGACTGAACCAAGAAACCTCCAACAAGGAGCACACTATGAAACAAACACTTATCTATTCTTTGGTGCTCGTGGTAGTGCTGGTTTCCCCCTTTGTTTATGCCGATGTTGTTCGCAAGCTGGTTCAAAACCCGGATGGAACCCAGGAGGCAATCTATCTAAGTGAAGGCAAAGAAGTAGCCAAGGAACTTCTGGATCAAGACGGTTCTGTTATCAGGACAGTGGGAAAGATTCCCGATGGTCTGGTCAAGGAGTTTTATTGGGTTGGTGCAATACGGGAAGAGGTTTACTATAAGGACGGTAAAAAAGAGGGTGTGGCCAAATTCTATAATAAAAAGGGTGCTCTCCTGGGGGAATTTAACTTTAAAAACGGGAAGCAGGACGGTCTCAACAGGACATTCTATCCTGAGGGCGAGCTGCGGAAAGAGATTACCTTTAAGGATGGAAGGATGGAAGGCATCAACAGGGAATATGCAAGGGATGGCGCACTGCTCTTTGAAGCCAACTTCAAGGACGACAAGCAGGATGGTACAACAACCGCCTATCATCCGGATGGGGGGAAAACAGTTTCCGTCTATAAAAAAGGGGAACTGGTAAGCGAAAAAGACTACGATGCCAACGGGAAGCTGACCGATTAACTTCTTGAAGAACTATACCATTCCGAACATGCCACATCTTGTTAACCAACTCATCCCAAAAGATTTTAACATCCTACCATAAGACCTACCTTTCAGAAGACCCAAAATATTTACAATACAAGAGCTATGTTCCAGTAAACGTCCTCTGAGCATTACCTCTGATAATTGCAAGTAGTGTAAAGTTTTTTGGTCAAAATAGGTGCCTCAATATCTTGAGTTCAAACCACTTCCCAATAAGTGATTACTCTCCGCGCCTGTCAGCAACGTTTTTCTTCCCTAACAGGTCCCGGGCCCTCACCGTGGTCTTCAATCACGTATACGATCTCCTGTTCACCATTCGGAGAATTGAGCACAGCCGACCGGAAAGAGGCGTCCTCTTGAGCACCCACCAGACCCATAGTAAGACTTTTCACCGCACCATAGAGCGGCAGGCGTCCCAGCAAGGATCGTTCTACCCAATGGCCAAGGCGTCGAAGAACTGTAGAACGAAGAGCCAACCCGAAGATAAAAGACGCCCCGACTATCAATATCACTGCAATCAACACAGGCGCTTTAAGTTGATCAAAGGTCCCTGTTGGGAAAAGGTCAGCGATGGGGGTTGCCAGCGCCACCACCAATTCCAGCATCTCAGCCAGCAACATGTAAAAGAGCATCAGCGGCAGCAGTACGAACAGGCCGCCAATTAGGGAAGTTTTGAGAAATTCCACTAGGTTTTTCATGTTAGGATATCCTCTCTTTTTTGGACTTCATCATTTTAACTGTAAACAACATGCGCACTCAGTTTTGAGTACGCATGTTGTTTTTCCCAGGTACGAATAATTGAATCCTTGGCGGCTGCAAGCTTTAATTGATCAATCCAAGCAGCTTATTATGCGTCTCTTTTATCGAGGCAATATGCGTTGGCTTTATTGCTTAGATAGTTCCTTTCCCCTCTTGTATTCAATGAACGGCTTTCCCATTTCCAATAAGTGGTACTTTATCGGTGACTGGCGTTCCTATCTGTTGTTCGGGACGTGCAAACAGCATGAAAATAAAAAAAAGTGCAATTAAGAAATGTAAACCCATCAAGGTAGTCGACTCTCTTGAATAATAACTCAGCAATATTACTTAGGCAGTTCCTTAACCCATATTAATCGAGCAACATTCTTATCATGCATTCCAGTCAAAATAAGTTTTCCTTGATGTATAAATACTGCTTTATAGTCTAGAGTTCCAAAGCGTTCATATGTTATTTCCTGAAATGGATATCATTCGGTTAGGGTAATTCAACTCCATTCGCAACTAACCGGTTGGAAGGGAAAGAATTGGAGCTGCACCACCTCCACTGGGAGCTTGTAGGCGGAAGATGGCAATCATGAGACTGAGACTTCGCTTGCTCGTGATGTCGGTATTGTCTATGTAAAACCAATAGTCCTGATAACGAACTGCAGCAAATGATTTTTCCGGGCGCTCCTTGCTCCAGTACATTTTAAAGGGGATCAGGTGCGCGTCCTCATTATCATTAGTCTGCGGGAGTTGATAGTCGATTATCCTGCCTTCCGCAAGATGTTCAGGGGGTACCTCGATACCCCTTGACAAAAATGACATCATTGCCATCACCGAGCGTGTTTGAATGGAAATCTCATTCTCCGCTGTCCTGGTCAGTCGATCGGTTATGCGAAAGGTGTCACGGTTAGACAATCCTAAGAGTTGTCTCAGTTCTGTAACCAGGGGCTGCATATTTTCTGGAATCTCTTGTTCAAACACAAGATGCCGAACATTAAAACCATCTTTCTCTGTAAGACTAACCTCGAAGACTTCGGCATCAGCAAGGATTGTGAGTAGTCTCACAGTCCTTTTGAATCGCTTCAGTTTTTGTATGTCACGTTGGAAGTGAGTACGACGTTCAATTTCTCCGGAGGGAGGAATGGCTTCAAATGACATATTTTCCACAGCACCGATTCGCTGCATGCCGATCTGCATGAGAATGTCAACCGACCAGCCCTCTTGGGCAGCGGCGAAGAATAACTCCGCAGGGATGGAGGAAAGCAGGTGGGCTGAAAACTCTCTCCCCTCGATGGGAAGATAGGTAATGGTCGGACGCTCCTCGTAGGCGAGGTTGACATCCGCCGTTCCCCCATTGGACTCCCCGTCAAAACCAAACACTCCTCCCAAGCCGCCCCTAGCGCCATAGACATATTGAGTTAGAATGGAGCTAATGGTGAGAAAAAAAGGTTCTTCCAGGTAACGTAGCCGCACAATGTTCAGAAGCATTTGGTCTCGTGACGATTCTGCAAGGGCCTGGTTATAATTGAAGCGGTCCTGTGGAACATTGCGAGGTCCGAATGTTTTACACCCTGTTATCACACTTATCACCAAGAACAAAAGTACTAGAAACCACAGAGTACGAAGTCCGTTAGTTCTCTCTGCTGGATAACCGGTACTGTTCATCCCCTTTCCCTCCTTACGTGTTTATCCCAGTTTCTTTCTTTGTTTCCCTAACCAATCCATAAGAAGACATCCTAGTAATTGAAATACCATAGTAAAATTCATCCTGACCGTCAATCTAAAATTGGACAGGTAAAAGATACCATTTAATCGCTAAAAACCGAAAGTTCATGGCTCATATGTAATTATTTCAGGCCATTGCATTTCACCTGTCTTTTCTGCTATTCTAAACATACATCTTGTGGCTTGATTTACCCTCGAAAAAAACTAACATACTACCGAGACTGTCGAAAAAGTCCAAATTTGCATTTTTGTGAATTTTAAGTGTAGTCAAATCAGAGAGTTACAAAGTGTAAAATGTAGGTTTTGGGGTTTTTCGACAGTCTCACCATCTGTGCCAACTATTTGAAGGCCGAAAAAAATGATGATTCCAAATCGATGTTAAACTAAAATCCTCCCGAGCATGACCTCTGATAATTGCAAGGATGGTAAAGTTTTTTGCTAAAAATAGATACCCCAATATCTAGTAGTCGATTAATCATTATTTCCTTTTGAGATAGCCACAAGACATTTAGCAACAAGATTGCAGCAACTAAAATTTGACAACCTTTGCTGCATTGGTTAACGCTTCCATTATTTCCAGGGCATTAGAAATGGTGCCTACCTCGACCTTCTCTCTTATTTTAAAGAAGTCAAGACAGGTGCCGCAGATCAATACGGTAAAGCCCTTCTGCTCAAACTTCTTAAGGGTATCCAGCACATAAGAACCAGAAGTTGCGAGTTTAACACCGTTACTGATTAATATTATGGTGCTTTTTCTTTTGGGGAGAGAAGGAATAGCGTTCAAAAAACCATTAACCAGGACTTTCCCTAATTCACGATTGCCTCCAATAAAGTCAGCATCAAATAGGTAGACTAAAGGTTCCTGAGTAAGCTTCTTTTCTGTTGCTAATACTTGAGAAGCCGTTGATGAGCCCACTTTTGTAAGGTGTAGTGAATATACATCATCTCCCTGGTCCTCTATTAAAACACTGCATCCTTCGCTTTCTGCCATTCGCTTGACATTGTCCCGTGCCAGTTCACTGTCAACGGTCACAACCACTTTACCTTCTTCAATTTCACCCAGCGCATTTTTTGTCAACACCACCGGTTGAGGACAGGCTAAGCCCTTCGCATTCACCTCAACTTTTTCCATGATATCCTCCCACGAGGTTTAAAGTTATTATCATATCTTTTTTCTTTTACAGTGTATCATTAGAGGAGATCCTTTTTTTTACATGAAACTTGACATTTTCTCCAGTCTGCTTTCCTGGCAACTTGTCTTTTATATAACCTGCAGCACTATAAAAAGAAAGTACGTTCTTCGGGCAGATGTTTACGCATCTGCCACAGCCCATACACTCTAAAGATCGAATCTGCCCTTTTTCTCTCACCAGTCTGGAAATGGGTATGCCCATGTCACAGACTTCCTCACATTTTTTGCATGCAGTGCAGTCCTCCTGGTTAGCTTTGATCCTGTAGAACCCTGATACGCTTAAAACGCCCCAGAGGGCGGCAAAGGGACAGAGAATACGGCAGAAATTTCTGTTCCCGGTTAAGGGGATGAGAAGAAAACTGCCATAGTAGGTATAGGTCACAAAGTTGTAAAAATATTTGCCTGCACGGTTGTAAGCTGTACTGGCATCGATGATCATGAGTATGAGATAAAAGATGAGGAAGGCAAGGGTAAACCACTTGAGGTGCCGGAGGTGCCACCACCACGTGTTTTTTACTGTTTTGTCTCTAAAGGGGTAGCCTATAGTCTCACGGGCCGTAACGCAGGGACAGCACCAGCCACAATCGGCCCGTCGTCCAAAGAGGAGGACAATGCCGAAGTATATGAAGAATATCAGCGAGCCCACGGTATGCATTTGGGGAAATGATCCCCACTGCCCGCCAAGAATGGGAACCTTTACCTTGAAGACTACCGGTATGATTAACCAGAAAAGGACAAAGAGCGATACGATGGTAATGATTCGTATCTTTTGAAAGCGGTCTTTCTCCGTAAGGATTCTCCAGATGCCAAAAACTATGAGCAGGCCTGATGCTGCGTACCCGACAGGATGATAGTTAATCTTAAAAAAATAGATTTCAATGGCAGCAAACAACACCAGGCTAATCAAGGCAAGTGTCTTCACCATTTTGCCACCGTTCCTGGAAATAGTGGGTGAGTAAACTAACTGTTCATTACTCATTGTTTAACTCTTTACAAACATTGGAAGGTATTTCCATAACCGCTGCAGTTGTTTTTTTAAAGAAAATTCCCTCAGTTGTACTACACTCACTTTTTGAAAGATTGATAGCAGGGAGACATAGAAAAAGCCTCCACAGAACAACATTAAAAAGGGAATAGATGCATACACATCAAACCGTATAGCAAAGAGGATTGCAAAGACAAAATTGACTGCAAGTGCCAGCTCAATGACAGTTGTGATGGTTCTTGCATAAGCCCTGTATTTTTTGTGTCTCCAGGTGTCTGTTGCAGCCTCAATCTGAAATTTTGGTGTCCTTAAAAATGGTGTTTTATAGCCAATGAGAGCTTCTAAAGCAGCCTTGCCGTTGTTAACACAGAGACCTATCCCAAAGGCCATGAGAAAGGGCAGGTAAAATATCTTCTGAAGATACGGTTCGTTTACCTCTTTCTGGGCAACAATATAGTAGAGACCAACGGGAAGGGTTGCACCAAGAAAAAACAAGAGATCGAAGAGAAGAAGATTGCGCCACCCCATCTCAATTCGGATTACCAGTGCGGGATAGGTAAGCACTGAAAGCAGGAAGATTAAAAGGTAGTTGAAATTACTGGTGAGGTGGTAGAAGGACTCCAGTTTCACTTTTATGGGCTGTGTGGAACTCAGAATCTCTGATAACAACTTTTGTGCGGTCTGAATACTTCCCTTAGCCCAGCGGTGTTGCTGGGTTTTAAAAGAATCCATATCTACGGGTACTTCCGCGGGGGCAACTACTTCAGGTACGAAGATAAACTTCCACCCCTTGAGCTGTGCCCGGTAACTTAGGTCCAAGTCTTCCGTGAGTGTATCCTGCTGCCAGCCACCTGCTGAAAGGATGCATGCTTTCCTCCAGATACCGGCGGTCCCGTTGAAATTGAAAAATCGTCCTGAACGGTTTCGTGCGGTGTGCTCCAGAATAAAGTGTGCATCAAGGAAGAGTGACTGGAGCTGGGTGAGGAGTGAATAGGTACGGTTGATGTGCCCCCACCTGCTTTGCACCATCCCCACCCGGTCATCTGAAAAGTACCCAACCATTTTTTGCAGGAAATCTCTCTGGGGAACAAAGTCGGCATCAAAGATGGCGATGAGTTCTCCCTTGCCCTGCACGAGACCTTCCTGGAGTGCACCGGCCTTATACCCATCACGTTTATCACGGTGTAGATAGGAAATGGCGTGTCCCTCGGCCCTGAGCTTTGCAATGTGTCCCCGGGCAATACGGGAGGTTTCATCGGTAGAGTCATCCAGCACCTGGATCTCAATGAGCTCTTTTGGATAATCCAGCCGCGCCACAGCATCGAGCAGTCGGCGAATCACATACATCTCGTTATACACAGGCAGTTGAACAGTTATAGAAGGAAGTTTTTCCTGGGGTGGCTTAAAGGGAAAGGGATGACCTTTATACCTGAAGTAGGTGAAGAGAATGTAGTACCGGTGAATGCAGTACACCAACAAAAGGGTGAGAATAGCCAGGTAGCTAACAATAACACTGTAACAGACTAACATAGAAAAAATTTACCTCATCATCTCCCACTGATAGGGTTCCATTGAACTTACTTCCGGGAAAAGTAATACACAACCCCAAAGGAGTACTGGTCTCCTGCTGCGATACTTTCCCCGTAGGGGTAATTGGTGTAGGTAAATTCAAATGCCCAGCTTTTGGTGCAGGCATACCCCAAGGTAAACTCCAATTTCCCCAGATCATATTCGTAGCCCAGCGACGGGTTGGTGAATGCTGACCCTGACCACGATGGTTCTGAAACAGTTTTTATCAACTGTCCCGTGTCATAATCAATATAAGCGTTGACCTCGGGTTTTTGTTTGGGGATGTTGCCGTTTTTTACACTCGCTATACCGTCAAGTTTAATCCGGCATGAGAATTTTTTTATGAGGTCCATACCGAACTCTAACAAGTATCGATACTCGTCAGAGGGAGAACCGGTTCTCCACCGGTATCCCATTTCAAGACCGCAGTAACCCGGAAAAGGCCAGAGGGACTTTCCCATCAGAACCTTGAGTTCATAGTCAGTCTGGTTATTACCGGGGGGCACCTCTTCATCGCTGTCATAAAACCAGGCAACTTTGGTTAAAAACTGGAGGGAAAGAACTACCGGCTCTTTGAGCAATCCGTATCTTATCCCTAGGTCAACATCTCCGAGACCGTCATAGGTGAAGGTTTTGCTTTTGAGATCACTCCCCTCGGTAAATTTATAACGGGATTTGAGCCACTTGTAGGGTACGGAGGCGAACAGGGTAAGGTTATCTAACAAACCGTACTCATTGTACCAGGTTATGTTTTCATCACGGAAACTGGATCCATTGGGATTTCTTCTTTTGTGACCATCTTCATCAAAGGTATCCACGGTAAAATAGTAGTTGTAGGAAAGCTTACTGTAGAGACTGCCCTTTGGCATGCACCAGGCACCACCCCAGGCAGATGAAGAAAAAACAGCTAGCAAGAAGATGGTTATTAAACTATTACGACGCCAGTGCATTTCGTAGGTCCCTCACCGCAGTTCCTTCAAGGAACAAAGGAAATCCTCAGTTCGTAGAGGTAGAGAGGATTTTTGTCAGCTATTGCTACACCACAGTAGAGCCAAACATATCCGTAGGGAGAACGGCTGGTTCCTATATTGACTATCTGACTGATCATGCCTTTGGAGTTTCCCAGTCTGTAGATAGGGAAATTTCCTGCCGAAGAAACTGCAAGGCCCAACATGAAAATTGTTTCTTTGGAATCGGAAGCATCATTTTTGAGCGAGATACCGAGGCTGCCTGTACCCCCCAGGATAATAAAAAACTGGGGGCAAAGAGGAAAGAATGCGGTCTGGACCACATCAATGACCTCTGTGGCACCGGGGAGCACCACACGGACATTGAATAGCTCGTCAACTGTTTCTGCCCAGCCTCCCCTGCAGCTAAAGTGCAGAAAGAAACAAGTCACCAGTAGCGTGCAAAGCTGGCGTTTTATTTTAACAGTATTCACCGGAACCTCTCCTTCAAGGTTTTTAAATAGTTGTTGGGAACATCTTACCTCATATTAAAGTAGCAAGATACCGCTCCAAAGAGCGGTATCTTGGTTAAGTAACATCAACATATAACCCTTAGACAAGCCCAAATCCACATTCAGGAGGGAGGTGGTATGCCGATATGTTATACGTTTTTTAGGGTAAGCCGGTCTCTCTGGGATTATCATAAATTGACCATTCAAACCATCCACCATCGTAATTGGCAGCAGTCCAACCAATCAGGTAGGCATAAAATGTATATAAACCGGATCGCCAACCCGTTCCGCAATAGAAATAAATTTGTTGGTCTGATGTAAATCCATCGTTAATCCAATCCTGTTCAACCTCCGTATAGCTCTTCAAGGATTGGAAGTCATCTCTTGTCAGTGCCCACCAATCTCCGATCCAGCGGGCAGTTTCTATGCGCCCCAGTTCATTAAAATAGTGATAATATGAGTTCGAATCGCCGACGTATTCTTCCCATGAACGGTCATCCGCAATAACGGCACTAGTGTTTATGCCATTGACCACAGCCAATAGATCATTCGTCGTTGCAAGATACTGGGAATTACCCGGGTCATCGCCGAAGTTCACAGAAGCCAATGTGTTCGGTGTGGTTTCGATGTCCCCGCCGTAAGCAACCCACGCTGCATAGTTTCCGTTAAGAATTCGTACGTCATCAACCCCGGCAAGCAGTAGTGCCCATGCCGTACGTCCGGCAGTCATCATTGTAATATCGTCATTTGCATAAACCACGACCGTCATGTCTTTTGATATACCCAAACTGCCGAGGAACTCCTGGAGTTCTGCGATGGGTTTTACGTTTCCTTCTTCAGGCAACTCATATCCCTCTCCGTACTCTGAATTCGGACCATTTTCGAGCGAATAGATATCCATAAAAATAGCACCTGGAATATGTCCGGTTTCATAAACTGTTCCCACATAGTCTGTCCGGTTTTCTGAATATCGAGGTTCATAGGATGTGTAAAGGATGACATAACCGTTGCCCGGATAGGTCGGGGGATCCTCTCCATTTATCAGACTATCAACCCAATCCGGGTAAACTAATGCATGATAATTGGGCATCTTATTCATTGGCAAAGAAGAATCAGCACTCCACTCAGCTATCGAACCATCATAGTTTGATGCCCGGGGATAGCCCAGGGTTCGCAGTACAAAATAGATAAACCCGCTGCGAATGCCGACCGTACAGTAAGAGGTGACTTCCTTGTCAGTGGTTATGCCCCGTGATTCAAACAGTTCCTTCAGGTCAGGGTAATCTAAAATAGTTTTATCTTCTTTAAAAAACCACTCGTAGGGTATCTGTATGGCACCGGTAATGTGCCCCCCACGTGACTCACCATAGAGAGTCCAGCCGTTGTATTCCTCGTCAGTGCGGGAATCTACAACTACAAAATCATCATCACCCAGCCTGTCTTCCAGGTAGTCCTTTTCCATGAGGGTGTTTTTTTGCACATTAGCAGTGAACCTAGCAGCAGGAAGTGTATTGGGTGTGGTCTCAATGTGCCTCCCGTCTGCACTCCACTTGTCCCAACCACCATTTAAAACGTGTACGTTGGAACACCCCAGGTACTCAAGCATCCAGAAAATGCGTCCCGCTGCACCGAAAGACGCAGTGGTGTCGTCGTATATTACGAATATCATGTCCCTCGTGAGTCCAGCTTCACTTAATGCATCCTCCAGATCAGCCACCGGTTTAATCTTCATGGCATCATCAACATAATCGGGGTCATTGAAGAGCAGGTTTATCGCTCCCGGTATATGTCCATCCCCGTAACCGGCTGTGCGGGCATCAATGATGGTTAAACCTGCTGTGTCGAGGTTTGCTTCAAGGTCTTCCCCTGAGATAAGAAGCCCGAGGAATGGATCGGTAAGCATGCACCCCTTAATAAGAAAAGACATAACAATGAAAAGACAAATAATCATAGTTCGCGATGATCCTTTCAATGCTTTACCCATAAGACATTTTCCTCCCTATCCATTGGTTTCTGATGAACATTACTCTCCTTTTTAAGCTGTTACTTTTACTATAGGATATAGCATTATAGCAAATAGATAATATCAATACTCAAGAGGGAAGGCATAGATTAAATCTATTTGACAGAATCCTGTGATATTGTCATCCTGAGTGTCGGACTCTTTAACAAGAAAAATTACTTTACATAAACGGTCACAAAGTGAAATCAAAACTCGTTATACTGGTAGTGCTGGGATTAGGTCAGGTGCTCGGTTATCTGCTTTTGCTCTCGCTGGGTAATCTGAGGGTTGCCATCGTTGCCTGTGAAGTGGCTTTCTTCCTCAACTTTCTTCTCTATGGGGCATCGCTTTTTCTCCTGAAAACTTGTCAACCACAACCACAAGAAACAGATGCAGACAGAAAAAAAAGTGATCCATTTTCAAACAAAAGGGCGGTGATTACGACAATCGTCTTCTTTGCCGTTTGTTTCCGTATAGTACTCTGGCTTAGTCCCCCGACCCTTTCTGATGACATCTACCGTTACATCTGGGAAGGAAGACTTGTTTCAATGGGCATTAATCCTTTCGAGTATGCGCCCGATGCCCCTCAGCTTGAGCATATGAGGGACCAGGAAATCTTTCCTCAGATCAACCACAAGAACTTTGTCACCATTTATCCACCCTTGAATCAATTCATGTTCAGTGTCAGCACACAGCTGCATCCGTCCATCAAAATGATGAAACTGACCTTCGTTATCTTTGATCTGCTCACTATGGTTGTGCTGATGCTTACCCTGTTTACACTAAAAACAGACCTTAACCGGATTATTATTTATGCGTGGAATCCCCTTATCATCATGGAGTTTGCGGGAAGTGGACATCTCGACAGTGCAGCAATTTTCTTTTTGATGCTTTCTTTCTATCTCTTCATAAAAGAAAAAAATTTTTCATCAATTCTTTCCCTGGCACTTTCATTTCTTGGAAAATTGCTACCACTCATTTTCCTCCCTTTTATACTGCAAAAGAAAAAGGTTCTTAGCACCTTACTCTTTGTAATTGTCATCTGTGTGGCTTACCTGCCATTTCTCGGTGCGGGCAGAAAACTTTTCCAGTCCTTGATAATCTATTCAAACGAGTGGGTTTTCAACGGGTCCCTATATTCTCTGTTTATCTGGATCCTTCCTTCTCCGGCCACCGCCCGGGGGATGTCTGCCATCCTCCTAGTGCTTACCATAGGTGTACTTTTTTTCTGGTATAGAAAAAGGCATCTAGATACAGATAAGCAGTCAATCTATTTCATTGGCTTCATAGTGCTTGGGCTCCTTTTACTGGTAACGCCTGTCTTACATCCCTGGTATGTCTGCTGGATTGTTCCGTTTTTAGTCATCTATCCAAACAGGGCCTGGATTCTTCTTACTGGTTCTGTATTTCTTTCATACTGGGTACTTAAAGGATATGTAGCGTCGGGGGTGTGGGAAGAAAACCTGCTGGTCGTTACTCTTGAATATGTTCCCTTTTATGGCCTGTTACTGTTTGATGGAATACAAGGATTCAGGAAAAGAAGCCAGCGATTGGTGCATTCAAAACGTTAAGTGTATTGGCCAATGCAAAAGAATACCTTAAAAGTTTCTGTAATCATACCTGTGCTCAATGAACAGGACTCCATCGGTCTCGTCATCAGGGATATCCCCAAGGACCTGCCCGATGAGATAATAGTCGTCGATAATGGTTCTACTGACAACACAATAACGGTTGCTCAAGAGGCAGGTGCCCGTGTAGTGAAAGAGGAAGTGAGAGGATACGGTGCCGCCTGTTTGAAGGGGATTGCATCCGCTGATAATCCTGATGTTATCGTGTTTCTTGATGGTGATTACAGTGATTACCCCGATGAGATGAACAAAATCATTACACCTATCCTCAAGGGAGAAGCTGACCTTGTCCTTGGGTCAAGGATGGCTCATCATAACGGAAGAAAAGCGCTCCTTCCCCAGGCATACTGGGGAAACAGATTAACCACCTGGTTGATTAACATCATCTACCACTATCACTATACTGATCTAGGACCTTTTAGGGCAATACGGGCTCATCAACTTCAGAAACTTGACATGCGGGATAAAAATTATGGATGGACGGTAGAAATGCAGATTAAAGCGATAAAAAATAGGCTAACCATTGCCGAGATACCGGTTAACTACCGAAAACGGATAGGGAAGTCAAAGGTTACCGGCACCCTGTCGGGTACCATAAAGGCAGGAGTAAAAATCCTTTGCAAGGTGTTTTTTTCTTAAGCTACCATCCTCCCCCAGTTTATATCCGCTTTGATAAAGGAATACCCTCTTCTAATGGAGTTTATCGCATCCACAAAGTCTGATCGGATGTAAGTTTTAAAACCGATCCGCGGATGTATGAAATCTGGTTCTATAAAATGAAATAGATTATCATAATATTGTCTGACCCATCCCCATGTCTTTTTACTCCCTGCCAAACATATAAGATCTTGTGCTCACCATTCATCCCTAAAAAGCACAACATACTACCACCTACGTAAATTGAGGCCTGCCGGTTTTTTTACATTCTAAAAATATCATAAAATCAGCGACTCCTGTCCCTGCCCTTTTCTCCCCTTGACTTGGCAGTTCATTTTGATACTATGCTCCCCAACCTAAGATTTGCACAATAATCCGAACATTACGGTACTTACTATCCGATGATTGTTGGTCGATACAAGCGGGAACAGTCTCAGTGAAAATTACAAACCACGAAAAAAAGTGGGAACTACGCCCACAATTCCAGGACATTCAACAGCGCCTTTCTCCAGAGTTAGGTATTTCACCGCTCTTGTCTCAATTGTTAGCCAGCCGCAATATAACAACACCCGAAGAAGCCGAGATATTCCTTTCCCCCAAATTGAGCAACCTCCATTCCCCTTTTTTAATGAAAGATATGGAAAAGGCCGTTGACCGCATCTGTCATGCCATAAAAGAGGGGGAACAGATTATCCTGTACGGGGATTATGATGTTGATGGCGTAACCGGAACCTCTCTCCTGTTTCTCTTCCTTCAAGAGGTGGGTGCCCAGGTTTCATTCTTCATCCCGGGAAGGGTTGAGGAGGGATACGGTTTACATGAGCAGGTTTTGGAAAAACTTCGTGAACAGGGAAAACAGCTTCTCATCACCATTGACTGTGGGATTTCAGATAGTAAACCAGGTTCACTTTGCCCAGCAAAACGGAATGGATGTGATAATCACTGATCATCATGAAGTTCCCGAACAGCTTCCCCCGGCTTATGCAGTTATAAATCCCAAACGCAGGGATTGCACCTTCCCTTTTAAAGGACTTGCAGGGGTAGGAGTGGCATTTAACCTGCTCATGGGCCTGCGAAAAAGTTTACGGGATAAGGGATTTTTTAACGGCACAACGGCACCTAACTTAAAAAAATACCTGGATCTCGTTGCACTCGGCACCATCGCAGATATGGTGCCTCTTATTGATGAAAACCGTATCCTTGTGAAATACGGTTTGCAGGAACTGACCCGTGGAGATCGCATAGGCATAAAAGCACTCAAGGAAGTATGCGGGCTCTCAGCATCCACTATCACCTCTTACCTCGTGGCATTCAGGCTTGCCCCCAGAATCAATGCACCGGGACGTTTGACTCAGGCCGCCCGATCAGTAGAATTACTAACCACAACGGACCGCAAAAAAGCAGAGGACCTGGCCCTCCAACTAGAGCAGGAAAACACACAAAGACAGCAGTTGGAAGCTCGTATTGTAAAGGAGGCTTGCAAAATCTTTGAAGCAACCCCGAAATGGGAGGAACGTAAATCAATCGTCCTTGCAGCCTCTGACTGGCACCCCGGGGTAATGGGCATTTGTGCTTCCCGACTCCTTGATAAATACTACAAGCCCTCCATCCTCATCTCATGTAATGAAGAAAAGGGTATAGGCAGGGGTTCGGCAAGGAGTCACGACTCATTTGACCTCTATGAAGGATTGAAGGCATGTGCTCACCTGCTCAGCAACTATGGGGGTCATCGCGCCGCCGCAGGCCTTACTATTTCACTGGATCAGCTTGATGCCTTTCAGAACCATTTTGATAAAGTGGTTTCTGAATCTATATCTCAAGTTGAAAAGGTCCCTTCCATTCTGATTGATGCTGAGGTCAATTTACGGGATGTTTCCGAAAAACTGATACAGGAAATTGCCCTGCTCGAACCATTTGGCCTCTCCAATCCCGAACCTCTCCTGAGCTCTTTGGCATTTGACTCATACAGCTCACGGGTGGTTGGCAAGGGTCATTTAAAGATGAAAATTAAAGAAGAGAGTCTTCTCCTATGACGCCATAGGATTCAACCTGGCAGAGCGATTTTCTCCGGTTCTGAACGGTGCCCCGAACTCTTCCCCCCAGGGTAAAACAAAGGTTAAAATAGCCTTTATCCCCCAGATAAATGAGTGGCAGGGAACAAGGAACGTTCAGCTAAAGATACGGGATATTAAGTGTGTAGAGGAATAAACTGCAAACTTGCAACAGAATGTCAGAAGTACAGGAGTCAGAAGTCAGAATAAAATTGCCTAGAATATCTAGGATTGAGAAGATCCTTTACCTGGGAAAGATTGGTGACTGAGGATTATCAATTAATCCAATATCCTGTACTCCAAGCAATCCTGCAACTCGTCTGTTATGATACAATCACTCAAAAAAACAGCACGGTGGGTGAAAGATTGGTCTGCAGCACTGGGAATCTTGATTCCCTTTCGTATCATTCCTTTTCTCCCCCTCAAGGTGTCGTATGCCTCTGCCAGCTGGCTCTCAACTGCAGCAGGGGTCCTTTTAAAAAGGCATATGCGAACTACTTATGGCAACCTGGAGGTTGCCTTCGGCACACACCTACAGGATGAAGAGAAAAGAGACATTGCACACAAGATGGGAACGGATATGCTTAAAGGCATTTTCGAATGTGCTTATCTGGCTAGCCGCTTCCGCTCAAAAGTTGATGGCATTGCCACCATCGAGGGAAAGCATCATCTGGATGAGGCCCTTGCCCGCGGTAAGGGCGTTATCGCCTTCAGTGCACACTTTGGAAGCTTCATTCTTTTAGGATCCTTTATGAGACAGGAAAACTACCCCTTTTATATGCTCCTTAACGACCCGGAGAATAAACCACTTGCACGGATATTTGACAAGGTGAGGATAGAATTGGGGCAAAAGTGGATTTCCACCACACCCTTTAAGGCATGCCAGAAGAAGATGTTAAGCTGTTTGAGAAAAAACCAGGTTATTTGCCTCATCGCTGATGAATATAAACGCCATGGCGGGGTAGAGGTAGATTTTTTCGGTCACAAAACACCCACTGCAGTTGGTCCGGCCGTACTCTCTCTCAGAACAGGAGCAGCTCTTGTTCCCCTTTTCATAGTCCGGCAAAAGGACAACACCCACAAAATCATCATCGAACCTGCGCTACAGTGTAATCTCTCAGGGAACCAATCAGAAGACATTCGTACCATAACCAGTGCCTTTACGAAGCGAATAGAATTTTATATCAGGGAATATCCCGATCAGTGGTTATGGACAAATCGTAGATGGAAAGGGTTGTCTCGGGGAGACAAACACTATCAGGGTTAATCTGTTTCTTGACCTCAATACCTGATGCCCTATAAGCACCCAGCTTCTACCTCTCGGATTCCACCTCGCGATGGACTCCTTGCCGTTAAGCTAACCATTCCCCCTGTCGGGTCGGTAGAGGACTTGCACCTCCAAGTAGGTGCGCCCTGCCGGGCGCACAAACGAAAAGCAGGGACTTTTCCTAAAGCCCCTGCTCCGGTTTATGTATAAACGAGAAATGTAGCTCTATGCCGTAAAAATAGAGTAACACCTGAGCTAATTCATCATTTTGTAAGCACTACAAACTCAACCCGCCTGTTTTGCGCTCTTCCTTCCTTGGTGTCGTTAGATTCCAGAGGTTGTGACTCACCGAAACCCTTTATGCTCAGTCTTTCTTTCGCAATACCCTGAGAAACAATATAATCTTTCACCGCCTGGGCCCTGCGAACCGAAAGTCCCATATTATAGTCTTCAGCACCAACGCTGTCGGTATGACCTTCTATGAGCACGCTCATCTTTGGATTTCTCTTGAGGTTTTGAACAGCCCTGTCAATGATTGTTTCTGAAGCTTTGTCCAGTTTTGCACTGTCAAACGCAAAGTTTATACCGGTAAGAATCAGCAGTTCCTCACCAACAGGAGGACATCCGTTCTTATCTACCTTGGTATTTTTAGGAGTTCCCTTACATTTATCCAGGCAGTCATTTACACCGTCACCGTCGGAGTCAGCGGCACAGCCATTCTTATCTACCGGCTTACAGTCCTTCGGTGTGTTCGGGCACTTGTCGATACAGTCTTTTACGCCGTCACCGTCGGTGTCCTTAGCACAGCCATTTGCATCTACCGGACGACAGTCCTTCGGTGTGTTCGGGCACTTGTCGACACAGTCTTTTACGCCATCACCGTCTGTGTCCTTGGCACAGCCATTTTCATCTACCGGACAGCCAGGTGGTGTGTTAGGACACTTGTCGCGGTCATCGGGTACACCATCTCCGTCTGTATCCACGTCTCCCTGGCAGACCAGCAGTCCCACTAAACCACCAACAAGTGCACCTGCACCAAATCCGATTGCTGCCTGCCTCCTATTACCGCCATCACTGTCGGCGCTGCACCTCCACCTGCACCAACTACTGCACCCGTTGCTGCAGTTTTCATAACACACTTGGTTTTTTGTGACATGTTCGCACATCCTGCAGAAACTAGTAAGAATACAAATAAGGTTACGTAGCTGATTTTTTTCATGTTCCCTCCTTTAATGCATGTTAATTAAAAAAAAGTTTCATTGCAAATGCTTATTACTTATTAGATAATTCAATTAATACTGGTTTGTCAATCAAAAATCGTAAAAAAGTAATATCCTGCAAATTAGCTTATATGGTTATCCAGAAAGCCCAAGTGCAACATCTGTCCCTGATACCGATGACGATGGATTTTTTGATAATGATGATAACTGTCCTGACATTCCTAATGGGCCAAATGGAGGAACGTGTACAGCAGGTGACACGTTTAAAATTATAAGGCCCTGTGATACTATTAGAAAAACAAATATCCTCTATTCAACTTTTACCCAACTAACCTTTCCTCACACCAAACAAGTGAGCACATCTGCTTTATATGCAAGAGAGCTGTTAATGACCTCCAAAATTGCGGGAAAACTGCGGTGGAATTGGGGGATTTGATTAAGTTGTGGTAAGTTTTCTTGAGATTTTTTGAGGTGCTTGCAAGAGGACTAAAAAATAAAAAAAGATGTGCAAGTATTTGTTATTACTCATGAATCTCCCATTGGTTTACGGTGCTTCGGAGGCTTGTACTCTGTCTATGCGGTGGGCTACTTTATCGAGAATACCATTGACAAATGATCCTGACTTATTCGAACCAAATTTCTTCCCCAGCTCAACAGCTTCATTGAGGACAACCTTGGTCGGAACATCAGCGCAGAAGAGTAATTCATAAATTGCTGAACGCAGAATATTCCTGTCAACAATGGTCATCCGCTTCAACCGCCAATGTTCAGAATAGTGCTCAATGATGGCATCAATCTCCTCAAGATGGTGATGCACCCCCTGGACAATCAGCCGTGAAAAGTCTTTCAGATTCTCTGAAGGTGTAAAGTGATGCCAGAAAAGATTAAAGGCCTCATCAGCATCTCCCTCACCCATATCAATTTGATAGAGAACCTGCAGGGCAATCTCTCTTGATTTTGATCTCTTCCCCAACGCACAGTCTCCCCGGGAAGTATAGTATCTGTTAAACTGCTTTTAAGAGATTAACCATTTCAACAGCTGCTAAGGCTGCATCCCACCCTTTATTGCCAGACTTGGTGCCTGCCCGCTCTATTGCCTGTTCGATGTTATCTGTGGTTAGTATACCGAAGGAAACAGGAATACCGGAATCAAGGGTTACTTTAGCGATACCCTTGGTAACCTCTGCGCTAATGTACTCAAAATGGGGAGTAGCACCCCGTATGACCGCTCCTAAACAAATGATGGCATCGAAGTTCCCCGAATTAGCCAATTTTTGTGCCACCAGCGGAATTTCAAACGACCCTGGAACCCTTACAATGGAAATGTTGTCATCATCTGCCCCATGCCGTGAAAGTCCGTCCAGAGCACCATCCAACAGTTTTGAATTAATAAAATCATTGAAACGGGAGACCACAATGGAAAATCTCATCCCTTTGGCATTTAATGCCCCTTCTATAATCTTCTTTGCCATACTTCCCTCCTTATGAACTTATCAGTATTGTAAAACCACACCACAGAGAACACAGAGAATCAACATATCTATTAAGAAAGATTCTTTTGAGAACACAGAGTTTTCCTCTGTGCGCTCTGTGGTTTCATAGTTTCTTATTCTTTTCACGAGGCCTTGACAGTTCCCAATTACCGAAGACTGCTCAGTCAACATTCAAGAGATGTCCCAACTTTTTTTGCTTTGTTTTTAAATACCTCACGTTAGTTCCCTTTGGTTCCATTTCCATGGCAACCCGCTCGCTAACAATCAAACCATATCCTTCCAGACCAACAATTTTTTTCGGATTATTGGTCATCAAACGCATTTTACGGATCCCCAGGTCACGAATGATCTGAGCGCCCACTCCATAATCCCTAAGGTCGGGCTCAAAACCGAGTGCCTCGTTTGCTTCAACCGTATCTTTTCCTTCATCCTGGAGGGCATAGGCCTTCATCTTATTCACAAATCCAATGCCACGCCCTTCCTGCCGCATATAAACAATCACCCCTTTTCCCTCATCATCTATCTTCTTCATGGCTGCATGCAATTGCTCACCGCAGTCACACCGCTCAGATCCCAGGGCATCACCGGTAAGGCATTCGGAATGGACCCTCACCAGCACCTCGTCATCTTCACTCCATGTTCCCTTGAAAAGAGCGATATGCTGATTGTGCTCTACTTGACTTTCGTAAATTATTGCATTGAATTCACCACCGTAGCAGGTAGGCATAGTAGTGGTAACAACCCGCCTGACAAGGGATTCAAACTGCAGCCTGTAGTTGATCAGATCAGCGATGGTTATAATTTTCAATCCATGTTCCTTAGCAAACAATTCCAGATCAGGCATGCGGGCCATGGTGCCGTCGTCCTTCATAATTTCACAGATGACACCAGCGGGCTTTAATCCCGCCATGCGCGCAAGGTCAACCGACCCTTCTGTCTGCCCTGTTCTCAACAGCACTCCACCCTTTCGCGACTTTAAGGGAAAGATATGACCCGGACGGGCCAAATCGTCCGGTTTCGCATCGTCAGCAATAGCAGCGAGAATAGTAACAGCTCTATCTTCCGCCGATATACCCGTAGTCGTTCCCTTTTTAGCATCAATTGAAATTGTAAAAGCAGTTTCAAAGGCAGAGGTGTTGTCCTCAACCATCATGGGCAGCTCAAGCTGAGCTATATGTTCTTCGGTTAAGGAAAGGCAGATAAGTCCTCTTCCATATTTTGCCATGAAATTGATTGCCTCCGGCGTAACTTTCTCCGCAGCCATGGTCAAATCACCTTCGTTTTCCCGGTCTTCGTTGTCACAGAGGATAACCATTTTTCCCTGCTTGATATCCTCAAGTGCTTCCTGAACAGTACTTATTGACATGCCAGTTCCTCCCTTACCTGCCACACACTACTGAGTTCATCAGAGTTTCATTTCTTTTTTCTAGCCTTTGCGAGCCCGTTAGGTGCGGCAATCTCATGTGAAAATAAATTACAGTAAAAGTATATCCTATTTTTCTATAAAAAGCCATGCTCGGCTAAAAAGCGGGCATCCAGCTTCCCTTGAGGCTTCCTGTCAACAAGCCTCTCAAGGTATTTACCAATAATGTCAGTTTCGATATTAACTTTATTGCCTGTCCGCTTGGTAATTAAGGTTGTTTGTGCGCCTGTATAGGGAATAATATTGACACTGAAACGATCATCCCTTACTTCATTAACGGTAAGGCTGATACCATCTACAGCTACAGAGCCTTTTTCTACAATATAGCGGGTAGTTTTCGGGCTTACGGTAATGGTAATCTTCCAAGAACTCCCTTCCGGTACTGCTGAAACAATCGTCCCTACTTCATCCACATGCCCGGTTACCAGATGACCACCGAGACGATCAGTGAGCCTGAGTGCACGTTCTAAATTAACCTGTTCATGGGGTTTTTTATTATCAAGAGTAGTTCTCCGCATTGTTTCAGCAGATGCTTCGGCACTGAAGCTTTGAGCACCCAATTCAGTAATGGTAAGACACACACCATCCACAGCAACACTATCACCCAGTTTCAGATCATCAAGCACAGCGGTATGGCTCAACACCAGCAGTGCACCCTCCCCTTTCCTCTCCAGCTTTTCAATGGTACCTATATCCTCTATCAATCCCGTAAACATACTTCCCATACTCGCATCACGTCCTTTATCCTGCATCATGCGTCTTGCATCTATTTGTGGATCTTGTAATTTACTCTGCATTTACATTGCTATCTGATGTTATCCTGCACCCTGAACCCGGCACCCTTTTTCTTCAAATAGCCTTCTACAAGGACATCATCACCACATTTCTTCACCGTTAAGTCCCGTACTTTAAGTGCCTGCCTGATTTTATCAACACCTTTTCCGGCAGTGATACCATGAGCCAGTCTACCACCCAGTATCTTGGGGGCATAGAAAAAAAAGATTTTATCTACTATGTCTTCATTGAGGGCGGAGGTAATAAGCCGTGTTCCTCCTTCAAGCAAGATACTGGTAACTTCTAATTTACCAAGAGCTCTCATCAAGGGTTTCAGGCTAACAGCACCGCCTTTTGAAGCTACGGAGATAATCCGGACCCCCATCTGTTCAAGGTGTTCCTTCTTCCGAAGGGAAGCCCTGTTTGTAGTTGCAACAATAACACCGGCCTCAGAACCCCGATTAAACACCTTTGCCCGGGGTGAGATACTCAAAGAACTGTCCACAATAATCCGTATAGGGTCTTTCCCTGTTTTCCTTTGCAATCTCGTGGTAAGGAGCGGGTCATCGGCCTTGACAGTTCCGATTCCCACCATTATGGCATCAACCTGGTCCCGCAGTTGGTGCACAACCCGAAGAGATTGCTCGCAGCTGATACCACGGGAATCTCCGGTCCTGGTTGCAATGTTACCATCGAGGGTAGAAGCAACTTTGAGGATAACAAAGGGAGTTTTCCGGGTAATATATTTAATATAAACTTCATTTAACCTTCTGCACTCTTCCTCTAAAATACCACTCTCAACACCGATCCCTGCTTTTCTGAGACGTGCCACTCCTTTCCCTGAAACAAGGGGATTAGGATCAGTCATGCCAATAATAACATTCTTGATGTTGTTCTCTACAATAGCGTCCACACAGGGAGGGGTCCTTCCATAGTGACAGCAGGGTTCAAGGGTAACATACAGATCAGCATTACGGGCTTTTCGCCCCGCACGTAGCCAGGGCATGGATTTCAGCATGGGGGCTGCCCGCTCGATGGTGGTAGCCCATACCTACTATTTCACCCTTCTTAACAACAACCGCACCTACCAGAGGATTGGGACTAACTCTGCCACGGGCCTTTTTGGCCTGAGCAATAGCAACCTTCATATAGGTTTCAAACATTCATAATCCCTTTACCCTTTCTGTCCCTTTTTTCGTCCCTTATCTTCCCGTGTGCTTAACAGCTCTTTTATTTCAGTCATAAATTCAGTAATGTCCTTGAACTGACGGTAGACTGAAGCAAATCTCACGTAGGCAACTGCATCGAGCTGATTGAGTTCACGCATGACAACTTCCCCGATTTCGGTACAATCAATTTCTTTATCTCCCCTGTCCTGAAAGTACCGCTCAACCCGGTCTACCAAGCCCTCGATGGATTCAATACTGATGGGAAGATTAGAGCAGGCCTTCTGAACACCTGAAAGGATTTTGCCACGATCAAAAATTTCCCTCCTGCTATTTTTTTTGATTACAACCGGCAGCATTTCTTCAACCCGTTCATGGGTAGTAAAACGCCGCTGGCACTCAATGCATTCCCGGCGTCGTCTTACCACCGTTCCATCCTTGCTCAAGCGTGAATCGATCACCTTATTATCCAAGCTGATGCAAAAGGGACACTTCATGGTCTTTCTCCTTTGTTATTAAGTAGGTCAGTACACCTTTGAGGACTATCATTACGTATAGCAGATGGGAGAATCTATTAGCTGTGGGTAAGGGAGGAAAATAGATTTTCTATTTTACACTTTTTTGAATGTTTGTCAATGTCAACCCTGCTTCTTTAATCAGGTCCTCGGACAAGCTGTCAGGATATCCATCTTCGTAAAAAACGGATTTTATGCCCGCGTTGATAATCATCTTGATGCAAATACTGCAGGGAAGATTGGTGCAAAAAAGAACGGCATCTTTTATGGAGGTGCCGTGAGCAGCTGCCTGCACGATAGCATTTTGTTCAGCGTGTGAACCTCTGCAGAGTTCATGCCGCTCACCCGAGGGAACCTTATTCTGTTCCCTGAGACAGCCAACATCCAGACAATGTGCTATGCCTGAAGGAGCCCCGTTATAGCCGGTAGCTAAAACCCTCTTATCTTTTACCAGGATAGCCCCGACCTGACGTCTTATACAGGTAGAACGTTTAGCTACCAGGTGGGTTATATCCATGAAATATCTTTCCCAGCTTGGTCGTGTCATGACTTCACATTGTATAAAAACTAAGGATTTATAGACGGAGCGGTGGGAAGCCTGTTAAGAAGAGATGTATCCAGGAATAGCGGTCAGGCCTTGAAGAGCTGTTCTTCAATCTGTGCAATTTTTTCTAATCTTCTTTGATGTCGTCCACCCTCAAAGGGTGTCTCCAGCCAGGTTTTTACGATCAGACTGGCTGTTTCATCATCAATGCGACTTCCCGCCAATACCAGTACATTGGCATCAATATGTTCACGAGACTGCCTGGCTGTAGCAACATCCGCACAGAGGGCTGCCCTCACGTGGGGAAATTTATTGGCCACTACTGACATGCCCACACCGGTACTGCAAATGAGAACCCCTCGATCACACACACCCTGCGAAACATCCTTCGAAACCAGGGCACCAAAATCAGGATAGTCAGCCGATTCTTCACTTGAGGTACCCTTATCAACAACAGTACACCCTTCTTTATCTAAGAATGCTTTTAACCTCTCTTTGAGATCAATACCCCTGTGATCACAGCCAATACATATTTTCATAGAGCTAACATCAGTTGGTAAATTCCCGAAAGATCAGTGTGGCGTTTGTCCCGCCAAACCCGAAAGAGTTAGACATGACTGTGCGCACCTTTGCCTCCCGGGGAACATTGGGAACATAATCGAGATCACACTCCGGATCAGGAGTTTCATAATTGATGGTGGGTGGAATAATCCCGTGCTTGATGGCAAGAATACTATATACTGCTTCCACCCCTCCCGCAGCACCAAGCAGGTGTCCCGTCATTGATTTGGTAGAACTGACCGGTATCTTTTTGGCACGATCTTTAAAAACGGTCTTCATTGCCATGGTCTCAGACAGATCATTTAAGGGAGTGGAAGTGCCGTGGGCATTGATATAGTCAATGTCCGTATAATTGATTTTCGCATCTTTCATCGCAACTTCCATACAGCGGGCGGCTCCTATACCATTGGGAGAAGGGGCAGATATATGGTAGGCATCCCCATTACAGCCAAAGCCAATAATCTCAGCATGAATGGGAGCCCCCCTCTTACGGGCATGTTCCAGTTCCTCTAAGATAAGAAGACCGGCCCCTTCTGCGATCACGAAACCCTCTCGATCCTTTTCGAAGGGACGACTTGCCCTTTCCGGCTCACTGTTTCTGGTTGAAAGCGCTCTCATTGAAGAAAACCCGCCAACAGCCAGTGGAGTAATGGTAGATTCTGCACCTCCGGCTATCATCGCATCAGCATCTCCCCGCTGGATAATCCTGGCTGCCTCTCCTATGGAATGATTGCCGGTAGCACAAGCCGTCACAACACTGCTATTGGGCCCGCGGGCGCCAAAATAGATGGAGATTTGACCGGGAGCAAGATTAACGATGAGCATGGGAATGAAAAAGGGTGATATCTTTTTTGGACCCTGTTCAAGCAGGATAGTGTGATATTTCTCGATAGTCGATAAACCACCCAGCCCAGCTCCAACCAGAACACCAACACGATCTGCATTGCTCTCATCAATCTTCAGCTTGGGAATCCTTAAGGGCCATCATGCCGGAAGCAAGAGCGTAGTGGATAAAAATATCCATCTTCTTCGTCTCTTTTTTATCTACGTAATCTTCGGGATTGAACCCTTTCACCTCCCCGGCGATTTTGCTCGGAAAATCAGTGGTATCAAACCTGGTGATGAGTCCAAGACCCGATTTACCCTGGCAGATTGCCTCCCAGTTCTCTTTAACGCCAATCCCCAGAGGGCTGACCATTCCCATTCCCGTTACGACGACTCTCTTATCCACTTTCCTGCCTTCCCCTTTTGAGGTAAAGAAGAGCTCCTTTTACAATAAAGCATGGATTAGTAACTCTTCTACTCTTTCGAAGTGCTTTGAATGTAGCTTATGGCATCCTGAACCGTCTGGATCTTTTCTGCAGCTTCATCAGGAATCTCTTGTCCGAATTCTTCTTCGAGAACCATTACCAGCTCAACCAAATCAAGAGAATCCGCACCCAAGTCATCCACAAAGGAAGCTTCAGGTACTACCTCATCCGCACTTACACCCAACTGTTCGATTATAACATTTTTTACTTTCTCATCAACACTCATGTTCATTTACCTCCCCTTTTTCTAACATCATTTACATATACAATCCACCATTTATACTTATTACCTGACCTGTTATGTAGCTTGCCTCTTCAGACGCCAAGAAATAAACCGCATTGGCCACATCCTCAGGACTACCGAGTCTGTTCAGTGGTATCTGGTCAATCAGTGCTTCTCTCTCTTTTTCAGGAATTGCATCAGTCATGGCAGTTGCAATAAAGCCCGGAGCTACGGCATTGACCGTTATACCACGATCTGCATATTCACGGGCAACCGCCTTGGTAAACCCAATCACACCCGCTTTAGATGCAGAGTAATTCGCTTGACCGGCATTGCCCATGAGCCCGGTAATAGAGGCAACGTTAATAATGGTTCCTTTTTTTTGGCGCATCATGACCCTGATAGCAGCCTTGGTACAGGTAAAGGTTCCCTTGAGATTAACTGCCATTACCTGGTCCCACTGTTCTTCTTTCATTCTCAAGAGAACATTATCCTTGGTAATACCCGCATTATTGACTAAAATATCGAGCGAACCGCATTGCTCCACAGTCTCTTTGACAATCTGGTCTGCATCACCCAGCTGGGTTACATCCGCCCTGATTGCATGACATGAAGCACCACCTGATTCTATCTCCCGGGCGGTCTCACGTGCCATTTCCAGATTTATATCACACACCACAACAGTTGCCCCCTTACTTGCAAGGAGGGTTGCAATCGCCTTACCAATACCCTGTGCAGCTCCTGTTACTACTGCAACCTTATTTTCAATTCCCATACCTCTCGCCTCTTTAGTCTCCTGAAAGGGTTACGTGTATTGTGCCAACCCTTCTAAGTCTCCCGGCTTTTCCAGATTTGCAGTCTTAACCTCTTTGGTTATTCTCCTCATCAAACCTGAGAGCACCTTTCCGGGGCCTATCTCAATAACCGCTGCTATGTTTCTTTTCGCAACTTCTCTCATAGATTCATCCCAGCGCACCGGGTGATCTACCTGTTTTACCAGGAGCTGTTTAATCTCATCTTTTGACGGATAGGGTGAAGCATCGGCATTAGAAATTACCGGAATACTGATGTCAGATACCGGTATGTCTTTGAGCGCCTCTTTGAGCTTTTCCGCAGCAGGTTTCATCAAACTGCAGTGGAAAGGAGCACTAACCGCCAGCATCACAGCTTTCTTGGCATCTCGTTCCATCGCATACTCCACCGCCCGGGATACCGCTCCAGCATGGCCTGAAATAACTATCTGCCACGGGGAATTGAAATTTGCAGGTGAAACAACCTCACCCTGGGCAGCCTGTTTGCAGATCTCATCCACATCGCCAGCTTCCAATCCCAGAATGGCCGCCATAGCACCCTCCCCCGGAGGCACCGCCTCCTGCATAAAGGTACCCCGAAGCCGGACCGTTCGCACGGCATCCGCAAACCCTATAGCACCTGCAGCCGTCAAGGAAGAGTATTCACCCAGGCTGTGTCCTGCGAGGAGTGCAGGCTGTATCCCCGTTTCTTCGGACAACACCCGCAAACCTGCAACACTCATGGTGAGGATAGCAGGCTGTGTATTCTGGGTAAGCTTAAGATCCTCTTCAGGACCATCAAAGCAGAGACTGGAAATGCTGAATCCCAAGGCTTCATCCGCTTCCTCAAATGTTTCACGGGCCACCTTAAAATTGTCTGCCAGTTCTTTTCCCATCCCTACGTGCTGGGAACCCTGTCCGGGGAAAATAAATCCTATGTCTGACATGTCTCTCTCTCAAGCAGCACGGTTACTTCTTGCTGGCACTTTCCTTAATGAGGTGCTGTCCTATGACATTACGCTGAATCTGATTGGTGCCTTCATAAATTTGCAGAATTTTTGCATCCCGCATCATCTTTTCAACAGGATAGTCCCTCATGTAACCATAGCCACCGAATATCTGCACCACATCAGTTGTTACTTTCATGGCAACATCGGTAGCGAAGAGCTTACTCATGGCCGAAACCTTGGGCAAATCTTTTGACCTGGTATCAGCAGTCCGGGCTGAAAGGTAGGTAAGGGCCCGTGCCGCCTCAATCTGCGTTGCCATATCGGCGAGCATATGCTGCACAGCCTGATGGGCAATAATGGGCTTCCCAAAGGTCTCTCGTTCCCGGGCATACTCAACGGCCGCATCGAGGGCACCCTGTGCCAGTCCTACACCCTGAGCGGCGATACCCGGTCGGGTTTGATCAAAGGTTTTCATTGCAACAATAAAACCCATCCCCTCTCTGGCTATCAGGTTTTCCTGGGGGATGCGACAGTCTTCAAACACCAGTTCCCGGGTAGCCGAAGACCTGATTCCGAGTTTCTTCTCTTTCAGTCCGAAGGAAAATCCCGGGGTATCCTTTTCAACAATGAAGGCACTTGCTCCCCTCGGTCCCTTTTTCTTATCAGTTATTGCGATGACTGAATAGATCTCAGCCTCCCCCCCATTGGTAATCCATTGTTTCACACCATTTAAAACATACTCATTGCCATCTTTTACCGCCGTGGTGCGAATAGACGCAGCATCACTTCCGGCCGCGGATTCGGTAATACCAAAAGCTGCCAATTTTTTACCGGACGCAATGATGGGAAGGTAGTGTTTTTTCTGCTCCTCACTCCCATAGAGCAATATTGGGTAGCAGCCTAATCCACTTGCAGCAAAAGAAACGGACACACCTATGCAGACCTTGCTGAGTTCTTCGACGGCAAGACAATTTTCAAGGTTTCCGAACCCTAATCCCCCATATTCTTCAGGAATGTAAATACCAAAAAGGCCCGCATCAGCCAGTATCTTAATAATATCCCAGGGGAATGTTTCGCTTTCATCAAGTTCGGCCCTTACCGGCAAAACTCTTTCCTTAGCAATCTTGCTGGTAAGCTCAATAATTTCTTTTTGTTCTTCCGTAAATCCGTATTCCATGTAGTTCTTCTCCTGTCTTTGTAAATTAATCTTGTTTAATTATTCGATGAGAAAACGGTTACCACCTCACCGCAGCGGCACCCCAGGTCAGGCCTGCACCAAAAGCGTTTAAGAGCAACAGGTCGCCTTCTTTGATCCTTCCTGATCTGTTGGCCTCATCTAACGCAATGGGGATAGAAGCTGATGATGTATTACCGTACTTGTGGATATTAACGAAAACCTTTTCTTCAGGCAGGTTCAATCGTTTAGCAATAGCCTGGATGATTCTCAGATTAGCCTGGTGGGGTATGAGAAGGTCAATATCACTATCTTCAATGTTATTGTGAGCAAGTGTCTCAACCACAACATCCTCGAGGGATTTAACTGCAATTTTAAAGAGCTTATTGCCATCCATCTTCAGATAGTGAAGTCTGTTATCGATACTTTCATAAGTAGGCGGAACAGCCGAACCGCCCCCAGGTTGAAAGAGAAGATCTTTATAGCTTCCATCGGAGTGCAGGTGCGTAGATAAGATACCTCTATCCCCTTCCTCCCCGATTAATACCACTGCTCCTGAACCGTCTCCCAACAAAACACAGGTTCCCCTGTCCTGGTAATCAGTTACCTTGGAAAGGTTCTCGGTTCCCAGCACCAGAATCTTCTGATAATTGCCGCTTGTAATGAACGAGTCTGCAACCGAGAGGGAATAGATGAATCCGGAACACCCTGCCGAAATGTCAAAAGCAACGGCATTTTTGGCCCCGAGGGCGTCCTGAACCAGGCATCCCACAGAAGGAAAAAACATATCGGGGGTAACGGTTCCCACAATAATTGCATCCAGTTCTTCAGGGGCAACCCCTGCCATTTCCAGAGCCTTTTTTGCGGCATTGGTTGCAAGGGTCGAAGATGACTGACCGTTGCTTGTTACCCTTCGCTCTTTTATACCAGTCCTTGTGACAATCCACTCATCATTGGTGTCAACAATTTCTTCCAACTCCTGGTTGGTAAGGACCTTCTCAGGCACATATGAACCCGTGCCAATAATGCGAGATCGTTTCATCAGCTAATTATTGCCCTATAAAAGTCTTTTTCTTAAAAGAGTACTGTGCAAGTGTACAGGATAGGTGATTATATCTCTTCTACCTGTATCACTTCGCGGCCTTTGTAAGTTCCACAGTGGGGACAAACATGATGCGGCAGTTTCGCCTCACCACACTGGTCACAGGTCGTCATATTCACTAAGGATAAGGAATCGTGGGTGCGACGTTTTCTCTTTCTTGATTTTGATAGTCTTCTCTTTGGTAGCGCCATAACCGTATTCTCATAAGCTAGGGTTTCTGTTTGACTTGGAAATCTTTGAGCACCTCAAAGGCGGATCCCCTTCTCTCTGACTTATCACACTGACAGCTGGCACGGTTTAGATTTGCGCCACACTGCTGACATATTCCCTTGCAGGATTCCTGGCAAATCGGGTTTGCAGGAAGATTCACTATGATCTGTTCCCCGATCAGCGGGATGAGATCAATGACATTACCTTTATAGGGGAGTACATCTAAATCGTCTTTGTGGACCTCCATATCTTGACCGGAGCCCATTTCATCCGAGGAGCAAAGACTGTAGTGAAATTCAGTTTTGAACGGAATAGTGAAATTATCGAGGCACCTCACACAACCCATTGCGACGGTGGTGGTTATGATACCTCGCATTTCGAAACCATCACCTGTCCGGAAAACATCTATGAGTAGCTTGACGTCGTCACTGACACTGAAGCCAGTCTCACCGGCTTCCTGTAAGACATCTTTGACCCATGCAATTTTCTTGGTGCAGGACAGATGATAACCGGCTTCCCCAATTTCATCCAGAGGAATGCTCAGCTCATTCTTTTTACTGACTGATTTGCCCATTTAAAATCCCTACATATAGGCATAAAATGAATTTTTGTCAATTAAAAAATAATCCTACAGCTGATTATAATTTAGTAAAACTATAGGATAGATTAAGCAGGATAAACCGAAAAGAGCTGTATCCTCTTGTTAAAAATGATTTTTTCTTAAGGGCATATCCCGGATGGTTAGAAACAGTTTCTCTTAATAAATCCTTCCACAGCTCTCCAGCAAGTGCAGTAAAACGACCAGCCTCCCGGAAGCATGGGGAGTAGTGAGAAAATGATTAATTTTGATACTATATATTGAATGCCCTGTAATGTCAAGCACGATATGTTGAATCAGACTCCTCCCCCTGGACAGCGATAATCTCAAATCGAGAGATCACGCAGCCCGGTGCACAGTGTTCTGGTATTTCATATACAGGCCATTATGGTCTTTTCTTTCTTACCAGGTCGTTCACACTGACGGGCACATCTGTGTTGATCACAACCTCCTGTCCGGGATGTGCTGCCTGGAGCACCTCTCCTTTTTCACTGACAATCTCTCCCAGTCTCGTATAAAAACTCTGTAAATCTCGCGTTATAATCTCAACCTGTTCCCCGGAAACAACCTTATTGCGGACATGGAGCTTCACCTGAGAAGTGAAATCATCGTTGCCGGAAGGAATAACTTCTGTTATCACCCCAAGTAAGTCGTGTGTCCTGATATACTCCGATGTCGTATACGTATAGCTTTCACTTGAAGGCACCCCAAGGGCAAATCCCGTAGTGTAGTCCCGGTGGCTCAACTTTCTCAATTCATCAAGCCATTCTGGATCGAAATGATAAGTTTCAGGATTCTTTTTAAAACAGTCCAGTGCATGGCGGTAGATCCGGGTCACACCTGCTACATAGTTAATGCCCTTCATCCTGCCCTCTATTTTGAGTGCATCCACTCCCGTGGCAATCACCTCCGGAAGGTGCTCTATCAGACAGAGGTCTTTTGAATTGAATATATAACTCCCCTTCTCGTCTTCAGTAATGGGAAAATAGACACCGGGGCGCTTTTCTTCCATGAGCGCATACTTCCAGCGGCAGGGATGGGCACATTCCCCCCTGTTCGATTCCCGTTGTGCAAGAAAGGTACTTAACAGACACCTGCCGGAATATGCAACACAGAGTGCCCCATGAATAAAGATTTCAATTTCGAGAGGAACCTTTTGCTTAATGAGAGTAATTTCTTCAAGTGAAAGCTCCCGTGCAAGGTTTATGCGGGACACCCCCTGTTGTTGCCAGAAATCTGCACTGTACCAGTTTGAAGTGCTCAGCTGTGTACTCAGATGGAGTGGCAGATGTGGAACGAGTTGCCTGACCTGTGCCAGTATACCCGGGTCACTAACAATGAGACCATCAACCCCTAAGTCACTCAAGGATGCGAGATAGGCCGGCAGGTCAATGAAGTCATGGTTCCGGGCAATGATATTGAGGGTAACATAAACCTTAACCTGCTCCCTGTGTGCAATCTCAAGTCCCTCTTCCATTTCCGGGAGGGTAAAATTGCCTGCAGAGCTTCGTAATCCATAGTGCTTTCCACTCAGATAGACTGCATCGGCACCACAGTGAACAGCCATCTTCAGTTTTTCGAGGTTACCAGCCGGTACTAACAGTTCAGGAAATTTCATAAAAATACCATGATGAATGAAAGATATAAGATTTACTACTTCTCACCG